>NZ_VLTE01000021.1:0-150515 GCF_007558965.1 Bacillus sp. HY001 | reverse complement strand
AAAAAACACGACTGCGGGGGAACGCGGTCGTTTTTTTATATTATTGTTAAAAATTCATGTAAAGAACAGATAGTAGGAACATCACAATTGAGTTGCAAGTTATCCCGATTTAACCATACCCCTTGCATTCCAGCTGCTGTACTACTAATTGCATCTGTTTCTAATCGATCGCCAATATAATAGCAATCTTTCATTTCAAGATTCGATTGTAATACAGCTCTTTGAAAAATTTCAGGGTTTGGTTTCGATATACCAATTTCACTAGAAGTAAATATGCATTTGAAATATTGTAGAATGTTTAGAGCGGTTAATTTTTCGACTTGTTGTTCATAGTCACCATTACTAATGATACCTAATGAGTGTCCACCATGCTGCAAGGTCTGTAATGTATAGTGTACATCTTCAAACAAGGTCCAGTTGTTCTTATATAGTTCTATATATTGATTGAATCTGTGCTGAGATTCCTCGGGTGATAAGTTTAATCCATATGTTTTAAATAAATGATACATTCGCATCCCTTGTTGTTCTTGAAAAGATAATTCTTTGGATAAAAATTTGTTGAAATATTCTTCGGATAATTCATGCCAGACTTTCGTGGCCTCTAATTCATTATCTGAAAAAATAGTACTATATACTTGAAAGAAATCTATAATACCATTTCTTTCCGCGGTCTCATAATCAAGTAAAGTTCCGTCGATATCAAAAAAAATCATATGACAATCTCCTCGTTAATAACTATTTAGCGTTTTCCGCAACCGCATATCCTTTCACAAACAATAGCGTCATATAAGAAACAATAAATGAGAAGATGCTGTACATGCCAACCCAAAAGAAAAATTTTGGAGTAAAGGCGATAACACCTATTATTAAAAAACTAGCAAACGTTACAATCGGCATGACGTAATACGTTTTCGTCTTGCGTGTTCCAATAACAGAAACGATAAAGATAAGTAATGGACAAATTAATAAGACGAAAATCAATTCATTCATAGTTATGTCCCCTTTGCGAATGGAAGTAATCTGTTTCTCGTAAACGTTTTGAAATAAATACTCTCCTAATATAACTTCGCTAACATATACATAATCCCTTTTGAAAGCCAACAATTCATGATGAATTTTACAATGAAAAAACATAAGCAAGAGAACACTTGCTTATGTTATAGGATAAACATCGCAACGATGGTGGTGACAATTAAGCCAATCACAACTGGTAAAAAGTTTCGGCGTGCAAGTTCAAACGGATCCACTTTACAAATGGCAGCGGCAGGAATAAGCGCCCAAGGAATTAAAGTCCCGCCTCCGGTCCAGATTGCAGCAATTTGCCCAAGTGCTGTTAAGGTAGCTGTTCCATGCCCAAGTGCTGTTCCGAAAAGATTGGCAATCGAACCAGCAAGTGATATACCAGAAAAGCCAGATCCATCTAAGCCTGTTATGACACCAACGATAGTTAATGTTCCCGCTGATACATATTGGTTTAAAGGGACAGTTTGAGATAAGGCGATCCCTAAGTCGTTAATGATTCCATGTGAACCTTTCGGTAAATAGTCCCCAATAATTTTCACAAACCCGCTATCTCCTAAATAAAAGAGTGCAGCAATTGGGATAACTGGACCAAAGATTTTAAATCCAAACTGGAGCCCTTCTATAAAATAATCGGTCGTTTTATTTAGTCCATTACCTTTGTAGGCGATAAGGGAAATGATGATAATCATAATAACAGTCGTCCCGCCGATAAGTGCAGTTGCGTCGCTTCCTTGTAGTTTAAATTGAATCATGCAAAGGATATCGATGGCATATACGATCGGAATGCAAATAGCGAGCCATTTTTTTGTCCGAGAAGATAATGAAGTGAGAGTTTTAGAAGACTCGGTTGATGGAATAGATTCTTGTATAGATAAGCCTGTATGAAATTCTTTTCGTAAGAAGAAAAATGCGACGGAAGTTGTCACAATGCCCATAACGATTACGAGGGGAACACTGGCAGAAACAACGCTGGAAACAGGAAGACCAGCAGCATCCGCTGTTAATTTCGGTGCACCTTGAATAACGAAGTCACCAGATAAGGAGATGCCGTGCCCGAATAAGTTCATAGCAATGGCAACTCCAATTGGCGGAAGACCGACGCGTACAGCGACGGGTAATAAAATAGCTCCCATTAAAGCGACAGCTGGGGAAGGCCAAAAGAAGAAAGAAATTGTCATCATCAAAAGGCCGATAATCCAGTAGGCGAGGGTAGGGGTACGAATCATTTTTGTAAATGGTGAAATCATCGTATCATTTATGCCTGTACGAACGAGTAGATTGCTCATTGATACGATAATGGAGATGATTAATATAGTTGGTAATAGCTCAGTAATAGCGTAAATGAAACTTTGAAAAATACCGCTAATGGCAAGAGGGATAGAACTTGTAGCGGTTAATGCTAATAAAAAGATAAAAACGATACAAATAATCGTCGTATCTTTCCGGAGAATAAAAAAGGCGATAATAGTGAGTAAACAAAGAATATAGAGAGCGTGTAACAGCGTTAATTCAACTCCCATAACATTCACATCCTTTAGGCATTCGTGTAGTTTATTGTATGAAAGCAGTGAAAGTATGTGAGTATAGGAAAAAGAAAAAGTGAAATTTCATGTACTGTAATGGTAAATGGATGTTACAATACAATTAATCCTAAAAATGGAATTTGAGGAGGGCTTATGCACAAAAAAATTGGATTTTGGGGATTCGTTATATCTTGTAGTCTATTAATCATTTTAAACCTGTTTACAAACAATGAATGGATCAGTATCATACCTGTTTTCGGGTTTGTATTTGTACTTTTATATAACTGGGATGATATGAAACAATATAGCAAGAAAAGTATTGGAATTATGATAGGCATTATTGTTGTTAGTTCGTTTGTCATAGGGTTTGTTTTAATAGAAGGTCAGAAGCAAATGGAGAAAATGTCTATTTTTCAAGAATGGATGTCGTCTGCAAAAGGTCTTTATATTGTCATTGTAGTAGTTATTTTTCTAAAAATTGTTATAAGCATAGCAAGTTACATACTAAAGGGAAAGTAGAATGGGGGAGTATGAATGAGAGAGAGAATAGGTTATTATGGTGTGCTCGTTTGTTTACTGTTATCTGTTATTTCAGGGCAATTTCTTAAAAGTGAATGGGTACCAGTTATATTATGTATAGGAGTATTGATTTTTGCACCTATGTATCGCTGGAATGAATGGAAAGCATATAGCCGAAAAAAGAAAATTGTTTTCAGCATCGAGTTTGTCATTATAATTAGTACAATTCCATTTTTATTATTGAAAGGGAATGAGATAATAAATGGAATTGTAATGTTTCAAGGATGGTTATTTATTGCGAAATTGATATATTTAATATGCATTTTAATGTTGGTAGCGGTAGTGGCCAAAAAAGTAAATGAAAAGCTTTTCGCTAATGAATAAAAGAAAATGCCACCTTATTCGGTGGCATTTTCTCATTTTACTGAATGAGCTTTTTGCATCTTTTTAATTAAACGAATTTGTCCGCGATGATTGATTTCATCTTCAAAAACGTGAAACCATTTAAAGTAGTTGTTTGCAGGTTTGTCATACCAAAATTCTGTCGTTTGAAATAGCCATTCATCAGGTAACGATTGAAAAGTCTCGATTGTCTTGGAACGTACTTCTTGTAATGAATTTATGTAAAATTCTATCGAGTTTCCTTTTATTTTCTCGCGTCCAAGATCACCTAACTCAATAGCAGGTAACCACCGTTCTAACTCAGCCTCCGTTGGTTCACGGTCTTCAAAAGTATGAATCTGGTAGTAAAATTCAATAGCAGCCATATGGTACAAAAGCATGCCAATTGAGTTTGCTTCCTCATCATATAAATAATCAAGTTCTTCAATTGTTAAACTTTCCACCGCTTGCATTGTTGTGTAGCGAGCGTAATCCATCATGGAAACAAGTTTGGAAAATTCAGGATGTAAACCATCTATTTTATCAATTACAAAATTCAATTTAAATTCCCCCTCTTTAAACGATGACTCCAGAGAAAGAATTCTATGTGCAACGAAAAACTCCTTTAAAAAGGCTATGATTTTAACAAGGGATAACAATTAGTTCCCGATTTGATTTTGTAATAACTTCATATCCGTCTTTTGTAATGACAATATCATCTTCAATTCTACAACCGCCCCAGTTTGGTATATAAATGCCTGGTTCCACTGTAACAACCATACCTTCTTCTAAAGTAGCTTTACTTTCTTGGGATAAGCGGAGAGGTTCATGTATTTCTAACCCAAGCCCATGACCAGTAGAGTGTCCAAAATATTGGCCGTATCCATGCTCAGTAATGTAATCTCTCGTTATATCATCGATACCTTTCGCAGTTTCTCCAGGCTTAATTGCTTCCGTCCCACGTTTTAACGCTTCTCGTACAACATTGTATATCTTTTTGAATTCTTCTGATGGTTCTCCAATTGCTACAGTACGTGTTATATCGGAACAATATCCATTATAAAGTGCACCGAAATCTAATGTAACGACGTCGCCTCGTTCGATTATTTTATTTGATGCAACTCCATGAGGAAGTGAAGAACGGACGCCAGAAGCGACAATGATTTGGAAGGAAGAGGATGTAGCCCCTTTTTTTCGCATGAAAAATTCTAATTCATCTCGTACATCATTTTCACTAATTCCTGGTTTTAGAAACGTAAGGATGTGGTGAAATGCTTCGTCAGCAATATTAGCTGCGATTTTCATTGTTTCTATTTCAGGCGTGTCTTTAATGATACGAATATTTTCGATGATTTCGCACACTTGAACCAATTCCGCATGTACGTATTTTTGTAAGTTTTTATATTGTTGCAATGTCATGTTGTTTTCTTCAATTCCGAGTTTTTGAATGTTTAATTTCGATACTTGATTTGCAATTTCTTTTTCTAAATTTCCTGTATGCATAATAATTTCAGCATCTTTTATTTGTGATTTCGCTTGATCTATATAGCGAAAATCAGTGATAAAAACAGCTTTATCCGCAGAGATTAAGACGACGCCAGCACTACCTGTAAAGCCTGTTGCATATTGGCGATTTTCTTTTTTTGTAATCAGTAATCCGTCAATTTCATAGTTTTGAAGTTGATTTTGGATTTTATTAATTTTCAAAGTCATGTTAATTCCCCCTATTCACAGTATTGAATAAAGCAAATAGCGTGCCAAAAAAATATTTTTAGAGAGAAGATAAAAGAAATTGCATACATTTTAGGTAGGAAATTTAGCCCATTATCTGTGGGTGGTGGGCTGCTCGTGAAATACAGCTTATTTCAATTATCAGTGGGAGAATGAGAAAATATCGACCAAAATTTCACTTTCTTTAAAAGGTGTCAAAAAATTTATACAAATTCGAAATAGCACTGTCAATTTTTTTGACAATATGGAAGAAAAGGATAAGAGATTTTTTAGTATATATTTTGAAAGTATGTCCTTTGCTTTGTTCTAATATAAAATTTAATATATAAATAAATAATTGTTGTTGATATAATAGGTAATTGTTGGATTTCTCTCGAAGATAGGGAAACGCAACGAATATGAAGGAATAAGGGTTGTGAATACATGAAGAAATTAAGTAAAGTAATGTCATTTTGCTTGGTGGCTAGTATGCTAGTTGTAACAGGCTGTGAAAAAAGTGAAAACAAAGTTCAAGTAAATGAAACGATTGAACAGCTTGATGAAGCGCCAGAAGTGACAGAAAAAGAAGCGAAAAAGATTGTAAAAAAGAGTGTAGATGCAATAGCAAATGCATTTAATGAGATGGAAAAAGAAAATGGATGGAGCCGAAATAATCCTGGAGATTTAGGAACAGCTAAAAAAGGCGTTAAGGGGTTAGTTTCAGATAAGTTTGTGGAGAAGGAGCTTCCAGGATTGCTTGATACATTTAATAGATCAAGAGAAACTGATATGTTACCATTTCCGATTCATATTGAGCCGGACGTGAGGATAACTTATTCACAGAAAAATGATGTTTTAAAGATTGAGACGCTTACTCTTGCAAATGATATGGGGAATGAAGCGCAGATGTGGGAATTTGTTTTAGTGTATATCGATGGAAAATGGTTAATGGATAGATGGTCATCAAATACGTCAGTAGATTTAAATTTAACTAAAGAAGAAGCTAAAGAACTTCTTAGAGTACAAGGCTTCAAGAATGTCTCTTTTGTTAGAGAAGAGAATAGTGTAAATAAAAAATATATTTTTAAAGAAAGTAACGGAGTAGTTGCTGTCGACGCAAAAAACTCGGTTATTACTCACAATGTAGATGATGAAGAGCAAGAAAAGGTAACGAAAAAAGATTTTGTTCAAGAGCAAGAAACAGTTAAGGGGAATGATTCTAGTACGTATACTAGTTCAAAAAAAGAAACTTCATCAACTGTAAGTAAAACTAAGGTTTTAAATGAGTTAGCAGCTCTAGAAAACCAAGAAAAACATATAAATGCTATATCAACAAATGACATAGTAAATGAAATAGAAGAAAATTATCAACTGTGGGATAATAAACTAAATGAAATTTACAGCACATTAAAAAATACGATGTCAGCTGATGCGTTTCAGTCGTTGAAAACGAAACAAGTTGCATGGGTTAAAGAAAAGGAAAGTAAGGTTAAAGCCATTGCTATGGATGAAAATAATGGAACGATGAAATACATTGAAGCTGCAGATGAAAAATATAAGATGACAAAAGAAAGATGTTATGAATTAGTGAATGGGTACATGAACTAGTGTGAACGAATACAAAAAATGCGCTGCTTATAAGCAACGCATTTTTTTATATTTACGCTTTTAATTTCATTACAGTATCAGCATCCGGCGTTACATATACGGTTTGCTGATTGTCGTACGTAACAAAACCAAGTTTTGCACCACTCGGTTTTTTGACATGGCGTATTTTAGTGAAATCTACAGGAACAGAACTAGAATCTTTTGCTTTACTAAAATAGGCAGCGATTTTAGCAGCTTCTAACACAGTTTCTTCGGTAGGTTCAAGAGAACGAATGACAACATGAGACCCAGGGATATCTTTCGTATGTAACCAAATTTCATCACGACGGGCAAACTTCGTTGTTAAATAATCATTTTGCTTATTGTTTTTACCAACGAAAATCTCTGTACCATCACTTGCAAAATATTTATCTAATACTGGTTTGGTTGGCTTTTTCTTTGCGTTTTTCGTTTTACGATTGCGCATATAACCTTCTTCAGCTAATTCCTCACGAATTTCTTCAATATCTTTTGAAGATGCAGCTTCCATTTGTTGAAGTAAGCTATCAAAATAAAGAATTTCTTCATTTGTTTTTTCGATTTGTTCTTCTACAACAACAACTGAATTTTTTGCTTTTTGGTACTTTTGGAAATAGCGTTGCGCATTGTCAGATGGTGTTTTTAAAGGATCTAATGTAATTTTTACAGTTCCGCCATTTTCGTCGTAATAGTTAACGACTTCAATATCTTTATCACCTTTTTTCAAAGCGTACATATTGGCTGTAAGTAGTTCTCCAAATAGTTGATATTTATCTGCTTTTCCGGCATCTTGTAATGTTTTTTCTAGTTTAATGAGCTTCTTCTCATTTTTATTTTTTTCGTTTTGCATAAAGCGCTCTAAATCATAAGCTTGTTGTTTTACACGATCGCGCTCTGCTTTTCCGAAAAAGAAACGGTCTAGCAATTCACTAACAGATGAGAAGGTCTTGTCTTCTCCTTGCAAGTGTGCAAGAGGGAAAAGATAAAAGAATTCTTTCCCATTTGAAGTAGTCATTGTTGGTGAATATGTATGAGTTAGTAATGGTTTTTGTATGGAGAAAAATGCGTCCGCTAATGCTTTTTCATTTACCATACCTGCTTTTTTCACTACTTCTTTTGCGAATAACGGCGATATTCCCGTAAAGGTGCCGACAAGTTGTTTATCCATGTTTCCAGATAGAAAGTCTAGCGGCCTAATAAATTCATCATTTGTTTCAATCTGAAGTGGGTTAATTTTATGTTGTGCTGGTGGTGCAACATATTCCGCCCCGGCGTATACAGTTCGATGTCGGTTTACTGCTAGAGAAACGTGTTTTAAGCTATCTAAAATATTGTTTGTTTTTGTGTCTATTAAAATGATGTTACTATGTCGTCCCATTATTTCAATTACTAATGTTTTTAGCGATTCGTCACCAATTTCATTTCTGCTGCGAACTGTAATTTGAATAATGCGCTCTAAATCAATTTGTTCAATTTTTTCAATGAATCCACCTTCTAAATGCTTGCGAAGAAGCATACAAAACATTGGCGGAAGTGCGGGTGAATCGTAATTTTGATTTGTTAAGTGTAAACGTGCATATGTCGGATGAGCGGAAAGAATCAGTTTTTGATTTTTTCCGTTTGCTCGAATATGTAATAAAATCTCGTATTTTGAAGGTTGGTATATCTTGGAAATTCTTCCTGTGTAAAGAGAATTTGCAATTTCATGTGTAATTGCTCTTGTAAATAATCCATCGAATGCCATAAATGAACACTCCTTTCTAACTAAAAGTTAATTATAGCATTTTTTTGGACGAGGCTGAATAAGCTTTCAATAGAGTATGTCTGGAATCAGGAGGTCGATAGTGGGATGAACTGGTATGGAATGCGCGCACATGAAGTGGAAGAAAGAACGAATACGAATGTGAAGGTTGGACTTACAGAGAAAGAAGCAGAAGGGCGAATAGAAAAATTTGGTGCAAATGAATTGGATGAAGCAAAAAGGCCTTCTGCACTGATGGTATTTTTGGCGCAATTTAAAGATTTTATGGTACTTGTTTTATTTGGTGCAACAATAGTGTCGGCTTTTTTAGGTGAATACATTGATTCTATTGCGATTGTGGCAATTGTTATTATCAATGGTATTCTTGGCTTTTTTCAAGAAAGAAAGGCTGAAAAGTCACTGGAAGCTTTAAAAGAGCTAGCCGCCCCGCAAGTTACTGTGCTGCGGAATGGAAAGTGGGTAAAGGCACCATCTAAAGCACTCGTTTTAGGGGATGTTATTAAATTTTCTAGTGGTGATCGTATTGGGGCAGACGTACGTCTTGTTGAGGCATCAAGTTTATATATCGAAGAATCAGCTTTGACAGGAGAGTCAGTACCAGTGCAGAAGAAGGTAGAAGCTCTGCAAGGGCAAGATGTTTCAATTGGTGATCAAAAAAATATGGCTTTTATGGGTACGATGATTACACGAGGAGCTGGAACAGGAGTCGTTGTAGCAACTGGTATGAATACAGCGATGGGCCAAATTGCAAATATGTTACAAAATGCAGAGCAGATGGAAACGCCACTGCAAAGAAGATTAGAGCAACTCGGAAAAATATTAATTATTGTGGCACTTATTTTGACAGCGCTTGTCGTATTAGCCGGTGTGTATCAAGGGAATGAAGTATATCATATGTTTTTAGCAGGCGTGTCGCTAGCTGTTGCAGCTATTCCTGAAGGATTACCAGCAATCGTTACAGTAGCTTTATCGCTTGGCGTACAGCGTATGATTAAAAAGAGAGCAATTGTAAGGAAGTTACCAGCGGTAGAAACGTTAGGATGCGCTTCTGTTATATGCTCTGATAAAACAGGAACAATGACGCAAAACAAAATGATGGTAACACATATGTGGTCAGGTGGAGAGTTATGGAAAGTGACGGGGCAAGGATATGAACCTAATGGCTCTTTTTTGAAAGGTGAAAAAGAAATCAATCCAGCTAAGACGAAAGCGCTTTATCAACTACTCACATTTGGTTCATTATGTAATAACGCAAATATTATTCAAAAGAAAAAGGCGTATGTATTAGATGGAGATCCAACTGAGGGAGCGCTTGTAGCTGCAGCAATGAAAGCGGGGATAACGCGTGAGGCACTGAAAGGGAAATTTGAAATTATTCGTGAATTTCCATTCGATTCAACTCGGAAAATGATGAGTGTTATTGTGCGAGATGGAGAAGGGAAAAAGTTTCTTGTTACGAAGGGAGCGCCAGATGTCCTCCTGCAAATGAGTCAAACGATTTTATGGGGGGATAAGCAACAACCGTTAAGTGAGTTATATAGAAAAGAAGTACAGGCAGCTATTCATAGCTTAGGTAGTCAAGCGCTTCGAACAATTGCAGTAGCATTTAAGCCGTTAAAAGTAACGGATTCTATTGAACATGAAAGAGACGTTGAAAAAGATTTTATGTTGGTCGGGATACAGGGAATGATTGATCCGCCAAGACCAGAGGTAGAACAGGCTGTAAAAGAGTGCAGAGAAGCTGGTATTCGAACAGTGATGATTACAGGAGATCATAAAGTAACAGCAATGGCAATTGCGGAACAATTAGGGGTTTTACCAACTGGTGGACGTGTTGTTGAAGGAGTAGAACTCGCGAATATGGATGTAGAGGAACTAGAAAGTGTTGTAGAAGATACGTATGTATTTGCTCGAGTATCACCCGAACATAAATTAAAAATTGTTAAGGCGTTGCAAAATAAAGGGCATATAGTAGCGATGACAGGTGATGGAGTAAACGATGCTCCGGCTATAAAAACAGCGGATATTGGGATAGCGATGGGAATTACAGGAACAGACGTTGCGAAAGAAGCTTCTTCTCTTGTTTTGTTAGATGATAATTTTGCTACGATTAAATCAGCAATTAAAGAAGGAAGAAATATATACGAGAATATACGTAAGTTTATTCGATATTTATTAGCATCGAACGTAGGAGAAATTTTAGTCATGTTATTTGCAATGTTACTTGCATTACCGCTGCCGATGGTTCCCATTCAAATTTTATGGGTGAACTTAGTTACTGACGGTTTACCGGCGATGGCATTAGGATTGGATAAGGCGGAAGGGGACGTGATGAAGAGAACGCCGCGTCATCCGAAAGAAGGGGTATTTGCTAGAGGGCTTGCATGGAAAATTATAAGCCGTGGTTTTCTAATTGGAGCAGTGACGTTAGTGGCGTTTATTATTGCTTATAATCAACATCCAAATGAGCTGAAATATGCACAAACTGTGGCGTTTGCGACGTTGGTACTTGCACAACTTATTCATGTATTTGATTGCCGAAGTGAACATTCTATCTTCCACCGTAATCCGTTTGGGAACGTGTATTTAGTAGGAGCGGTTATCATTTCTTTACTGTTAATGTTAGTGGTTATATATTACCCACCGCTACAACCGATCTTTAGTACAATGCCAATACAAGCGAGAGATTGGTTGTTAATTGGAGGCTTGTCATCAATTCCGACCTTCTTATTAGTAGGTTCTTTATTAACAGGGAAAAAGGGGAAGAAGGAAAAGCCAGTATTATATAAGAAGGGATTAAACTTGAAATAGTCAATGATATGAAAATGTGATATAATTTACAGAAGGTAGTAGAGCCTTGTCTCTATTACCTTTTTCATTGAGTTATTTCATGGCTTGGATGTGATAAAAAATGATTTGTAGTATGACAGGATTTGGAAGGTCGAGAGTGGAAAATAATACTTTTCAAATTACAGTAGAAATGAAATCGGTGAACCACCGTTTTCTAGAGATGAGTATTCGACTTCCGAAGCAAATGATGGTATTTGAAGACAAAATTCGTAAAATAATTGCAGAACAAGTTCGACGTGGGCGCATTGAAGTGTCTATTAGTATAACGGGTGAAGGGCTTGTTGAAAGAAAATTAAGTGTGAATTGGTCGCTTCTTGAGCAGTACCAATCGATTATGGAAGATATAAAAGGAAAATTTCAATTACAAGATTCTATTACACTTCAGCAATTAATGGCAATGCCAGAAGTAACAGCGATTGAAGAAGTAGAAAATGTAAATGAACAATTTGAGAACAGTTTATATGAGGCTGTTCGCCAAGCTGCTCATATGTTAAAAACGATGAGAGATGGCGAAGGAGAACGATTACATAAAGATATAGCGTATCGTTTACAAGAGATTCACAATTGTGTAAATGCAATTATTCCGCATGCACCGATTGTTACGCAAAAATATCGTGAACGATTAGAAAATCGCTTAAAAGAATTACATAATCAAGAACTAGATGAACAAAGATTGTTAACAGAATTCGCAATCTTTGCAGAGCGTTGTGATATTCACGAAGAGTTAGTTCGTTTGCAAAGTCATTTAGAGCAATTTCGTGAAACACTGCAGATTGAAGAGCCTGTTGGAAGGAAAATGGATTTCATCGTACAAGAGATGCATAGAGAAATTAATACGATTGGTTCTAAGGCAAATGACTTAACAATTTCAAAATATGTTGTAGAAATGAAAAATAACCTTGAAAAAATTCGTGAACAAGTACAAAATATTGAGTAGCTTTCAAAAAATATATAAAGTTATACGTGGTGGAGAAATCGGATAGACTTACTAGGAGGCGCAAACTATGGCCATGCGGTTTTTAAATATTGGATACGGAAATATTGTATCTGCTCATCGAATTATTGCTATTGTAAGTCCGGAGTCAGCTCCTATTAAACGAACAGTACAGGAAGCACGCGAACATAATGCTTTGCTTGATGCTACGTATGGGAGAAAAACAAGGGCGGTTATTGTTATGGATGATGGGCATGTGGTATTAAGTCCAATTCAGCCAGAGACGATTGCACATCGTTTGAATAATAAAGAAGATTTAAGTGAGGAAGGGTAGGTTTTACATATTTATGAGAAGTAGAAGAGGATTGCTCATCGTTCTTTCAGGACCTTCTGGGGTTGGTAAAGGAACGGTTCGAAAAGAGCTGTTTAGTCATGAGGATACACGTTTTCAGTACTCCATTTCAGTAACGACACGTAAGCCACGTGAAGGTGAAGTAGATGGTGTGGATTATTTCTTTAAAGAGAGAGAAGAATTTGAGGAAATGATTCGTAATGAAAAATTACTTGAGTGGGCTGAGTTCGTAGGTAATTATTACGGAACACCGATTGACTATGTTGAAAAAACATTACAAGAAGGAAAAGATGTATTCTTAGAAATTGAAGTGCAAGGAGCAATTCAAGTTAAGAAAGCATTCCCAGAAGGTGTATTTATTTTCTTAGCACCTCCAAGTTTATCTGAACTAAAGAACCGTATTGTCGGTCGTGGTACAGAAACTGAAGATGTTATTGAAAATCGTTTAACGGTAGCGAAAGAAGAAATCGAAATGATGGACGCTTACGACTATGTTGTAGAAAACGATCAAGTTGAACTAGCTTGTGAAAGAATTAAAGCAATTGTGGTTGGTGAACATTGCCGCCGCGAAAGAGTAGCAAAATATTATAAAGAAATGACGGAGGGTCTATAATTATGTTAAATCCATCAATTGATTCATTATTAACAAAAATCGATTCTAAATATACACTTGTAACAGTAGCTGCAAAACGTGCGCGTGAAATGCAACTTGCTGATAACTGTGTTATCGAGCAACCTGTTTCTCATAAATGTGTAGGTAAATCACTAGAAGAAATCGATGCAGAAGTATTAAAATATGTACCAAGCGAAGGCAAAATCATCGATTAAGACATTCTTTTCGACAAATGAAAACATAGACTTTATAATTTTCTATGTAACGGTAACAACCTATTTACAAGTAGGTTGTTATTTTTTTACGATAGGGAAGAAATATTGGTACTGACGAGCTGGGAATTCTGATTCAGTATTATAAGTTTGAAAAAGAAAGAGGACGAGCCATATGCTAAAAGGGAAAAAGATACTTCTATGTGTAACAGGAGGCATTGCGGTCTTTAAAGCGGCTGCGTTAACTAGTAAATTGACACAAGCTGGTGCTATTGTAAAAGTAATGATGAGTGAGTCGGCAATGAAGTTTGTTACGCCTCTTACATTTCAAGCACTTTCTCGCCATGACGTATATACAGATACATTCGATGAGAAAGACTCAGCTGTTATTGCACATATCGATTTAGCGGATTGGGCAGATGTAGTACTTGTTGCACCAGCTACTGCCAATTGTATTGGGAAGTTAGCTGGCGGTATTGCAGACGATATGATTACAACTACTTTGTTAGCTACTACAGCCCCAGTGTGGATTGCACCAGCTATGAATGTGCATATGTATGAAAATAAAATTGTTCAAAAAAACATGATGACGTTAAAAACATTAGGATATACATTTATTGAGCCTGGAGAAGGCTTTTTAGCGTGTGGTTATGTAGCGAAGGGAAGACTAGAAGAACCGGAAGCAATTATTGCACGGTTAGAAGAGGTTTTTTCAGAACAAAAACCATTGCAAGGAAAAAAAATATTAATAACTGCTGGCCCAACTCGTGAAAAGATTGATCCAGTACGTTTTATGACCAATTTTTCTTCTGGGAAAATGGGATATGCAATAGCGGAAGTGGCAGCGAACTTAGGTGCTGATGTCATACTTGTTTCGGGACCGACAGCATTAAACCCGCCATTACATGTAAATACGGTACAAGTGGAATCTGCACAAGATATGTTAGAAGTAGTTCTGCAACAGTATCAAAACGTAGATGTTGTCATTAAAACAGCAGCAGTTGCAGATTA
This sequence comes from Bacillus sp. HY001, assembly GCF_007558965.1. Classification (NCBI taxonomy): domain Bacteria; kingdom Bacillati; phylum Bacillota; class Bacilli; order Caryophanales; family Bacillaceae; genus Bacillus; species Bacillus sp. HY001. Next base: position 135,999 of record NZ_VLTE01000021.1, on the reverse strand, counting down.
TCGCCCGAAATATGTTCATGATAATAAAATGAAAAAGAAAAATGGTGATGCTGTAATCGAACTCGAGAGAACAGTAGATATTTTAAAAACGTTAGGTGAGATGAAGGACAAACAGTTACTGATCGGTTTTGCGGCTGAAACGACAAACGTAGAAGAATACGCAACAAAAAAATTACGTGAGAAAAATGCGAATATGATTGTTGCGAACGATGTAAAGGCGCAAGGAGCTGGATTTGGTACAGATACGAACATTGTAACAATGTATAGAAAAGATGGAGAAGTTATAGAGTTGCCACTTTTAACGAAGAAAGAGGTTGCTCGTGAAATATTAAAGCAAATTGAAATAATGTTAGAAGATGATCGTCTATGAAATTTGCAAGTGTAATTGTTGATGTACCTGCACGTCAGACAGATCGACCATTTGATTATATTATCCCTAAAAAGTGGGAAGATATTGTCCAGACAGGCATGCGTGTAGTAGTTCCATTTGGCCCAAGGAAATTGCAAGGCTTTATTATTGGGATCAAAGATTCGGCTGAAGTAGAAAGTAAGAAATTAAAGACAATCCATGAAATATTAGATGTAACACCAGTTTTAAACGAAGAATTATTAAAGCTTGGATATTGGCTTACAAGCGAAACATTATGTTATATGATTTCAGCCTTTCAAGTCATGCTTCCAACGGCGATAAAAGCGACGTATAAAAAGCGTCTACAACTTCGTAAACAAGAAGAAGTAGCACCTGAACTACTGTTTTTATTTCAGGACAAAGAAGCGATAGATTGGGAAGTTATTGAGACGCAGCCACATCTATACCGCACGATTCAACAAGAAATTAAAAATGGCACGATTGAAGTTGTTTATCAAGTAAAAGATAAAGTGCAAAAGAAGAAACAAAGAGTCGTCCAACCGGAGTTGCCAGAAGATAAATTAGAATTAGCAGCATTTGAACTGAAAAGTAAAAAACAACAAGATGTACTCTATTATTTTGTGGAAAATTATAAAAGTGTGCCGTTGAAAGTCATAACAGAAGAGTTGCAAATAACAGATGCTCCGATTAAAGCACTTGTTAAAAAAGGGATAATCTCAGAAAAGTATGTGGAAGTATATCGGAATCCGTATGACGATGATGATTTTGAACAAACGAAACCATTCCCACTTACGGAGGAACAAAAGCAAGTTATTACACCGATTTTATCATCAATTACAAATGAAACTTACAATCCATTTTTACTATATGGTGTTACAGGAAGCGGAAAAACAGAAGTGTATTTACAATCTATAGCAGCGGTACTCGCGAAAGGGAAAGAAGCTATTGTGCTTGTTCCTGAAATTGCACTAACGCCTCAAATGGTAGATCGTTTTAAAGGTAGGTTTGGCTCGCAAGTTGCAGTTCTTCATAGTGCGCTGTCTGTTGGAGAAAAATATGATGAATGGCGTAAGATTTTAAGAAAAGAAGTGAAAGTTGTAGTTGGTGCACGTTCAGCCGTATTTGCACCTTTTGAAAATTTAGGGATTATTATTATTGATGAGGAGCACGAATCGAGCTATAAGCAAGAAGATAATCCGAGGTATCATGCAAGGGATGTAGCTGTGTGGAGGGGACAATATCATAAATGTCCCATTGTTCTTGGTAGTGCAACACCGACACTTGAATCGTTTGCAAGGGCGAAAAAAGGTGTGTATGAATTACTAACGATGGAAAAACGTATGAACGAACAAGCTTTACCAACAGTAGAGATTGTTGATATGCGTGAGGAACTTCGTGACGGGAATCGTTCAATGTTTTCGAAGGCATTGCATGAAAAAATAGCAGATCGATTAGAAAAGAAAGAACAGATGGTGCTCTTTTTAAATAGAAGAGGTCATTCTACATTTGTTATGTGCCGTGATTGCGGGTATGTTGTACAATGTCCGCATTGTGATATCTCGCTGACATATCATAAAATGAACCATCGTTTAAAATGTCATTATTGCAGTCACGAAGAGAATATGCCGACTGAGTGTCCTGCCTGTCAAAGTACATATATTCGTTTCTTTGGTACAGGTACACAAAAGGTAGAAGAAGAAATTACAAAACTATTTCCAGAGGCACGAGTCATTCGAATGGATGTAGATACGACAAGTCGCAAAGGAATGCATGAAAAATTATTAAAGGCGTTCGGGGAAGAAAAAGCAGATATACTACTTGGAACACAAATGATTGCGAAAGGATTAGATTTTCCTAAAGTAACGCTTGTCGGGGTTTTAACTGCAGATACGATGCTTCACTTACCTGATTTTCGAGCGAGTGAAAAGACGTATCAGTTATTGACGCAAGTAAGTGGACGGGCAGGCAGACATGAATTGCCAGGGGAAGTTATAATTCAAACGTATACGCCAGAACATTACAGTATAGAATTAGCAAAGAACCAACATTATGATGTGTTTTTTGATCAAGAAATGCAAATGAGACGAACAAGACAATATCCACCTTATTACTATGTTGTACTTGTAACAGTTTCTCATCCAGAATTATTAAAGGCAGTGCAAGTGACGGAAAAAATTGTCGGTCATTTACGGGCGCACTGCACGCAGCAAGCGATGGTGTTAGGACCGGTTGCTTCAGCAATTCCAAGGATAAAAGATAGATATCGTTATCAATGCATGATAAAATACAAACGGGAACCAAACTTAAAGAACGTGCTCAAAATGGTAAATGAACATTATCAAGCAGAAATGCAAAAAGAGCTACAAATCTCAATTGATTTTAATCCAACAATGTTAATGTAGCGGAGGGAAATATGGCAGTTTTAGAAATAGTAAAGCATCCAAATGAAGTGTTAGAAACACCATGCGAAAGAGTAATTAACTTTGATAAAAAGTTAGTGAAATTGTTGAAAGATATGCATGAAACAATGTTAATTGCGGACGGAGTCGGTTTAGCCGCGCCTCAAGTAGGTGTAAGCTTGCAAGTAGCGGTAGTTGATATCGATGATGATACGGGGAAAATCGAGTTAATCAATCCATCGATACTAGAAAAACGTGGTGAACAAGTAGGTCCCGAAGGTTGTCTAAGCTTCCCGGGACTTTATGGTGAAGTGGAACGTGCGGATTATATTAAAGTACGTGCGCAAAATCGCCGAGGTAAAGTATTTTTACTAGAAGCAGAAGGATTTTTAGCACGTGCCATTCAACATGAAATCGATCATTTACACGGTGTGTTATTTACATCGAAAGTGACAAGATATTATGAAGAAAACGAATTAGAATAGGTATTAAAAGGAGCGGTTTTTTAATGATAAAAGTAGTATTTATGGGAACACCGGACTTTTCAGTGCCGGTGCTTCGTCGTCTTATCGAAGATGGCTATGATGTAATAGGTGTTGTGACACAGCCTGATCGTCCGGTAGGTAGAAAAAAAGTATTAACACCTACACCTGTTAAAGTTGAAGCAGAAAAACATGGTATTCCGGTGTTACAACCGTTAAGAATTCGTGAAAAAGACGAATATGAACAAGTCTTGGCATTAGAGCCAGATTTAATTGTAACAGCTGCTTTCGGTCAAATTGTACCAAATGAAATTTTAGAAGCACCGAAGTATGGATGTATTAACGTCCACGCGTCTTTACTACCTGAACTTCGTGGTGGTGCACCAATCCATTATGCAATTATGGAAGGTAAAGAAAAAACGGGTATTACAATTATGTATATGGTAGAGAAATTGGATGCTGGTGATATCTTAACGCAAGTAGAAGTGGAGATTGAAGAGCGTGAAACGACAGGTTCTTTATTCGATAAGTTAAGTGAAGCAGGGGCACACCTTCTATCTAAAACAGTACCTTTATTAATCCAAGGTAAGTTAGAACCAATTAAACAAAACGAAGAAGAAGTAACGTTTGCATATAATATAAAACGTGAGCAAGAGAAAATTGATTGGACAAAAACAGGTGAAGAAGTATACAATCACATTCGCGGATTGAATCCATGGCCAGTTGCTTATACGACTTTGGCAGGACAAGTTATTAAAGTATGGTGGGGAGAGAAGGTCTCTATTACAGAGAAAGCTGAACCAGGTACAATAGTAGCTCTTGAAGAAGATGGATTTGTTGTTGCAACAGGGAATGAGACAGGTGTTAAAATCACTGAATTGCAACCTTCTGGTAAAAAACGTATGAGTTGTTCACAATTTTTACGCGGCACAAAACCTGAAATTGGAACGAAGTTAGGAGAAAATGCATGAGTAAAAATGTTCGTGAGTTAGCTCTTGATGGCTTAATTCAAGTAGAAAAAAGTGGTGCATACAGTAACTTACTTTTAAACAATCTAATTGAAAAAAATGCAATTGATAGAAAAGATATTGGTTTGTTAACTGAAATTGTATATGGAACGATTCAACGTCGTGACACATTAGATTATTATTTACAGCCTTTTTTAAAAAAGAAGGTTGAGGCGTGGGTAAGAGTATTACTTCGCTTATCTTTATACCAAATGATTTATTTAGATCGAGTGCCCGAAAGAGCGGCTATTCATGAAGCAGTTGAAATTGCAAAGCGTCGCGGGCATAAAGGGATTGCTGGTATGGTAAACGGGGTATTACGTTCGATTCAGAGAGAAGGAGTACCTTCTGTAGATGAAATCAAGGATCCAGTAGAACGTTTGGCAATTGCAACAAGTCATCCAATGTGGCTTGTTCAAGACTGGGCATCTGAATATGGTTTAGAGACAGCAGAGAAAATGTGTGAAGTGAACATGTTACCCCCAGTACCAACAGCGCGTGTAAATGTTGATAAAATAACAGTAGAAGAAGCGATTGAGTTGTTGGCTAATGAAGGTATTGAAGCGAAGCGCGGCGATTTATCAGAGGATGCAATTCAAATTGAAAGAGGGAATGTAGCACATACAGATGCGTTCAAAAAAGGTTTTCTTTCTATTCAAGATGAAAGTTCTATGCTTGTAGCGCGCGCTTTAGAACCAAATGAGGGAGATGTAGTTCTTGATAGTTGTGCTGCTCCGGGCGGAAAAACAACGCACATTGCAGAGCGATTAAAAGGAACAGGTCAAGTTATGTCTCTTGATTTACATGCACACAAAGTACGTTTAATTAAACAACAAGCAGAGCGACTTGGTCTAGAAAATGTCGAAACAAAAGCACTAGATGCTAGAAAAGTGCAAGAACACTTTGCAAATGAAACATTTGATAAAATATTAGTAGATGCACCATGTTCTGGATTTGGTGTGATTAGACGTAAACCTGATATTAAGTTAGGTAAAAATAAAGGCGATAGTGAAAGATTATCGACGATTCAACTTGCAATACTAGAAAAAATAGCACCATTGTTAAAACAAGGTGGTCGCCTTGTTTATAGTACGTGCACAATAGAAAAAATAGAAAATGAACAAGTAATTAAGCAATTTTTACAAGAGCATCCTGAATTTGAATGGGATACTACGATAAAAGATCGCATGCCAGAAAAGTTAAATCCGTATATTGATGAAGGTCAAGTACGAATTTTACCGCATTATTTTGCAACAGATGGCTTTTATATTGCTTGTTTAAGGAAGAAGGTGTAGCATCGTGGAAACGACTGTGAGAAAACAAAAGAAAAATCTAGAAACGAAGAAACCATCAATTTATTCTTTACAACTTCATGAAATGCAAGATTGGTTAAAGGAACAAGGAGAACCAAAGTTCCGTGCAGGACAAATCTTTGATTGGCTATATAAAAAACGTGTAAAAAATTATGACGACATGTCGAATCTTTCTAAAGGATTACGCGACAAATTGTCGAATTCCTTTGATATTACTACTTTAAATACATTGGTAAAACAAACGTCTTCTGATGGAACAATTAAATTCTTATTCCAATTATATGATGGTTATTCTATTGAAACAGTGTTAATGCGACATGAATATGGAAATTCTATTTGTGTAACAACACAGGTCGGATGCCGTATTGGTTGTACGTTCTGTGCATCTACACTTGGTGGGTTAAAACGAAACTTAGAGGCTGGAGAGATTGTAGCGCAAGTAGTAGAAGTGCAACGTGCACTTGATGAAACAGAAGAACGTGTAAGTTCACTTGTTGTTATGGGGATTGGAGAGCCGTTTGATAATTACGACAACTTAATGTCATTCTTACGCATTATAAACCATGAAAAAGGAATTCATATTGGCGCAAGACATATGACAGTTTCAACAAGTGGAATTGTTCCAAAAATTTATAAGTTCGCTGAAGAAGATATGCAAATTAATTTTGCGATTTCATTGCATTCTGCAAATACAGAGTTACGTTCAAAATTAATGCCGATTAACCGTGCTTATAAGCTACCAGACTTAATGGAAGCTGTTAAATACTATGTAAATAAAACAGGGCGTCGTATTACGTTTGAATATGGCTTATTTGGAGGAGAAAATGACCAAGTTGAGCAAGCTGAAGAACTTGCTGCGCTTTTAAAAGGTGTAAAATGTCATGTAAACTTAATTCCGGTAAACTACGTACCTGAACGTGATTATGTACGTACGCCACGTGAACAAATTTTCTTATTTGAAAAAACGTTAAAAGATCGTGGAGTGAATGTAACAATTCGCCGTGAACAAGGTCATGATATTGATGCAGCCTGCGGTCAGTTACGTGCGAAGGAGCGTAAAGAAGAGACGAGGTGACGAGATGAAAGCCGTGTTTCTATCGGATAAAGGAAAAGTTCGTCAACATAATGAAGATAGTGCAGGAGTTTTTCACAATTTAGATGGAAATATTTTAGCGGTAGTAGCAGATGGAATGGGAGGTCATCGAGCTGGTGATGTGGCTAGCTCGATGACCATTCAATTATTCCATGATTATTGGAAGCAAACGCATAATATGAATGAACCAAAAAAAGTAGAAGAGTGGTTACATACGAGTGTTGGGATTATTAATGAGCGTATATATGAGTACTCTAAACAACATGTAGAATGTAATGGTATGGGAACAACACTTATAATAGCGATTTGTACGCCAAACTTTGTGACAATAGGTCATATAGGAGATAGTCGTTGTTATATGGTATCAGAGGGGGAAATCTCGCTTGTAACGGAAGATCATTCCCTTGTAAATGAACTTGTGAGACATGGTGAAATTTCAAAAGAAGACGCAGAATATCACCCGAAGAAGAATGTTTTGTTAAGGGCATTAGGAACAGAAGAAAAAGTCGGATTAGATGTGAAAACATTGGTGCTTGAGGAAGATGATCAGTTACTTCTTTGCTCTGATGGATTATCTAACAAAGTTTCTATTGCTGATATGCAACAAATTTTACAGTTAAATGGACAGCTTGAAACTAAGGGACAACGTCTCATTCAATTGGCGAATGATCGTGGCGGGGAAGATAATATCACCCTTGTTCTTATTGATTATGCGGGTTCGACAAACGAAAGTAGGTGAAGTGCAACGTGCTGATTGGAAAACGCTTAAATGACCGTTATAAGCTACTGAAAATGATTGGTGGCGGTGGAATGGCCAATGTGTATTTAGCTCATGATGATATACTTGGCCGAGATGTAGCGGTAAAAATATTAAGACTCGACTATTCAAATAACGAAGAGTTTATTAAACGTTTCCATCGAGAAGCGCAGTCTGTTACAACGTTGTCGCATCCAAATATTGTGAATATGTATGATGTCGGAGAAGAAGATGGTATATATTATCTTGTAATGGAGTATGTACCAGGACAAACATTGAAGCAATACATAATTGAGAGAGGGATGTTACCTATAGGAGAAGCTCTTGATATTATGGAGCAGTTAACATCCGCCATGGCACACGCCCATCATTTTGAAATTGTGCACCGTGATATTAAACCACACAATATTTTAATTCGAGCTGATGGAGTAATAAAAGTAACAGATTTTGGAATTGCGACAGCTACAAGTGCAACAACAATTACACATACAAATTCGGTACTCGGTTCGGTGCATTATTTATCACCAGAACAAGCACGCGGTGGGATAGCAAATAAACAATCAGATATTTATTCTCTAGGAATCGTTATGTTTGAGTTGTTAACAGGAAGACAACCGTTTTCTGGCGAATCTGCTGTTGCTATAGCTTTAAAACATTTACAAAGTGAAATTCCGTCTCCAAAGAGATGGAATGAAAATATTCCGCAAAGTGTCGAAAATATTATATTAAAGGCAACTGCGAAAGATCCGTTTCACCGATATCAATCTGCCAATGCGATGAAACGAGATATTGAAACTGCGCTATATCCAGAGAGGATAAATGAGCAGCCATTTTACATACCGGAAGATATGGAAGCGACAAAAGCGATTCCTATTATTCAACAAGAACAATTATTCGAAAATGTAACTGATGAAACAATTGTTTTAAAAGGAAATAAAGTGGACGAACAGAAAAGAAAAGAAGAAACGGAATTAAATAAGAAGAAAAAAAGAAGTAATAAATGGATTAAAGTTTTAATAACGACATTTTTACTTTTAGCAATTGGAATAACGTTAGCGCTTACTGTTATTCCAGGATTCTTTATTCCAAAAGATGTAAAAGTACCTGATGTGGCTGGTATGAAGTATGCGACAGCAGTAAATAAATTAGTTGAAAAGGGTTTTGAGGTTACGGAACCCAATATTGTATATACAGATGATGTTGAAGCCGGTGATGTGATAAAAACAGACCCTGTGGCAGGAAGAGTCGTGAAAGAAAACTCTAAAATTACTATCTATCAATCAGGCGGAAAAAAGAAAAGTAAGATGAGTGATCTCACAGGAAAAGATTTTGAGAGTATAAGGGCTGAATTAGAAGAAAAATATAAGCAAGTAACAATAAATTATATTGAAAATGATAGGCCAAAAGGTGAAATCGTAGAGCAAATTCCGACGCCGGATCAAATGGTAGTAGAGACGGAACAAGAACTGAAGATTTGGGTAAGTAAAGGTCCTTATCAAATTAGGCCAGGTGATTTTTCAGGATGGACTGAAAATAGCGTAAATGGTTATTTGAATGAGAGAAAACTAACTCCAGATATAAAACGAGAGTATTCCGATACTGTTGATAAAGGACTTGTAATTTCGCAATCTCCAAAACCAGGAACACCGTTAAAAGAAGGAGATAAAGTGACGATTGTCATCTCAGAGGGTCCTAAGCCGAAAGTAACGAAAACAGTGAAAGTGGATAATATTTCTATTCCGTATGAGTCTTCTATAATAGGTGAGAAAAAACCGCAAACAATAGAAATTTATAAAGAAGATATGCAACAAAAAATGGATAGACCAATTGAAACTAGAACAATTTCAGAGTCGGCAACTATTTCTTTAGAATTTGTAATTCAAGAAGGTACAAAAGGACACTATAAAATTGTACGAGATGGTGTAACGATTATCGACAAAGAAGTACCATACCCAACTCAATAATAATGACTTCCATTTCCTTTCTAGAGGGGATGGAATGTATTACTCTTGCCTGTTATGCTGTCCACTTATAGTGGAATGTATAACAGGCAAAAATATATGATTCAAAAAGTTATAAAAGTGATACTGTTATAAATAATATGTTGAATTTGATGGTAGATTAAATATATTAACTTGTATATATGACGGGTTTTGAAATAAGTATTTAAAGAATTCTAATCCATTCAATATGAATTACAGGTTCACTTTATACAAAATAAAGGAGAATTATATGCCAGAAGGAAAAATTGTAAAAGCTCTAAGTGGGTTTTATTATGTGCAGCATGAAGAAGGGATTACCCAATGCCGCGGGCGTGGTGTGTTCAGAAAAAATAAAATTACACCACTGGTAGGAGACCAAGTTGTTTTTCAAGCAGATAATCCGAGTGAAGGATACGTGCTTGAAGTATTTGATCGGAAAAATGAACTTGTTAGGCCTCCTATTGCTAATGTTGATCAAGCAATTCTCGTTTTCTCAGCAGTAGAACCAGATTTTAATCCGGGACTGTTAGATCGATTTTTAGTGCTGATTGAATATCATAATATTAAGCCGATTATTTGCATTAGTAAGATGGATTTAGTGGATGAAAGAATGAGAGAGACTGTTGAATCTTATGCGAATGACTATCGTGAGATGGGATATGATGTATTATTTACTTCTATAAATACATCGGAAAGTATTGATATTTTAAAACCATTCTTAGAAGGCTGTGTTTCTGTTGTAGCAGGGCAATCTGGTGTTGGAAAATCTTCTATGCTTAACGTTTTACGCCCAGATTTAGAATTGAAAACGAATGATATTTCCTCGCATTTAGGACGCGGGAAACATACGACAAGACACGTAGAATTAATTGCGGTTGGAAGCGGACTAGTTGCAGATACACCTGGTTTTAGTTCACTTGATTTCATAGATATAGAGGTAGAAGATCTTACATATTGTTTTCCAGAGTTGAAAGAAGCGAGCCAATACTGTAAATTTAGAGGGTGTACACATCTTTCTGAACCGAAATGTGCTGTGAAGGCTGCGGTTGAAGAAGGAAAAATTACAGAATATCGTTATAAGAATTACAAACAATTCGTAGAAGAAATTAGAGAGAGAAAGCCGAGGTATTAGTTATGATTAAAATTGCACCATCGATCTTATCAGCAGATTTTTCAAAATTAGGGGAAGAGATTAAAGATGTAGAAAAAGGCGGAGCGGATTACATTCACGTCGATGTAATGGATGGACATTTCGTACCAAATATTACGATTGGACCATTAATTGTAGAAGCTATCCGTCCGATTACATCGTTACCATTAGATGTACATTTAATGATTGAAAATCCTGATAACTATATCCCGACTTTCGCAAAAGCGGGAGCGGATATTATCACTGTTCATGTAGAGGCGTGCCCTCATCTGCATCGTACAATTCAGTTAATTAAATCTCATGGCATTAAAGCGGGAGTTGTATTAAATCCGCATACGCCAGTTTCAACGATTGAGCATGTATTAGAAGATATAGATATGGTATTACTTATGACAGTAAACCCAGGATTTGGTGGGCAGAAATTTATCCATTCTGTATTACCGAAAATTAAACAAGTTGCAGAAATGGTTAAAGAGCGCAATCTAGAAGTAGAAATTGAAGTTGATGGTGGTGTAAATGCTGAAACAGCGAGACTTTGTGTTGAAGCAGGAGCAAATGTGCTTGTAGCTGGATCAGCAGTATACAATCAAAAAGACCGCGGTGAAGCAATTCGTGTCATTCGTGGATAATGAATGAACGAGTCTTTATCCTAGTGAAACTTCTAGTGTAGTAAGTTTTCACTATTTATAAAGGATAGAGAAAAAATATGTAAAAAGGCAATCTACCGAATGGCAGATTGCCTTTTTACAATAGAAGGGGAAGGAAACATGATTATTCATATTTTAGCGGGCGGACCTGCGGAATATTGTGCAGATTTTTCTCGATATGAAAGTGAGAAAGTAGTGTGGGCGGCAGTTGATAGAGGCGTATATCGTTTATTAAAAGGAGGAATTACTCCAGCTGTTGCGTTTGGAGATTACGATTCAGTTACTGAAGAAGAATTAGTATGGATGGGCCAGCAAACAAATGACTTACATATTGTTCCTCGTGAAAAAGATCAAACAGATTTAGAAATTGCGATTAACTGGGCGTTAGAACAAAATCCGACATTGATTCGTATTTTTGGTGCCACTGGTGGAAGGCTGGATCACGGTTTAGCAAATATACAGATGCTTTTAAGAGGGTTAGAAGTAGAGATAGAAATGTGTATTGTAGACAATAAAAATGAAATAAGCGTGAAAAAAGTGGGTACACATATAATTGAAGACAATAAAAATTTCCCTTATGTATCTTTTGTGCCGGTTACTGAAATAGTGGAAGGGATTACATTGTTTGGATTTAAGTATCCTCTAACTAATAAAACAATAGAATGGGGATCAACACTTTGTATTAGTAATGAACTCGTTGAGGAAAAAGGTACTTTTTCATTTACTTCTGGCATATTAATGGTGATAAGAAGCACTGATTAAAGAAACAATTTTGCTCCTTACATCATATAGTGAACAAGTGGAGTAATGGGGATTAGGAGGGAAACCATGAGATTTTATACAATTAAGTTACCTAAATTTCTTGGTGGAATTGTTCGTGCCATGTTAAATACCTTCAAAAAAGATTAAAAAAAGCACCTATTACCGGTGCTTTTTTCATTGTCATAGTAAAAAAAGAGCCTAGAGGCTCTTTTTTTTATTATTAAACACGTTCGATTTTGCCAGATTTTAATGCTCTAGCAGAAACGTAAACACGTTGAACTTTTCCGTCGATGCGTACGCGAACTTTTTGAAGGTTAGCGCCCCATTTACGTTTTGTAGCGTTCATTGCGTGAGAACGAGAGTTACCAGAACGAGCTTTTCTTCCAGTGATAGCACAAACACGAGCCATTTATATTTCCCTCCCTTGATACCTTACCATACGTAATTTTTCAATGTTAGTCTTTTTTGCGATGCTAAAAACACTACTATAATTTAACACAACTAAAAAGAGAATGCAACACCGTAGAAAAAAGAAATCAAGAAAATTTACTTGACACCATATGTCGATGATGAAAAGCTGAAATCAAGAAAAATTACTTGACATATTATAGTGGTACATGTTGTATAATAACAATGGACTATTTTGCTCATCATAAAAAATGTGATTTAAAACATAAAATATGAGAGTGAAAAGAAAGAACGATGGAATTTTCTTTAAAAAGATTATATGATAGTAACTAAAGTAGTCTAGCTCACTTTCACCATTTATGAAGGGGGAAACGAGATGTCAATTGAAATTAAAACGAAGTATGGTCAAATTGATATTAGTACAGATGTAATTGCAACAATTGCTGGAGGTGCCGCAGTAGATTGCTACGGTATCGTAGGTATGGCATCAAAAAATCAGTTAAAAGATGGTTTAACAGATATTTTACGAAAAGAAAACTTCACTAGAGGTGTTATTGTTCGTAAAGATGAAGATGAAGTACATATTGATATGTATATTATTGTGAGCTATGGTACGAAAATTTCAGAAGTAGCACATAACGTGCAGACGAAAGTGAAATATACATTAGATCAAACTGTAGGACTAGCAGTAGATTCTGTAAACATCTACGTACAAGGAGTTAAAGTAATAAACTTGTAATGTGCATTAAGGAGGAAAATCTGTGTCAATTCAAAAAATTGATGGGAAACGTTTATCACAAATGATCATGCAAGGAGCGAATAATTTAACAAATAATGTTCAGCTTGTTGATGCATTAAACGTATTTCCAGTTCCAGATGGCGATACCGGTACAAACATGAACTTATCAATGACTTCGGGCGCACGTGAAGTGAAAGAAAATCCTTCACAGCATGCTGGTAAAGTCGGCGTAAGTTTAGCCAAAGGATTATTAATGGGAGCTCGTGGTAACTCTGGTGTTATTTTATCTCAGTTATTCCGTGGTTTCTCTAAATCCATTGAACAAAAAGAAGAATTAACAACAGTTGATTTTGCTGCAGCTTTAGACGCTGGGGTAGAAGCGGCTTACAAAGCGGTTATGAAACCGATTGAAGGAACGATTTTAACGGTTGCAAGAGAAACGGGTAAATATGCAGTGACAGTTGCGAAAAAACAGCGCGACTTTGTTTTGTTTATGGAAGACGTTGTGAAAGAAGCAAATGCATCGTTAAATCGTACGCCAGATTTATTACCTGTATTAAAACAAGTTGGCGTTGTAGATAGCGGTGGTAAAGGTCTTGTTGTTGTATATGAAGGATTTTTAGCTGACTTAAAAGGAGAAACGATTTCTTCTAATGTGTCTGCCCAACCATCTATGAATGACATGGTACGCGCAGAACATCACCGTAGTGTACAAAGCCAATTGAGTACAGAAGATATAAAGTATGGATATTGTACGGAATTCATGGTGAAATTAGAGCCTGAAAAAATGAAAGAACATAATTTCTCTGAACAAAAATTCCGTGAAGATATTAGTGTATACGGAGATTCACTACTTGTTGTATCAGATGATGAGGTTGTTAAGGTTCATATTCATGCGGAACATCCTGGAGATCCTATGAATTATGGACAACGCTATGGTAGTTTAATTAAGATTAAAGTAGAAAATATGCGTGAACAGCATACTGCTTTATTAGATGAGCCGACTATGATGCCTGAGCCGACTAGCCAGTCCAAAGAGAAACAACCATACGGTATCGTAACTGTAGCTATGGGATCTGGTATCAAAACTTTATTTGAGAGCATTGGCGCGACGAAAGTGATCGAAGGTGGCCAAACGATGAATCCAAGTACGGAGGATATTGTGAAGGCGATTGAAGAAGCGAACGCTGAAAAAATCATTATTTTACCGAATAACGGAAATATCGTGATGGCAGCAGAACAAGCAGCGTCAGTTGTTGATCAAGAAGTGATTGTGATTCGTTCGAAAACAGTTCCTCAAGGTATGGCTGCAATGTTAGCATTTAATCCAGTTGGAACGTTAGAAGAGAATGAAGAAAACATGAAAGAAGCTTTATCTCATGTGAAAACCGGTCAAATTACGTATGCGGTACGTGATACGGAAATTGATGGTGTAGCAATTCAAAAAGATGACTTCATGTGTATTGCAGATGGAAAAATCGTATCAACAAATGCAGAAAAAGTTGGAGCTGCGAAGCAATTACTTGAAGCACTTATTGATGAAGATTCTGAAATCGTAACGATTCTACAAGGTGAAGATGCAACTGATGAAGAAGTAGCTGAGTTAGTTGAATTTGTAGAAGAGAAATTTGAAGATGCAGAAGTAGAAGTACATGCTGGAAACCAACCGGTGTATTCTTTCATCTTCTCTGTAGAATAAGAAAAATTCGTTTTGAAAATAAATGGATTACTTACTTGCTAATGGATAAGAAGTAGTAATATGAAGTTTATTACTAGTTTTTATTCAAAAGGCTAGCATATTGAAGATAAAAAAGAGCCTTGCTGCTAATAGTGAGGCTCTTTTCTTTCGTGTTGCTTATGAGGGATTTGAGTAGTTTCTCTTAGAATGCCTATGATAGAATATATAAGGTGAAAAAGAGCGATTACAGATGTCAATCGTGTTAGTCGATAATGTATCAAAGAAAATAATGTGACGGAGCGTGAGAATCTTGAATGAAGTTGTACAAGTTCCTGTTACGGATGTAAAGGGAATCGGAGGAGAAACATCTGAATTACTACACGAGATGGGAATTTATACAGTTTCTCATCTATTAGAACATTTTCCGTACCGTTATGAAGATTATGCGATGAAAGATCTTGCTGAAGTAAAGCATGATGAACGGGTAACAGTTGAAGGGAAAGTTCATAGTGCTCCTTTACTACAATATTATGGGAAGAAAAAGTCGCGCCTTACGGTTCGTGTCCTTGTCGGTCGTTATTTAATTACAGCTGTATGTTTTAATAGACCGTACTATAAGCAAAAGTTAACTTTAGATGAAACGGTAACGATAACAGGTAAATGGGATCAGCACCGTCAAACGATTGCGGTATCAGAGCTTCATTTCGGACCAGTTGCACGCCAACAAGACGTAGAGCCTGTATACTCAGTGAAAGGGAAACTTACAGTAAAACAGATGCGCCGTTTTATTGCCCAAGCATTCAAGGAGTATGGAGAATCTATAGTTGAAGTGTTGCCTGATGGATTGTTAAGTCGATATAAATTATTGCCGCGTTATGAAGCGCTCAAGGCGCTTCATTTTCCAGCAGGACAGGAAGATTTAAAACAAGCGCGTCGCCGTTTTGTATATGAGGAATTTTTCTTATTTCAGCTGAAAATGCAAACATTACGGAAAATGGAGAGGGAAAATTCGAAAGGGACGAAAAAAGAAATTCCTTTAGCAGAATTGCAAGAGTTTATCGATGCACTTCCGTTTCCGTTAACTGGTGCGCAGAGCCGGGTAGTAGATGAAATTATGAAAGATATGACATCTCCTTATCGAATGAATCGTCTGTTGCAAGGTGATGTAGGTTCTGGGAAAACAGTCGTTGCAGCGATTGGTCTTTATGCAGCGAAATTAGCACATTATCAAGGTGCTTTAATGGTTCCTACAGAAATTTTAGCGGAGCAACATTATCAATCGCTCGCAGAGACGTTCTCACACTTTGGTATGAAGGTTGAATTGCTAACAAGTTCTGTTAAAGGTGTAAGGCGTCGAGAGATTTTGGCGAAATTAGAACAAGGAGAAATAGATATCCTTGTCGGAACACATGCTTTAATTCAAGATGAAGTTATCTTTCATAGGTTAGGTCTCGTTATTACTGATGAACAACATCGATTTGGTGTAGCACAGCGACGAGTTTTAAGGGAGAAAGGTGAAAGTCCAGATGTATTATTTATGACAGCGACCCCAATTCCGCGTACGTTAGCAATTACTGCATTTGGAGAGATGGATGTTTCTATAATCGATGAGATGCCAGCTGGTAGAAAGGTAATTGAAACATACTGGGCAAAACATGATATGTTAGATCGAGTTCTCGGTTTTGTGGAGAAGGAGATAAAAAAAGGAAGACAAGCATATGTAATTTGTCCCCTTATTGAAGAATCTGAGAAACTTGATGTACAAAATGCGATCGACTTACATAGTATGCTGACTCATCATTATCAAGGGAAATGTCAAGTTGGATTAATGCATGGAAGATTATCATCTCAAGAAAAAGAAGAGATAATGGGACAATTTAGTGAAAATAAAGTGCAAATTCTCGTGTCGACAACGGTTGTTGAAGTAGGTGTGAACGTACCGAATGCGACTGTAATGGTTATTTATGATGCAGAGCGTTTCGGTTTATCGCAGCTTCATCAGCTCAGGGGACGTGTTGGGCGTGGTAGTGAACAATCATATTGTTTATTAATCGCGGATCCAAAATCGGAAACGGGAAAAGAGCGAATGCGTATTATGACCGAAACGAACGATGGATTTGTATTGTCAGAAAAAGATTTAGAGTTAAGAGGTCCTGGAGATTTCTTTGGAAGTAAGCAAAGTGGTTTACCAGAATTCAAGGTTGCTGATATGGTACATGATTATCGAGCGTTAGAAACTGCAAGACAAGATGCAGCATTACTAGTAGATTCCGAAGCGTTTTGGCATAATGATCAATATGCTTCGCTGCGTACTTATCTTGACGGGACAGGTGTGTTCCAAGGAGAGAAGCTCGATTAAAGGGAGGCAACAAAAGTTTTTGTTGCATTCTACTTTTAATGATTATATACTACTGTTAGTACCTAGTCATAAAAATGGATGGTGCGGTATGAAAAAAAGAAGAAGTAAAAAAGAAAGACAAGAATTATTACAACAAACAATAGAAACGAATCCTTTTATTACGGATGAAGATTTAGCAGAAAAATTTCAAGTGAGTATACAAACTGTACGTCTTGATCGTATGGAATTATCTATTCCTGAATTAAGAGAAAGAATTAAACATGTAGCTACGAAGCAACATGAAGAAGATGTGAAATCTTTACCGTTAGAAGAGGTTGTCGGAGAAATTATCGATATAGAATTAGATAGACATGCGATTTCTATCTTTGAAGTGAAGGTAGAACACGTATTTAAAAGAAATCAGATTGCCCGTGGGCATCATTTGTTTGCACAAGCAAACTCACTAGCTGTTGCAGTTATTGATGAAGAATTAGCTTTAACTGCAAAGTCTACCATTCGATACATTCGTCCTGTAAAATTAGGAGAGCGTGTTGTTGCAAAAGCACGCGTTGAAGATGTAGAGAATGATAAAGGACGGACCGTTGTAAAAGTGCGTAGCTTTGTTGGAGAAGAACTTGTTTTTACAGGCACTTTTGAAATGTATCGATCTAGTAATTATAGTGAGGAAGGTAACAACTTATGAAAATCGCAATAGATGCAATGGGCGGCGATCACGCTCCAAAGGCTGTCGTATTAGGAGCAATGAAAGCTATTAAGGAATATTCTGATTTACATATTACGTTAGTAGGGAAAGAAGAGGAAATTCGTCAATACTTAACGAGTGAAGAACGAATTACTATACTTCATACAGATGAAAAAATCGAATCGACAGATGAACCAGTAAGAGCGGTTCGTCGAAAAAAACAAGCTTCAATGGTACTAGCAGCGCAGCAAGTGAAAGACGGCGTAGCGGATGCTTGTATATCAGCTGGTAGTACAGGAGCTTTAATGGCGGCTGGATTGTTTGTTGTAGGTCGTATGGAAGGAATTGAGCGACCAGCTTTATCCCCTACAATGCCAACTGTTGATGGAGAAGGTTTTGTTATGTTAGATGTTGGAGCGAACGTTGATGCAAAACCAATTCATTTATATCAATATGCAGTAATGGGATCTGTATACGCTGAGAAAGTAAGGGGGATTAAAAATCCTCGCGTTGGACTTTTGAACGTTGGAACAGAGGATGGCAAAGGGAACGAGCTTTCAAAACAAGTCTTTGCAATGCTTAAGGATGCCCCAATTAATTTCGTTGGGAACGTTGAATCAAGAGATTTATTGCAAGGTGTAGCAGATGTTGTTGTGTGTGATGGTTTTACAGGGAATGTAGCGCTAAAATCATTAGAAGGAACGGCACTTGCATTATTCTCTATGTTAAAAGAGCAGTTAATGAGTTCGTTTACGAGTAAATTAGCAGCAGCGGTATTAAAGCCAAAACTTATGGTATTAAAAGATAAAATGGATTATTCGGAGTATGGGGGAGCGGCATTGTTTGGATTGAAAGCTCCTGTCATTAAGGCTCACGGTTCTTCCAATGACCAATCGATATTTAGTGCGATTCGTCAAACGAGAGAAATGGTAGCGAAAGAAGTAATTCCTACTATTTCAAGTGTAATGGAGAAAGAGCCACTCCAATAAGAGGAGGATTTGAAATGGGAAAACTAGCATTTCTTTTTCCGGGCCAAGGTTCACAGGCAGTTGGAATGGGTAAACAGTTAGCGGAGAATAATAAAGAGGTTGCAAATGTGTTTGCAAAAGCAGATGAGGTGTTGCAAGATTCACTTTCAGAAGTGATTTTTGAAGGACCGCAGGAAAAGCTTACGTTAACGACAAATGCGCAGCCTGCCTTATTAACAACGAGTTTTGCTATTTTGACAGCTTTGAAAGAGTATGATATTACACCAGATTTTGTTGCAGGACATAGTTTAGGTGAATATAGCGCTCTTGTAGCAGCGGGTGCAATAACTTTTGAAGACGCTGTATACGCTGTAAGGAAACGTGGGGAATATATGGAAGAAGCTGTTCCTGGCGGAGAAGGTGCAATGGCGGCTATTTTAGGTGCTGATCCACATATGCTGAAACAAGTTACAGAAGAAGTAACAAGTGAAGGATATGCAGTACAAATCGCTAATATGAATAGTACGAAGCAAATTGTGATTTCTGGAACAAAGCAAGGAGTCGAGATTGCTTCTCAAAGAGCGAAAGAAAATGGTGCAAAGAGAGCAATTCCGCTTAAGGTAAGTGGACCGTTCCACTCTTCACTTATGAAGCCGGCAGCTGAGAAGTTCCAAAGTGTCCTAAATGAAATTACAATTCAAGATACGAATATTCCTGTTATCGCAAATGTAACAGCAGACGTTATTACAAGCGGTACACATATTCAAGAAAAGCTAATTGAACAGCTCTATTCGCCTGTCTTATGGTACCCGTCCATTGAAAATATGGTGAGTCAAGGTGTAGATACATTTATTGAGATTGGACCTGGGAAAGTACTTGCTGGACTTATGAAGTCAATTGATTCATCAGTGAAAGCATATGCGATATATGATGAAGAGACATTAAAAGATACCATTTCAAATTTGAGAGGAGAAAACTGATGTTAAAAGGGAAAGTAGCATTAGTAACTGGCGCGTCACGTGGAATTGGTCGTGCGATTGCGATTGATTTAGCGAAACAAGGGGCAAATGTTGTAGTAAATTATGCTGGTAATGAGCAAAAGGCAAATGAAGTAGTTGATGAAATAAAGAAATTAGGTTCGGATGCAATTGCAGTAAGAGCAGATGTTGCAAATGCTGAAGACGTTACAAATATGGTGAAACAAACTGTAGATACATTTGGACAAGTGGATATTCTTGTAAATAATGCAGGTGTAACAAAAGATAATTTATTAATGCGTATGAAAGAAGAAGAATGGGATACAGTTATTAATACAAACCTAAAAGGTGTATTCTTATGTACGAAGGCAGTATCTCGATATATGATGCGTCAACGTCATGGACGTATTATTAATATCGCTTCTGTTGTTGGAGTAACAGGTAATCCAGGACAAGCAAACTATGTTGCTGCTAAAGCGGGTGTAATTGGATTAACAAAAACATCAGCAAAAGAGTTAGCGAGCCGTAATATTACTGTAAATGCAATTGCTCCTGGGTTTATTGCCACAGATATGACAGACGTATTAGATGAAAATATAAAAGCTGAAATGTTAAAATTAATTCCTGTAGCTCAGTTTGGTGAAGCGGAGGATATCGCAAATGCTGTAACTTTCTTTGCTTCTGATCAAAGCAAATATGTTACAGGTCAAACGTTAAATGTTGATGGCGGTATGGTAATGTAATAAAAGAATGGATTTCAGCTAGTTTTTTTGGCCAATATTTAATATAATATTTGAGGGGAGGTGAATGGAATGGCAGATGTTTTAGAGCGTGTAACAAAAATCATCGTTGATCGTTTAGGTGTAGAAGAAACTGAAGTAGTACCAGCTGCGAGCTTTAAAGAAGATTTAGGCGCAGACTCCCTAGATGTAGTAGAACTTGTAATGCAATTGGAAGATGAATTCGAAATGGAAATTTCTGATGAAGATGCTGAAAAGATTGCTACTGTTGGCGATGCTGTGACTTACATAGAGAGTCATCTATAATGCTTAAGTGAAGTCCCGTTTTTTAGCGGGGCTTCTCGGCTTATATCTGGAGGGACTTATGCCGTACCGAAAACATAGAGAAAAAAAATACGAAACAAAATATCGTGAAGCGTTTAAAGTATTTCAAGAAGAAATAGGTATTACGTTTTCAGATGAAAAATTATTGATTCAAGCATTTACGCATTCATCGTATGTGAATGAGCATCGAAAAAAACCGCATGAGGACAATGAGCGTCTTGAATTTCTTGGTGATGCTGTATTGGAACTCACTGTATCGCAGTATCTGTTTCAAAAATATCCGACAATGAGCGAAGGAGAGTTAACAAAACTACGTGCAGCTATTGTATGTGAACCATCTCTTGTTCGTTTTGCAAACGAATTGTCATTTGGTAGCCTTGTTTTATTAGGAAAAGGCGAGGAAATGACGGGTGGACGTGAACGACCAGCTTTATTAGCGGATGTCTTTGAAGCGTTTATTGGTGCCCTTTATCTTGATCAAGGGCTTGAAACAGTTTGGGGATTCTTAAAAGAAGTTGTATATCCGAAAATTAATGAAGGTGCTTTTTCTCATGTGATGGATTATAAGAGTCAATTACAAGAGTTGATTCAGCGTGATGGTAGTGGCAATATTGAGTATCAAATTTTGCAAGAAAAAGGACCGGCTCATAACCGAGAATTTGTGTCACGTGTTACGTTAAATAACGTGGCTTTAGGTCTTGGTAGTGGCAAGTCGAAAAAAGAAGCAGAGCAACAAGCTGCTGCAGAAGCATTGAAAAAATTAAAAGAACAACTATAAGGAATCCCCCTTTGAATGAGGGGGATTCCTTATGCATAGAATGAAACTTTCTTTTGTTTGTGAATAAAGGGAAGGGAAATCCGTATAATAGCTCGTTTTTGTATAGATAACAGTTATAACAACGGAGAATAGGAGGAAGGCCTTTCGTGTTTTTAAAAAGATTAGAAATAGCAGGATTTAAGTCGTTTGCTGAGCGTGTATCTGTTGATTTTGTCCCAGGTGTAACTTCTGTAGTAGGACCTAATGGAAGTGGGAAAAGTAATATTACTGATGCGATTCGCTGGGTACTTGGTGAACAATCTGCAAAATCATTACGTGGTGCAAAGATGGAGGATATTATTTTTGCGGGCAGTGATACGAGAAGAGCAGTTAATGTTGCTGAAGTAACATTAACTTTAAATAATGAAGATCAACGTTTACCGATTGAATATAATGAGGTGTGTGTAACACGTCGTGTATCTCGTTCTGGTGATAGTGATTTTTATATTAATAAACAATCATGTAGATTGAAAGATATTATCGATTTATTTATGGACTCTGGTATGGGAAGAGAAGCTTTTTCGATTATTAGCCAGGGGAAAGTTGAAGAGATTTTAAGTAGTAAATCGGAAGAACGTCGTGGTGTATTTGAAGAAGCTGCTGGAGTGCTGAAATACAAACTTCGTAAAAAGAAAGCTGAAGCAAAATTAGCAGATACACAAGAAAACTTAAATCGTGTACAAGATATCATTCACGAATTAAGTAGTCAAGTAGAACCTTTAGAAAGACAAGCTTCTATTGCGAAAGATTATCTTGAGAAAAAAGAAGAATTAGAGAAAGTAGAAGCGGCGCTTATTGTACATGAAATTGAAGAATTACATGAGAAATGGGAAGCGCTTCGAAATCAGTTTGGACATAATAAAAACGAAGAAGCTAAAATGTCAACGCATTTACAAAAAGGTGAAGAAGAGCTAGAGGAATTACGAGGACAATTACAAGCAGTAGATGAGTCTGTAGATTCCTTACAAGAAGTACTTCTTCTTTCTAGTAAAGAGCTAGAAAAGTTAGAAGGACAGCGTGAGTTATTAAAAGAGAGAAAACAAAATGCAACGACGCATTGTGCGCAACTCGAGCAGTTAATTGTTGAATTAACAGAGAAAGCTACAAGTTATGATGGTGAAATTGAATCCAGTACAGAAGTGTTGATGCAATTTGTAAATCAAGTAAAAGAGTTGGAAACGAAATTGCATGATAATGAGTTACTGCTTGCAACTTTTGCTGACAATTTAGAGGAACAAATTGAGAATTTAAAAGGTGACTATATTGAACTTTTAAATCAACAAGCTAGTCATCGCAATGAGTTGTCTATGATTGAAGAACAATCTAAACAACAAAACTCTAAAAATGAACGCCTTGATGAAGAAAATGCGAAATATGTAGAAATGCGTATGGAAATTACCGCGAAAAAGACGAAGCTTGTGGAAAGTTATGAACAAGTGAAAGAAAAAGTAGCTGGTATCCTTTCGAATATACAAAAGACAGAAGCGGCACTTGGGAAATGCAAGACGCAGTATAGTGAAAATGAAACGAAACTGTATCAAGCGTATCAATTTGTACAACAGGCACGTTCTCGAAAAGAAATGCTAGAAGAGATGCAAGAAGATTACTCTGGTTTCTATCAAGGAGTACGTGAAGTATTAAAAGCTAGAGAAAATAAGCTGCAAGGTATCGAGGGTGCTGTTGCAGAACTGCTAACAGTACCGAAAGAATATGAAATTGCAATGGAAATTGCTCTAGGTGCAGCAATGCAGCATATTGTCGTACAAAAAGAAGAACATGCTCGTAATGCAATTGCGTTTTTAAAACAAAATAAACATGGACGAGCAACGTTTTTACCGCAAGCTGTTATTAAAAGTAGATCGTTATCATTTGAACAATTACGTATTGTAAATCAACACCCATCGTTTGTAGGTGTGGCGGCAGAACTTGTGCAATATAATAATAAATATGAAAATGTAGTTTCGAATTTATTAGGTACTGTTATTGTTGCAAAAGATTTACGCGGGGCAAATGAGTTAGCGAAACAACTGCAATACCGTTATCGCATTGTAACAATCGAAGGTGATGTAGTGAACCCTGGTGGTTCTATGACAGGTGGAGCGGTAAAACAGGCGAAATCTTCTTTATTAGGACGTCAACGTGAACTAGAAGAGTGGACGAGTAAGTTAACTGATATGGAAGAGAAAACAACGAAGTTAGAAAACTTTGTTAAAGCAGTAAAGCAAGAGATTCAAGAAAGAGAAGTGCAAATACGCGAACTAAGGCAAAGTGTAGAAGTAGAGCGTGTAGATGAACAGAAATTAAGAGAAGAAATTAATCGTTTAGAATTAGAAGAACATCGTATTAATGATCGTTTATCTATTTACGATTTAGAGATTGAAGGATTCTTACAAGATCAAGTGAAGATACAAGGGCGTAAAGAAGAGCTAGAAAAGATTTTAGCGACTCTTCAAGCTGAGATTACGGGATTAGATAGCAAAATTGTCGCTTTAACAAAACAAAAAAGTGAGCAGCATTCTTCTAAAGAAAAAGTTCAAAAAGAAATGACTGAGTTAAAAGTGCTGGCGGCTGAAAAGCAACAACGCTTATCTAATCAAAAAGAAAAAGTTGAACGATTGACTAAGGAAAAAGAAGAAACGGATGCAACGCTTGTCAAAACGAAAGAGGATTTAGCATTCTTAAAACAAGAAATGACATCGAATTCAAGTGGTGAAGAACAAATTACGAATATGATTGAGAAGAAAGCATATGATCGTAATCAAACTTCAGAGTTAATTCGCTCTCGTCGTGAACAACGCGTATCGTTACAAGAAAGAGTAGAACAGTTAGAGCGTAATCTGAAAGAAACAACAGGTAAGCATAAATACATTCTTGAGATGTTGAAAGATCAAGAAGTAAAAATAAACCGACTTGATGTAGAGTTAGAAAATAGATTACAACATTTACGTGAAACATATACAATTTCATTTGAAGCAGCAAAACTGAAGTATACAATGATAATGCCTGCCGAGGATGCACGTAAAAAGGTGAAACTAATTAAACTATCCATCGAAGAGCTAGGCACAGTAAACTTAGGGGCAATTGAAGAGTATGAGCGTGTAGCAGAGCGTCATACATTCTTACTAGAGCAAAAAGATGACCTAGAAGAAGCGAAAACGACATTACACCAGCTTATTACTGAAATGGATGAAGAAATGAAAAAACGCTTTTCTACTACGTTTGAAGGAATCCGAATGGAGTTTCAATCAGTATTCTCTGAATTATTTGGAGGCGGTAGAGCGGATTTAGTCATGACGAATCCAGAGGACTTATTAAATACGGGTATTGATATTGTAGCGCAACCGCCAGGGAAGAAACTACAAAACTTAGGTTTACTTTCAGGTGGAGAGCGTGCTTTAACAGCAATTGCGCTGTTATTTGGTATTTTAAAAGTGCGTCCAGTTCCATTCTGTGTACTAGATGAGGTAGAGGCGGCTCTTGATGAGGCGAATGTTGCCCGTTTTGCACAGTATTTAAAGAAATTTAGTGATGAGACACAGTTTATTGTCATTACACATAGAAAAGGTACAATGGAAGAGTCTGACGTATTGTACGGTGTAACAATGCAAGAGTCAGGGGTATCTAAACTTGTTTCGGTTCGTTTAGATGATGGAGAAGAACTAGTGGCAAGTAATTAGGAAGGATGGGACAGTATGAGCTTTTTTAAAAAATTAAAAGAAAAAATTTCAAAACAAACAGATACGGTAACAGAGAAATTTAAACAAGGGTTAGAAAAGACGAGGAATTCGTTTGCAGATAAAGTAAATGATTTAGTTTATCGTTATCGTAAAGTAGATGAAGATTTCTTTGAGGAACTAGAAGAAATTTTAATTGGTGCAGATGTCGGAGTTTCGACGGTAATGGAATTAATTGATCAATTGAAAGAAGAAGTGCAACGTCGTAACATCCAAGATCCAAAAGAAGTACAAGCTGTTATTTCAGAAAAGTTAGTAGGAATTTACAAAGGTGACAGTGAATTTAGCAACGAAATTAATATGCAAGAGGATCAATTAACAGTTGTTTTATTTGTCGGTGTTAATGGCGTAGGAAAAACGACGACGATTGGTAAACTAGCACATAAATTCAAAACAGAAGGTAAGTCTGTCCTATTGGCAGCAGGAGATACATTCCGCGCGGGAGCGATTGAACAATTAGAAGTATGGGGCGATCGCGTTGGTGTAGAAGTGATTAAACAAGGATCAGGATCTGATCCAGCGGCGGTTATGTATGACGCTGTACAAGCTGCGAAAGCACGTAAAGTAGACGTATTACTATGTGACACAGCAGGGCGCTTACAAAATAAAGTAAACTTAATGAAAGAGTTAGAGAAAGTGAAGCGTGTAATTGAGCGTGAAGTACCGGGGGCTCCTCATGAAGTATTACTTGTTATTGATGCAACAACAGGACAAAACGGTTTAAGTCAAGCGAAAACATTCCGTGAAGCAACGAATGTTACTGGTATTGTTTTAACGAAGTTAGATGGAACTGCTAAAGGTGGTATTGTATTAGCGATTCGTAACGAAATGGATGTACCGGTGAAATTTGTTGGATTAGGGGAGCAAATGGATGACTTGCAGCAGTTTGATCCAGAACAATATGTGTATGGTTTATTTGCGAACTTAGTAGAAACAGAAGAAGTGTAAGTGAAAGAAGCGGTATTTTCCGCTTCTTTTTCTATAAAAAATATGTGATGTTAAGAAAAAAACTTGACACTCTTTTGTACTCCATGTAAACTAATTCATGTAAAGGGAAATCACTTAACAAAGGATGATCCAACATGCTCGAGAAAACAACGAGAATGAACTATTTATTTGATTTTTATCAATCGTTGTTAACGCAAAAACAAAGAAGTTATATGTCGCTTTATTATCTAGATGATTTATCTCTTGGTGAAATTGCGGAAGAATTTGATGTAAGTCGCCAAGCCGTGTATGATAACATTAAACGGACTGAAGCGATGCTTGAAGAATATGAAGATAAATTAGTATTACTTCAAAAGTTTCAAGAGCGACAGCGACTTGTTGCAAAGCTAAAACAGCTAATCAGCGAAGAAGAGCATGTGAATGAAGAAATGAAACAAGTTGTTGAAGCTATCGAAAAATTAGATTAGGAGGGCGGCAATATGGCATTTGAAGGATTAGCCGACCGACTTCAACAGACAATGCAAAAAATCCGCGGCAAAGGAAAAGTTTCTGAAGCCGATGTGAAAGAAATGATGAGAGAAGTTCGTCTAGCTCTTTTAGAAGCGGACGTTAACTTTAAAGTAGTAAAAGATTTTGTAAAGCGTGTGTCTGAACGTGCTGTCGGACAAGATGTAATGACAAGTTTGACACCTGGACAACAAGTAATTAAAGTCGTACAGGAAGAACTTACAGAACTTATGGGCGGAGAGCAAAGCAAAATTGCTGTTGCTAATAGGCCACCGACTGTTATAATGATGGTTGGTCTGCAAGGTGCGGGTAAAACGACGACGACAGGTAAGCTTGCGAATTTGCTTCGTAAAAAGCATAATCGTAAACCAATGCTTGTTGCAGCGGATATTTACCGTCCAGCAGCGATTAAACAGCTTGAAACATTAGGGAAGCAATTGGACATGCCTGTATTCTCTTTAGGAGATCAAGTAAGTCCTGTTGAAATTGCGAAACAAGCGATTGCAAAAGCAAAAGAAGATCATCACGATTATGTTTTAATCGATACAGCAGGTCGTCTGCATATTGATGAAGAACTAATGGATGAATTAGCGAAAGTGAAAGAAGTTGCGAAACCGGATGAAATTTTCCTTGTTGTCGATGCGATGACGGGTCAAGACGCGGTAAATGTTGCACAAAGTTTCCATGAACAGTTAGGTTTAACAGGTGTTGTATTAACGAAATTAGATGGTGATACGCGCGGTGGTGCGGCATTATCTATTAAGGCTGTAACAAATACACCGATTAAATTTGCTGGTATGGGTGAAAAACTAGATGCGATTGAAGCGTTCCATCCAGAGCGTATGGCATCCCGTATTTTAGGGATGGGAGACGTCTTAACATTAATTGAAAAAGCGCAAGCTACAGTTGATGAAGAGAAAGCAAAAGAACTTGAGCAAAAAATGCGTACGCTTTCGTTTACGCTTGACGATTTCCTAGAACAACTTGGACAAGTGCGTCAACTTGGACCGCTTGATGAATTGTTAGGAATGCTTCCTGGTGCAAATAAAATTAAAGGGCTGAAAAATGCGCAAGTTGATGAAAAACAAATTGGGCATATTGAGGCAATTATTCGTTCTATGACTAAATTAGAGCGAGAACAACCGGAAATAATCAATGCTAGTCGCAAAAAGCGCATTGCCAAAGGTAGCGGTACAACGGTACAAGAAATCAATCGTTTAATCAAGCAATTTGATGATATGAAAAAGATGATGAAAACGATGACTGGCATGCAAAAAGGTAAGAAAAAAGGACTAGGTGGATTGAAGTTTCCATTCATGTAAGGAAAAAAGATGGCTCTGTTAAGAAAAAATACTTTACAAAGCAATAGTCTTTTTGCTAATATAATTATCTGTGTGAAATAAATTCGGAGGTGCTTTATAAATGGCAGTTAAAATTCGTTTAAAACGTATGGGAGCTAAAAAAACTCCTTTCTATCGTGTAGTTGTTGCAGATTCTCGTTCTCCTCGTGACGGACGTTTCATTGAGGAAATCGGTACTTACAATCCGGTTGCTCAACCAGCTGAAGTTAAGATCAACGAAGAAGCAGCATTAAAATGGTTAGGAAATGGTGCTAAACCATCTGATACAGTTCGTAACTTATTCTCTAACCAAGGTATCATGGAGAAATTCCACTTATCTAAACAAGGTAAGTAATTGAGGCAATGACTATGAAGAAGTTAGTCGAGACGATTGTCAAGCCTCTTGTCGATCATCCTGAAGATGTAAAAGTTACACAGGAACTTTACAACGGAGAGATAAAGTATCGATTAACTGTACATCCTGAGGATGTTGGAAAAGTCATTGGAAAGCAAGGGAGAGTTGCAAAAGCAATTCGAATGCTCTTGTATTCAGTGGGACATCATAATGATGAAAAAGTAACACTGGAAATTCAATAAACGTAAAAAGGGCGAGGAGTTATTTCCTCTCCCTTTTTTAACATTTAAAGAGAAGTTGCATGTTCCATATATGAAATGGAAATGCTTAATTTATATAGAAACCAGGGGTGACATACTATTTATGACAAAGTGGTTTAACGTAGGGAAAATTGTAAATACTCATGGCGTAAGAGGAGAAATTCGTGTTATTTCTCGTACTGATTTTCCAGAAGAGCGATATAAAGTAGGAAACACATTATACATAAGTAATGAGAAAAGTACAGACTACCTTCCGGTGAAAGTAACTTCTCATCGTCAACATAAGACATTTGATTTATTAACATTTGAAGGATACAACAATGTAGATGAAGCAGAGAAGTTTAAAGGTTCTTTAATAAAAGTACCAGAAGAGCAGTTAGGTGAACTAGCTGAAGGCGAATACTACTACCATGAAATTATTGGTTGCAGTGTTGTAACGGAAGAAGGAGAAGCGTTAGGAACAATAAAAGAAATTTTATCTCCTGGTGCAAATGATGTTTGGGTAATTAAACGTCCAAAAGGTCAAGATCTATTAATTCCTTATATTGATGATGTTGTACTTCAAGTTAACATTGAGAATAAATTAGTAACCATTCATGTAATGGAAGGATTGCTATAATGAAAATTGACATTTTAACATTGTTTCCAGATATGTTTACGGGTGTGTTTGGATCTTCAATTTTAAAGAAAGCACAAGAAAAAGAAGCGGTAGAGCTTCGTGTTGTCAATTTCCGCGATTATACAACGAGTAAGCATAATAGCGTAGATGATTATCCGTATGGTGGTGGAGCTGGGATGGTATTAACCCCTCAGCCTATCTTTGATGCAGTGGAAGAGTTAACGAAGGAAACAGACCGTAAACCGAGAGTTGTTTTAATGTGTCCACAAGGAGAGCGTTTTACGCAGAAGAAGGCAGAAGAGCTTGCTGAAGAAGAGCATGTTATTTTTGTGTGTGGTCATTATGAAGGGTACGATGAACGAATTCGTGAGCATCTCGTAACAGATGAGATTTCTATTGGTGACTACGTATTAACCGGCGGAGAGTTAGCCTCTATGGTTATTACTGATAGTGTCGTGCGTCTTCTGCCAGGAGTGTTAGGAAATCATGCTTCACAAGTTGAGGATTCGTTTAGTACAGGTTTATTAGAACATCCTCATTATACACGTCCAGCTGATTTTCGTGGTATGAAGGTACCGAATGTATTAATGTCAGGAAATCATAAAAATATTGATGAATGGCGACACAAAGAATCACTACGTCGTACGTACACGCGTAGACCGGATTTACTGGAAGAACGAGAATTATCTAAGCAAGAAGTGAAATGGCTAGAACAGATTAAAGAAGACAAGTAAGGGCTAGATATATTTTCTATTGCAACAGTCCTAGCAATATGCTATTATAACACTTGTGCTACTGAAATCAGTGGCCGTATTAACGATGTTCCGCTGTAATTTATTAAGACTTTATAAGAGCATCTGTTTAAAGGAGAGAATTTAATATGCAACAATTAATCGCAGAAATTACTCAAGGCCAATTAAAAACTGACCTTCCTTCATTCCGTCCTGGAGACACTTTACGTGTACACGTAAAAGTAGTTGAGGGAACTCGTGAAAGAATTCAGCTTTTCGAAGGTGTTGTAATTAAACGTCGTGGTGGCGGAATCAGTGAAACATTCACAGTTCGTAAGATTTCTTACGGTGTAGGTGTTGAGCGTACATTCCCAGTTCACACGCCAAGAATCGCGAAACTTGAAGTACTTCGTCGTGGTAAAGTACGTCGTGCTAAGTTATACTACTTACGTAACCTTCGCGGTAAAAAAGCACGTATTAAAGAAATTCGATAAGACATGTATGGGAGCTTGTAAATGCACAAGCTCCCTTTTTCCAATCTATATAAAATTTTGATATAATACGAGCAGCTTACATAATCGTGGAGGGGAAATGCATGAAGAAAGAAAAGAGTTCACTTTGGGAATGGATCAAGGCAATTTTGATTGCTGTTGTATTAGCGGGTGTTATTAGACAGTTTTTCTTTGCGCCAATTCTCGTAGATGGAGTGTCGATGGCGTCTACTTTACATGATCGCGATCGAATGATTGTCAATAAAATTGGTTATCACATAGGAGATCCGAAACGATTTGATATTATCGTATTCCGAGCAACGGAAGATAAGGATTATATTAAGCGCATTATCGGCCTGCCAGGCGATGAAATAGAGTATCGTAATGATAAACTATATGTTAACGGAAAGGCTTATGAGGAGCCGTATTTAGACAAGCAGAAAAAACAAATTGCTGACGGACCGCTTACATATGATTTTACTCTTGAAGAAATGACAGGGAAGAAAACTGTTCCAGAAGGTCAATTATTTGTTTTAGGCGATAATCGTCGTTTTAGTAAAGATAGTCGCTCGATTGGTACAATTTCAATGGACCAAGTGATTGGAAAAGCAAATATACTATATTGGCCGTTAAAAGATGCTCGTATTGTGAAATAAAAGAAAAAGAAGGTGGCAACATGGTAATTCAGTGGTTCCCGGGACATATGGCAAAGGCTAGACGCCAAGTAACAGAAAAATTAAAGTTAATTGATGTTGTAATTGAGCTTGTAGATGCTCGATTACCTTTATCTTCTCGAAATCCAATGATCGATGAGATCATTACACATAAACCGAGGCTTGTTGTTTTAAATAAAGCGGATATGGCAGATGATCGTTTAACAAAGCAATGGATCGCATATTTTAAAGAAAAAGACCAAATGGCAATTTCAATTAACGCACAAGCTGGACAAGGTATGAAGGAAATTGCAGCGGCTTGTAAAGTGTTGGTGAAAGAAAAATTTGATAAAATGGCTGCAAAAGGTATTAGACCGAGAGCGATTCGTGCATTAATTGTAGGTATACCGAATGTTGGTAAATCTACGTTAATTAATAAGTTAGCGAAGAAAAATATTGCTAAAACAGGAGATCGCCCTGGTGTGACAACAGCTCAACAATGGATTAAAGTTGGGAAGGAAATGGAACTGTTAGATACACCTGGTATTTTATGGCCTAAATTTGAAGATCAATTAGTCGGTCTTCGTTTAGCGACAACGGGCGCAATTAAAGATTCAATTTTAAATTTACAAGATGTTGCTGTTTACGCACTACGTTTTATGGAGAAACATTATCCAGAACGTTTGAAAGAGCGATATAATTTAAATGAAATTCCAGAAGATATTGTAGAGTTATTCGATGCAATTGGAAAAAATAGAGGCTGTTTAATGGGCGGCGGAATGATTGATTATGATAAAACATCTGAGCTTGTACTTCGTGAGCTTCGTGGTGGAAAACTTGGAAAAATGACGTTTGAAACACCGGAAGAGTTTGCAGAGCAGACAGAAGATGCAGAAAAAATAGAAGAAGTATAAGACGTGCGTTAGTACGTCTTTTCTTTTTTGTATATAAAGGGAGTGGCATGAATGCAAAAAGTGACTATTCAAGAAGCGGAACGTTTACTGCATGAAATAATGAGTGAAGAAGATGATCGCTTTCAACTATTAATGAAAGACGAGCGAAAAGGGATACAAAAGCTCATTTTGAAGTGGCATAAACAAAAAGAATTAGTGCAGAAAGAAAAAGAAAAGTTTTTCGAGATGTCTAGGTACGAGATTGCATTACGTGAAAAAGGGCTCACACTTATCGCGGGTATAGATGAAGTAGGGCGTGGGCCACTAGCTGGGCCTGTCGTGACAGCAGCTGTTGTCCTTCCGGAAGATTTTTATATTCCAGGGTTAAATGACTCGAAAAAGCTGAGTGAGGCGAAGCGAGAGCGTTTTTATGATGAAATCAAAGCACAAGCAATTGCAATTGGAGTTGGAATTGTATCACCACAAATGATTGATGAGATAAATATTTATCAAGCGACGAAACAAGCGATGTTAGATGCTGTTGCGAATTTATCTTGTGCACCAGAATATTTATTAATTGATGCGATGAAACTTCCTACACCAATTCCGCAAACATCCATCATTAAAGGTGATGAGAAAAGTATTTCTATTTCAGCTGCATCCATTATTGCGAAGGTAACGAGAGATCGTATGATGAAAGAACTTGGAGAAAAGTATCCTGCATATGGATTTGAACAACATATGGGATATGGTACAAAACAACATTTAGAAGCGATTGAAGCGCATGGAGTATTAGAAGAACATCGGAAATCGTTTGCACCAATTAAAGATATGATTCAAAAATAAGCTGCGAATATGCAGCTTATTTTTTTATTTTGGTATATGAACATTACTATTTTCAAAAAAGAATAAAGCGATTTCAGTTTTCTGACACTTTATTGTAGACAGCGTGCCAATCATCATATACAATGGCAATGTAATGTTTTTTAAACATTAAAAAACTTTTCGAGTAAAACAGGAAAACAGGGGAGGATGGGACCATGAATATCCATGAGTACCAAGGTAAGGCAGTCCTTAGAAGCTATGGGGTTAGCGTTCCGAACGGGAAGGTTGCATTTACAGTAGAAGAAGCTGTAGAAGCAGCGAAAGAATTAGGAACGGATGTATGTGTAGTAAAAGCACAAATTCACGCTGGTGGACGCGGCAAAGCTGGCGGAGTAAAAGTTGCAAAAAATTTAGATGAAGTTCGTACATATGCAGAGAGCATTTTAGGAACTACACTTGTGACACATCAAACAGGTCCTGAAGGTAAGGAAGTAAAACGCTTACTTATCGAAGAAGGTTGCGATATTAAAAAAGAATATTATGTTGGTCTAGTTTTAGATCGTGCAACTTCTCAAGTTGTTTTAATGGCATCTGAAGAAGGTGGAACAGAAATTGAAGAAGTAGCAGAACAAACACCTGAAAAGATCTTTAAAGAATATATTGATCCAGCAGTAGGCTTACAAGGCTTCCAAGCGCGTCGAATCGCATTTAACATCAATATTCCAAAAGAGCTTGTAGGACAAGCTGTGAAGTTTATGATGGGCTTATACCGTGCGTTTATCGAAAAAGATTGCTCTATCGCGGAGATTAATCCACTTGTTACAACAGGTGACGGTAAAGTTATGGCATTAGATGCAAAATTAAACTTTGATTCTAATGCTTTATATCGCAATAAAGACATTTTAGAACTTCGTGATCTTGATGAAGAAGATTCAAAAGAAATTGAAGCTTCTAAATATGACTTAAACTATATTCCATTAGATGGAAATATCGGTTGTATGGTTAATGGTGCAGGTTTAGCGATGGCTACAATGGATATCATTAAACATTACCATGGCGATCCAGCTAACTTCTTAGATGTTGGTGGCGGTGCAACAGCTGAAAAAGTTACAGAAGCATTCAAAATTATCCTTTCTGACAAAAATGTAAAAGGTATCTTTGTTAACATTTTTGGTGGCATTATGAAGTGTGATGTTATCGCAGAAGGTGTTATTGAAGCGACGAAACAAGTAGGTCTTGAATTGCCTTTAGTTGTACGTCTTGAAGGTACAAACGTAGAGTTAGGTAAGAAGATTTTAAATGAGTCTGGCTTAAATATTGTTGCAGCAGAATCTATGGCAGACGGTGCACAAAAAATTGTTTCACTAGTGGGCTAATAGAAAGCGGGGGAGAAAAATGAGCGTATTAGTTAATAAAGATACAAAAGTTATTGTTCAAGGTATTACAGGTTCTCAAGGATTATTCCACACAAAACAAATGATTGAATACGGTACGAAAATTGTCGGTGGTGTAACGCCAGGTAAAGGTGGCACTGATATTGAAGGTGTACCAGTATTTGATACTGTAGAAGATGCAGTGAAAGCAACAGGCGCAAATGCTTCAGTTGTATACGTTCCACCCGCTTTTGCGGCTGATGCAATTATGGAAGCAGTTGATGCAGAAATCGATTTAGTAGTATGTATTACTGAAGGAATTCCTGTATTAGATATGGTAAACGTAAAGAGATATATGGCAGGTAAACATACACGTTTACTTGGACCAAACTGTCCTGGTGTTATTACGCCTGATGAATGCAAAATTGGTATTATGCCAGGTTACATTCATAAAAAAGGCCATGTAGGTATCGTATCTCGCTCTGGTACATTAACGTATGAGGCTGTACATCAGTTAACACAAGAAGGTATTGGCCAATCTACTGCGGTAGGTATCGGTGGGGACCCAGTTAACGGTACGGACTTTATTGATGCGTTAAAAGCATTTAATGAAGATGAAGAAACGCATGCTGTAATTATGATTGGTGAAATCGGTGGTACAGCGGAAGAAGAGGCAGCTGAATGGGTGAAAGCTAATATGACAAAACCTGTTGTAGGCTTCATTGGTGGCCAAACAGCGCCTGCAGGCAAACGTATGGGCCATGCTGGTGCAATCATTTCTGGTGGTAAAGGAACTGCTGCTGAAAAGATTAAAACAATGGAAGCTTGTGGTATTAAAGTAGCGGAAACTCCAGCGGTTATGGGCGAAACGCTAATCTCTGTCTTAAAAGAAAAAGGTCTATTTGAGACTTGTAAAAACTACTAATCTGTTGAAAGACACCTTCTTGTTTGAAGGTGTCTTTTTACGTAATTCTTGTTTACATAATAAAAATTATGGGTAAGGAGAATTAATATGAAAAGAGAACGATTATTACACCTTCATTATTTTTTAGCAGATCATTGGAAGGCGATGGAAAGACTACTATATGTTGATCCTGAATTGAAGGGAATATACACTTTTAATGCAGCACAAATGGAATACTACACTGGAATATCCTCGAAAAAATCTTCAGAATTAGTACGTTTTCTTCAAAGTTCAAATCTCTCGCAATATATATCTTATTTAGAGAAAAATCGAATCTTTTATATGACTATCTGTGATGAAGATTATCCACAATTATTACGTGAAATACAAGATCCGCCCTTTGTGTTATATGGAAAAGGTGAGAAGGATTTTCTCAATAAGGCGAATAAATTAGCGGTTATTGGAACGAGAGAACCGACTTTATATGGGCATGAGAGTTTACAATTTATTTTACACCCATTATTAGAAAGAGAATGGCTTATTGTCAGTGGGTTTGCAAGAGGGATAGATACAATGGCTCATGAAATTACAGTAAGACGGCATTGTCCGACTATTGCAATACTAGGACATGGATTATCGTATATGTATCCAAAAGAGAATAGACATTTATATGAAACATGGAATGAATATATATTGTTATTAACAGAGTATCCGCTGCACTATGCACCGAAAAAATGGTATTTTCCAAAAAGGAACCGAATCATTAGTGGTATAAGTAAAGGTGTTTTAGTTGTAGAAGCGAAATCAAGAAGTGGAACACTTATTACTGCGGACCTTGCTTTAGAGCAAAATAGAGAGGTATTTGCACTTCCTGGACCTATATTTATAGATAGTGCATCAGGAACGAATCATCTAATTCAACAAGGAGCAAAACTAGTAAGAAATGCAGAAGATATCTTGGAAGAGATTTTAAATTAACCTTATATTTTCATGTTTTTATTAAACAATTATTGACAAATGGTAGAAAGGCACTGTATGGTATATTCATTCTTGATTGACAAAAACAAGAGAAATCAATAAGATTGATGAAGACTTGAATCCACCTCTTAAGGAGGCACTAGCATGTCAGATTACCTCGTAATCGTGGAGTCGCCTTCTAAGGCGAAGACCATTGAGAAATATTTAGGGAAAAAATACAAAGTTGTCGCGTCTATGGGACACGTTCGCGATTTACCTAAAAGCCAAATGGGGATAGAAGTAAAGAACAACTTCACCCCGAAGTATATTACCATTCGTGGTAAAGGTCCCGTCTTAAAAGATTTAAAATCAGCGGCAAAAAAAGCAAAGAAAGTCTATCTCGCGGCCGATCCAGACCGCGAAGGGGAAGCAATTGCTTGGCATTTAGCCAATACGTTAAATGTGGACGTTGAATCAGATTGCCGAGTTGTGTTTAATGAGATTACAAAAGATGCAATAAAAGAATCATTTAAACATCCTCGTGCGATTAATATGGATTTAGTAGATGCACAACAAGCAAGACGTATACTAGATCGTCTTGTGGGTTACAATATTAGTCCTTTATTATGGAAGAAAGTAAAAAAAGGATTAAGTGCAGGACGCGTACAATCTGTAGCAGTTCGTTTAATTATCGAACGTGAAAAAGAAATTCAAATCTTTGAGCCTGAAGAATTCTGGACAATCAAGACAGAATTTGTGAAGGGGAAAGACACATTTGAAGCAAGTTTTTACGGTGTAGATGGTGAAAAAGTTCAATTAACGAATGAAACGCAAGTGAATGAAATAATTGAACAGATGAAAGATAATGCGTTTTCAGTTGAAAATGTAACGCGAAAAGAGCGAAAACGTAATCCTGCATTACCGTTTACAACATCTTCCTTGCAACAAGAGGCAGCTCGTAAGTTAAACATGCGAGCAAAGAAAACAATGATGCTCGCGCAGCAATTGTATGAAGGGATAGATCTTGGTAAGCAAGGAACTGTAGGTCTTATTACGTATATGAGAACTGACTCAACACGTATCTCAGAAACAGCTCAAACAGAGGCGCGTACTTACATTACAGAGGCGTTTGGTGCGGAATACATAGGAACAGAAAAGAAGAAAGAAACGAAAAAGTCGAACGCACAAGATGCGCATGAGGCAATTCGTCCTACTTCGGTAATGAGAAGGCCAGAGGAACTAAAGGGTTTCTTAAGTCGTGATCAACTTCGGTTGTATAAACTGATTTGGGAGCGATTTGTTGCAAGTCAAATGGCGTCTGCTATAATGGATACTGTGACAGCTAGACTCATTAATAACAATGTTCAGTTCCGTGCAAGTGGATCGGTTGTAAAGTTTCCAGGATTTATGAAAGTGTATGTAGAGTCGAAAGATGACGGGGCTGAAGAAAAGGATAAAATGTTGCCACCTTTAGAAGTAGGGGAAACGGTATTTTCGAAGGATTTAGAACCGAAGCAACACTTTACACAACCTCCGCCGCGCTATACAGAGGCGCGTCTAGTAAGAACACTTGAAGAGCTTGGAATTGGAAGACCATCGACTTACGTACCGACACTTGAAACGATTCAAAAACGTGGATACGTAGGTTTGGATAATAAACGCTTTGTTCCAACTGAACTTGGTGAAATAGTAATTGAACTTATTTTAGAGTTTTTCCCAGAAATTATTAACATTGAATTTACTGCTAACATGGAGCAAAGTCTTGATGAAGTAGAAGAAGGAAATGCGAATTGGGTAAAAATTGTTGATGATTTCTACGTAGGCTTTGAACCGCGTTTAGAAAAAGCGGAAAAAGAAATGCGTGAAGTGGAAATTAAAGATGAACCAGCTGGGGAAGACTGTGAATTGTGTGATCACCCAATGGTCTTTAAAATGGGTAAATACGGGAAATTTATGGCTTGTTCGAATTTCCCAGATTGTCGTAATACAAAACCGATTGTGAAAGAAATCGGTGTTACTTGTCCGAAGTGTGATAAAGGTCAAATTATTGAACGCCGTAGTAATAAAAAGAAACGTCTTTTCTATGGATGCGGTACGTATCCAGAGTGTGACTTTGTATCTTGGGATAAACCAATTGGTCGTAAATGTCCGAAGTGCGAAGGTATGCTTGTAGAGAAGAAGTTGAAAAAAGGCGTGCAAGTACAATGTATTTCGTGTGATTATGAAGAAGAACAACAAATGTGAGCGTAACTGCTCACATTTTTTTCGGGAAGAAAAGGAAAGGTGATTAATATGACAACACAAGTAGTAAACGTCATTGGCGCAGGTCTTGCAGGAAGTGAAGCAACTTACCAAATTGCAAAACGTGGTGTCCAAGTAAAATTATATGAAATGAGACCAGTAAGGCAAACACCAGCTCATCACACAGATAAATTTGCAGAGTTAGTATGCAGTAACTCGCTTCGCGCAAACACATTAACAAACGCTGTTGGTGTTATTAAAGAAGAAATGCGTCTAATGGACTCTGTTATTATTCGTGCAGCTGATGAGTGCTCTGTACCAGCAGGAGGGGCTTTAGCTGTAGATCGTCATGAATTTGCGGCAAAGGTAACGGAGTATGTGAAAAACCATCCGAACGTAACTGTGATGAATGAAGAAATTACTGAAATTCCAGAAGGGCCTACTGTTATCGCGACAGGTCCACTTACGTCTCCTGATCTTGCTGCACAATTAAAAGAATTAACAGGTGAAGATTATTTTTATTTCTATGATGCTGCAGCACCGATTGTTGAGAAAGACAGCATTGATATGAATAAAGTATATTTAAAATCTCGTTACGATAAAGGTGAAGCTGCATATTTAAACTGCCCAATGACGGAAGAGGAATTTGACCGTTTTTACGAGGCTTTAATTGCTGCTGAAACAGTACCTTTAAAAGAATTTGAAAAAGAAATTTTCTTTGAGGGTTGTATGCCAGTAGAAGTTATGGCAAGTAGGGGAAGACAGACGTTAGTATTTGGACCAATGAAACCTGTTGGATTAGAAGATCCGAAAACAGGGAAAACGCCATATGCTGTTGTTCAGTTACGTCAAGATGATGCAGCAGGAACGTTATACAATATCGTAGGTTTCCAAACGCATTTAAAGTGGGGACCACAAAAAGAAGTGTTACAGTTGATTCCAGGACTGGAAAACGCAGAGATTGTACGTTATGGTGTAATGCATCGTAATACGTTTATTAATTCACCTAACTTACTTCGTCCAACATATCAATATAAACAACGTGATGATTTATTCTTCGCTGGTCAAATGACTGGAGTAGAGGGATATGTTGAATCGGCAGCATCAGGATTACTAGCAGGTATTAACGCTGCTCGACTTGTGAAAGGTGAAGAGCCGGTTGTATTACCATCTGTAACTGCAATGGGAAGTATGGCGAATTATATTACTGCGACAAATGCGAAAAACTTCCAACCAATGAATGCAAACTTCGGTCTGTTTGCACCGTTAGAGAAGAAAATTAAGAAAAAAGCAGAACGAAATGAAGCCTATGCAACACGCGCTTTAGAAACAATTCAAAATTTTGTAAATATTTAGTTAAATTTCTTGCAAAGGCTACTAAGTTGTGATACGATTTAGTAGCCTTTATTGAGGTGAATTGTGTGAATGTGAAGAAATTGTTACAATTATTCGTTGGATATTTACAAATTGAAAGAAATTATTCAAAATATACAATTGCAAGTTATCAAAATGATTTAGAACATTTTGTGCAATTTATGGAACGAGAAGGCATATCCTCTTTTTTAGATGTTACATACGCGGATGTTCGTTTGTACTTAACGACGTTGCACGATGAAAAGTTAGCCCGTAAATCTGTCGCGAGAAAAGTATCAAGCCTACGAAGTTTATATCGTTTTTTGATGCGTGAAGGTTATCGGAAAGATAATCCGTTTGCACTTGCGTCACTCCCCAAAAAAGAATTGTCAATCCCAAAGTTTTTATATGCTGAAGAATTAGAGGAATTGTTTGAAGTTTCTGATACGGAAACGCCGCTAGGTCAAAGGAATCAAGCTTTATTAGAATTGATGTATGCGACTGGAATCCGTGTGAGTGAATGTGTCAATTTACAACTTACCGATATTGACTTCGCGGTGGGAACAATTTTAGTAATGGGAAAAGGAAAAAAACAAAGGTATATTCCGTTCGGAAGCTATGCGCAAGATGCTTTAATTACTTATATAGAGAACGGGAGAAAACAGTTAGCTCGCAAAACTGAAGAACACTCTCATATGGTATTTTTAAATGCGAAAGGCACGCCGCTAACAAGTCGAGGGGTACGCTATGTATTAAACGAACTCATTAAGAAAGCTTCACTGACAATGCGGATCAGTCCCCATATGTTAAGGCATACATTTGCTACACATATGTTAGATGAAGGGGCAGATTTGCGTACTGTACAGGAGCTACTCGGTCATGAGAATTTGTCGACGACACAAATTTATACGCATGTCTCTAAAGAAAGATTGCGTTCGGTCTACATGAAGCATCACCCACGGGCATAAATTGCTTTTAAAGCTATAAAAACATATAAAGGAGTTTTTTCTATGGGGAATTTCCACGCTACAACGATATTTGCAGTTCATCATAATGGAGAATGTGCAATGGCTGGAGATGGCCAGGTGACGATGGGAAATGCAGTTGTAATGAAACATACAGCTCGTAAAGTCCGTAAACTTTTCCAAGGGAAAGTTTTAGCTGGCTTTGCAGGTTCCGTTGCTGACGCATTTACTCTTTTTGAAATGTTTGAAGGAAAATTAGAAGAGTACAATGGAAACTTGCAGCGTGCTGCAGTTGAGATGGCAAAACAATGGCGTGGCGACAAAATGTTACGTCAACTAGAAGCGATGCTCATTGTCATGGATAAAACAACTATGCTTCTTGTTTCAGGTACAGGAGAAGTAATCGAACCAGATGATGGTATTTTAGCGATTGGATCTGGTGGGAATTATGCGCTTTCTGCAGGTCGTGCTTTAAAACAATATGCAAGTGAACATTTAACAGCGAAGCAAATTGCGAAAGCGAGTTTAGACATTGCTGGCGATATTTGTGTTTATACAAACCACAATATAATTGTGGAAGAATTGTAGAATCGTAAGGGAGGCATTTTATATGCATTTACATTTTACTCCGCGTCAAATTGTGGAAAAATTAGATCAATACATTATCGGTCAAAAAGATGCGAAGAAAGC
Source organism: Bacillus sp. HY001 (assembly GCF_007558965.1). Lineage (NCBI taxonomy): Bacteria > Bacillati > Bacillota > Bacilli > Caryophanales > Bacillaceae > Bacillus > Bacillus sp. HY001. Next base: position 94,506 of record NZ_VLTE01000021.1, on the reverse strand, counting down.
GGTTGCTGTAGCTTTAAGAAATCGATATCGTCGAAGTAAATTAGCTGAAAATCTACGTGATGAAATTGCGCCTAAAAATATTTTAATGATTGGACCAACGGGTGTTGGTAAAACAGAGGTAGCACGACGAATGGCGAAACTCGTTGGAGCACCTTTTATTAAGGTTGAAGCTACGAAATTTACAGAAGTTGGATATGTAGGTAGAGATGTAGAATCGATGGTACGTGACCTTGTGGAAACGTCAGTTCGTATCGTGAAAGAAGAAATGGTAGTTAAAGTACAAGATAAAGCAGAAGAACAAGCGAACCAACGTCTTGTAGAAATTTTAGTGCCGAGTCCAGAGAAACAATCTGGATTTAAAAACCCATTAGAAATGCTATTTGGTGGTGCTCAAAATTCGAATCAAACATCTGATGCACAGGAAGATGTTGAAATCGAAAAGAAACGTCAAGATGTGGAAAGAAAGCTTGCTGCAGGACTTCTTGAAGATGAAATTGTATCGATTGAAGTGACTGAGCAACAGTCTTCCATGTTCGATATGTTACAAGGAACTGGCATGGAACAAATGGGGATGAATTTCCAAGATGCATTAGGAAGTTTTATGCCGAAAAAAACAAAAAAACGTAAACTTTCTGTAAAAGAAGCAAGAAAACTCTTGACAAATGAGGAAGCACAGCGCTTAATTGATATGGATGAAGTTACACAAGAGGCTGTTTATCGTGCTGAACAGCTCGGGATTATTTTTATCGATGAAATTGACAAAATTGCTGGTAAGCAGTCGAATAGCGTAGATGTATCACGTGAAGGTGTGCAACGTGACATTCTGCCGATTGTAGAAGGATCGAATGTTGCGACAAAATACGGATCAGTAAAAACGGATTATATTTTATTCGTTGCAGCTGGAGCGTTTCATATGTCTAAACCGTCGGATTTAATTCCGGAACTGCAAGGGAGATTTCCGATTCGAGTAGAATTAACAAAATTATCGACAGATGATTTTGTTAAAATATTAATCGAGCCTGACAATGCGTTAATTAAACAATATATGGCTTTATTAGCGACTGAAGGTATAGAAATTGAATTTTCAGACGAAGCTATTCGTAAGATTGCTGAGATTGCTTATCAAGTTAATCAGGATACAGATAATATTGGAGCAAGAAGACTTCATACGATTATGGAGAAGCTCCTTGAAGATTTATCGTTTGAAGCATCTGAAATTACGTTAGAGAAAATAACGATAACGCCTCAGTACGTTGAGGAGAAATTAGCAACGATTGCTAAAAATAAAGATGTGAGCCAGTTTATTTTGTAATTGTGTCATCAGGTGACTCGCCCTAGTTTCCAAGTGATGAAAAAATATGTGAGTAACATGTAGGAGGAACTTTTGAAATGGAATTATTAGCAAAAACAAGAAAATTAAATGCGTTATTACAGAGCGCAGCAGGAAAGCCTGTAAACTTTAGAGAAATGTCTGACACAATGTGTGAAGTAATCGAAGCGAACGTATTCGTAGTAAGTCGTCGTGGTAAATTACTAGGTTATGCAATTCACCAACAAATTGAGAATGAGCGTATGAAACAAATGCTTGCAGAGCGTCAATTCCCGGAAGAATACACACAAAGCTTATTCAACATTACAGAAACATCTTCTAACTTAGATGTAAACAGTGCTTACACAGCATTCCCAGTAGAAAATAGAGAATTATTCGGTCAAGGTTTAACTACAATCGTACCAATCGTTGGTGGCGGTGAGCGTCTAGGTACATTAGTATTAGCTCGTCTTGGTCAAGAGTTCTTAGACGATGATTTAATCCTTGCTGAATACAGTTCAACTGTAGTAGGTATGGAAATCTTACGTGAAAAAGCGGAAGAAATCGAAGAGGAAGCACGTAGTAAAGCTGTTGTTCAAATGGCGATTAGCTCATTATCTTACAGTGAGTTAGAAGCAATTGAGCATATCTTCGAAGAATTAAATGGAACAGAAGGTTTACTAGTTGCAAGTAAAATTGCTGATCGCGTAGGAATTACTCGTTCTGTAATCGTAAATGCATTACGTAAATTAGAAAGTGCTGGTGTTATTGAGTCTCGCTCTTTAGGTATGAAAGGAACATACATTAAAGTGCTAAACGACAAGTTTCTACAGGAACTTGCTAAATTAAAAACAAACTAATTTATAAAACTCTCCTCATTTTTTGAGGAGAGTTTTTTGTGTATAAAAGATTGCTGGTGTTGGCAAGTAGCGTCATAATCGTGTTTTTCGGAAAAGCTATGAATTGTATTTCATTTCTTTGCTTAAAAGAAATACAGGTTGGTAATACTAGAATTCGAGTGTGAACAAAGAAAGTTTTACATTCTTCGCATTTTCGACTTGATTGTAATATTTCAGTATGATATAGTAAGCAGTGGTGTCAGTACAAAGTACACACGTTTACTGATTTAAGTGTTGGTGCTACGTTTGTAGTTTCGCTTAGAGATGAAGTAAACGGAGGATATCAAAAACCATTTAGGAGGAACTATATTATGTCAGTAATTTCTATGAAGCAATTGCTTGAAGCTGGTGTTCATTTCGGACATCAAACTCGTCGTTGGAACCCAAAAATGAAGCGTTACATTTTCACAGAGCGTAACGGTATCTACATCATCGACTTACAAAAAACTGTGAAAAAAGTTGAGGAAGCTTACAGAACGATGCGCGACATCGCTGCTGAAGGTGGAGACATCTTATTCGTAGGTACTAAAAAACAAGCACAAGAAGCTATTAAAGAAGAAGCAACTCGTGCTGGTATGTACTTCGTTAACCAACGTTGGTTAGGTGGAACTTTAACAAACTTCCAAACAATCCAAAAACGTATCAAGCGTCTTAAAGACATCGAAAGAATGCAAGAAGATGGTACTTTCGAAGTACTTCCTAAGAAAGAAGTTGTTCAACTTAAAAAAGAGTTAGAGCGTCTTGAGAAATTCTTAGGCGGTATTAAAGATATGAAAGGTCTTCCAAGTGCATTATTCGTAGTAGACCCTCGTAAAGAGCGTATTGCAGTTGCTGAAGCACGCAAATTACACATTCCAATCATCGGTATCGTTGATACAAACTGTGATCCAGACGAAATCGATCACGTTATCCCAGCAAACGATGATGCAATTCGTGCTGTAAAACTTCTTACATCTAAAATGGCAGACGCGATCCTTGAAGCAAAACAAGGTGAAGAAACTGTTACTGCGTAACAAAGTTGGAAAGGTGATAAGGGGTTCGGCCTTTTATCACCTTTTTTAAGGTATAAACACCTTTATAAAAGGTATAAATACATATTTTAGGAGGATGAATAGTATGGCAATCACTGCACAAATGGTAAAAGAATTACGTGAAAAAACTGGCGCAGGTATGATGGACTGCAAAAAAGCTTTAACAGAAACTAATGGCGACATGGAGAAGGCAATTGACTTCTTACGTGAAAAAGGTATCGCGAAAGCTGCTAAAAAAGCAGACCGCATCGCTGCTGAAGGTTTAACTTTCATCGAAACAAACGGTAACGAAGCTTTAATCTTAGAATTAAACTCTGAAACTGATTTCGTTGCGAAAAACGAAGGTTTCCAAGCGTTAATTAAAGAATTAGCTGCTCACTTATTAGCTAACAAACCAGCTAACATTGAAGAAGCTATGGCTCAAACAATCGAAGGCGGCAAAACAGTAGAAGAGCACATCAACGAAGCAATCGCTAAAATTGGTGAAAAACTTACACTTCGTCGTTTCGAAATCGTATCAAAAACTGATGCTGATGCATTCGGCGCTTACCTACACATGGGTGGACGTATTGGTGTATTAACAGTTCTTGAAGGTTCTACTGACGAAGCAGCTGCTAAAGATGTAGCAATGCACATCGCAGCAGTTAACCCTAAATACATTGACCGCGATGCTGTAACAGCTGAAGAAGTTGAGCATGAGCGTCAAGTATTAACACAACAAGCTTTAAACGAAGGCAAGCCTGAAAAAATCGTTGCAAAAATGGTTGAAGGCCGTCTTGGCAAATTCTTCGAAGAAATTTGCTTACTTGACCAAGCATTCGTTAAAAACCCTGATATGAAAGTTCGTCAATTCGTTGAGTCTAAAGGCGGAACATTAAAAGGATTCGTTCGCTACGCTGTTGGTGAAGGTATCGAAAAACGCGAAGACAACTTTGCTGAAGAAGTAATGAACCAAGTAAAAGGTAGTAACTAATAAAGATTAGGGAACACATTGTGTTCCCTTTTTTAAAATAAAGATGTAAGCAATTGGAGGTTCATTATGAGTAAACCGAAATATAATCGTGTCGTATTAAAGCTAAGCGGAGAAGCGTTAGCTGGCGAACAAGGATTTGGAATTAACCCATCTGTTATTAAATCAGTTGCGGAACAAGTGAAAGAAATTGCAGAACTTGATGTAGAAGTTGCTGTTGTTGTTGGTGGCGGAAACATTTGGCGTGGAAAAATCGGAAGTGAAATGGGAATGGATCGTGCTGGAGCAGATTACATGGGTATGTTAGCAACAGTTATGAACTCATTAGCTCTTCAAGATAGCCTAGAGAACATTGGAATTCAAACTCGTGTTCAAACTTCAATTGAAATGCGTCAAGTAGCAGAGCCTTACATTCGTCGTAAAGCAGTTCGTCATCTAGAGAAAAAACGTGTTGTGATCTTTGCAGCAGGTACAGGTAACCCGTATTTCTCTACAGATACAACGGCAGCACTACGTGCAGCGGAAATCGAAGCAGACGTTATCTTAATGGCGAAAAACAATGTAGATGGCGTATATAATGCAGATCCATCTCTTGACCCAACAGCTACGAAATACGAAACACTTACTTACTTAGATGTATTAAAAGAAGGTTTAGGTGTAATGGATTCAACAGCTTCTTCTTTATGTATGGACAATGATATTCCATTAATTGTATTCTCTGTTATGGAAAAAGGTAACATTAAACGTGCCGTTTTAGGCGAAAATATTGGAACAGTTGTAAGGGGGAAATAAATATGGGACAACAAGTATTGAAGTCTTCAAATGAAAAAATGGAAAAAGCAGTTGCTGCTTACTCTCGTGAATTGGCAACAGTTCGCGCAGGTCGTGCAAGCTCGTCTGTATTAGATAAAGTACAAGTTGATTACTATGGTGCACCAACACCTGTTGTGCAATTAGCGAACATTACAGTTCCAGAAGCACGTTTACTTGTAATTCAACCGTATGATAAAACTTCTATCGGTGATATCGAAAAAGCAATTTTAAAAGCAGATTTAGGCTTAAACCCTTCTAATGATGGAACTGTAATTCGTATTGCATTCCCTGCATTAACAGAAGAGCGTCGTCGTGATCTTGTTAAAGTTGTGAAAAAATATGCTGAAGAAGCGAAAGTTGCTGTTCGTAACGTACGTCGTGACGGTAACGATGACCTTAAGAAGCTTGAAAAAGCTGGCGAGATTACAGAAGATGATTTAAGAGGATATACTGAAGATATCCAAAAAGAAACAGATAAATATATTGCAAAAGTTGACGAAATCGCAAAAAACAAAGAAAAAGAAATCATGGAAGTGTAATAGCGATACCTTCGCAAATATGACCCTCTTCTTAAGGGGGTCTTTTTACACTTTTAGGCATACGTCTGCTTGCTGGAGGGTATGAATGATGTTTAAAAACTTTCCTTTTTTTAAAAGTAAAAAGGTCGCATCGTTTGATCATCTCGTTGAAAAAGTGAAAAAAGGATATATCCCAGAACATATTGCCATCATTATGGATGGTAATGGAAGATGGGCAAAGAGGAGAGCGATGCCTCGTATTGCGGGACATCATGAAGGCATGCAAGTTGTAAAGAAAATCACAAAATTTGCAAGCAAACTTAATGTAAAAGTATTAACTCTTTATGCTTTTTCAACTGAGAACTGGAAAAGACCTAAAAAGGAAGTTGACTATTTAATGAGGCTTCCAGAAGAATTTCTAGGTACATTTTTACCAGAATTGATTGAAGAGAACGTACAAGTCCGAGTAATAGGACAACAAGATCGTCTTCCTACGCATACACGCAGAGCGATGGAAAAGGCCATGGAAGATACGAAAGAGAATACGGGATTAATTCTTAATTTCGCGTTAAACTATGGAAGTCGAGATGAAATCGTTTCTGCTGTGCAACATATGGTGAAAGATAGTGAGGAAGGAAAAATTCGTGTTGAAGATGTAAGTGAAGAAATGCTTTCTTCCTATTTAATGACGAGTTCTTTACCTGACCCAGAGTTGTTAATCCGTACGAGCGGAGAGCTACGTATTAGTAATTTCATGTTATGGCAAATTGCATATTCGGAATTTTGGTTTACAGATGTGTATTGGCCAGATTTTACCGAGGAGCATTTGCTAAATGCGATTACAGACTTTCAGCATAGAGGGCGCAGATTCGGAGGCGTGTAGAAAGAGAGGGTTTGGTAGTGAAACAGAGAATTATTACTGGAGTGGTTGCTGCCGCGCTATTCATTCCCATCGTAATTTACGGTGGCGTGCCTTTTACGGTTTTAGTGTATGCACTTGCTTCTATAGGTTTATATGAATTAATTCGTATGAATAAGCTTACGCTTATTTCAATACCAACAGTTTTAGCTGCAGTATTATTATGGATTATTTTAATTCCAAGTAGTGCATCAGAACTGTTTACGCAGATTGGATTAGGTAAATTAGAAATCACATTTGTGATTGTTTTATTACTTTTATCATATACAGTCCTTTCTAAGAATACATTTACTTTTGACAATGCTTCATTTTTACTAATGGCAACAGCATATGTTGGAATGGGATTTCTATATTTGAATGAAACGAGAATATTAGGAATTAAATATGTGTTTTGTGCATTATTTGTTATATGGGCTACTGATTCAGGCGCATATTTCGTAGGAAAAGCATTAGGAAAAAGAAAATTATGGCCAGAAATTAGTCCTAATAAAACGATTGAAGGTTCATTAGGCGGCATCGTTTGTGGAATTGTTGTGGCAGTTGTTTATAATATGTTCTTCCCAGTTGAGGCTAATGTAGGGATTTTAATTGTGTTGACAATTATCATTTCTATTTTTGGACAAATTGGCGATTTAGTACAATCTGCATTTAAACGTCATTATGGCGTAAAGGATTCAGGTACGATTTTACCTGGGCATGGTGGTATATTAGATCGAACAGATAGTTGGTTATTTGTTTTACCAATTCTCTACTTCTTATTACAATATAATTAATAAATGAACGAGGGGTTGGAGTCATGAAAAACATTAGTTTATTAGGTGCAAGCGGATCAATTGGTACACAAACTTTAGATGTATTACGCTCGCACCCAGACCAATTCCGTCTCGTTGCTTTTTCTGTAGGGAAAAATATTGACTACGCAGTAAAGGTAATTCAAGAATTTTCTCCGCAAATCGTCTCTGTGCAAAGAGAGGAAGATGTTTTAAAATTACAAGCTGTTTCTGGTAATACAAAAATTGTATATGGTAGTGAAGGGCTTTTAGAAGTAGCATTACATCCAGATGCGGAGATTGTAGTAAATGCTGTTGTAGGTAGCGTAGGGTTGTTACCAACACTTCGTGCAATTGAGGCGAAAAAAACAATTGGAATTGCAAATAAAGAAACGTTAGTAACTGCAGGGCATCTTGTAATGGAAGCAGCGCGAAAACATAATGTTTCGTTACTTCCAGTAGATAGTGAACATTCAGCTATTTTTCAATGTTTGAATGGTGAAAATGAAAAAAGAATTTCTCGACTAGTTATTACGGCTTCTGGTGGAAGTTTTCGTGATAAAACGAGAGATGAATTGCATCATGTGACCGTAGAAGATGCGCTTCGACATCCAAACTGGTCAATGGGTTCGAAAATTACAATTGATTCTGCTACAATGATGAATAAGGGGCTAGAAGTAATTGAAGCACATTGGCTTTTTGGTATCCCTTATGAGCAAATCGATGTTGTTTTACATAAAGAAAGTATTATCCATTCTATGGTTGAATTTGAAGATCGTAGTGTAATGGCACAGCTTGGCTCACCTGATATGCGAGTACCAATTCAATACGCACTTACATATCCTGATCGATTGCCTCTTTCAGACACAAAACAGTTAAACTTATGGGAAACAGGAACGTTGCATTTTGAGAAAATGAATCAAGAACGATTCCGTTGCCTACGTTTTGCGTATGAAGCTGGAAAAGCAGGTGGAAGTATGCCAGCTGTAATGAATGCAGCGAATGAAGTAGCTGTTGAAGCTTTTTTACAAAAGAGAATTGGTTTCTTAACAGTGGAAGACCTCATTGAAAAAGCAATGAACCATCACAATGTCATTGCACGTCCGAGCTTAGAGGAAATTCTGGAAATTGATGCAGCCACAAGACGGTTTGTGATGGAACAAATTTAGCAAAGGTGGTTATGGAATTGAATACAGCGATTGCCTTTATATTAATTTTCGGTGCACTCGTATTTTTCCATGAGCTAGGGCATCTATATTTCGCAAAAAGAGCAGGTATTTTATGCCGTGAGTTTGCGATTGGTTTTGGTCCGAAAATATTCTCATTTGAAAAGAATGAAACGGTGTATACGATTCGATTACTGCCCCTTGGCGGCTATGTAAGAATGGCTGGCGAGGATGCAGACACAGTTGAGTTAAAGCCTGGTAAAAAGGTTGGCCTTGTATTAAATGAAAAAGACGAAGTTGCGAAATTAGTTTTTGATGGATATGAAAAGTATCCAAATGTTCGCGTCATTGAAGTCGAACAAGCTGATTTAGAGCATAATTTAACAATTTCGGGCTATGAAGAGTACGAGGAAGAGCTTCAAACATTCCGAGTGAATGAAAAGGCTCGTATCATTACTGCTGGTGAAGAAATTCAAATTGCTCCGTATAATAGGCAGTTCGGCTCCAAGAAATTGGGTCAACGTGCTTTAACAATCTTTGCGGGTCCTGCGATGAACTTCATTTTAGCATTTGTTATTTTTGTGATTCTTGGATTTGTACAAGGTGTTCCCGTTGACAAGCCAATGGTCGGAAAAGTAATGGAGAAAAGTGCAGCACAGCAAGCTGGATTAAAAGAAAATGATACAATTCAAGCAATCGATGGGAAAAACACAAGTACATGGAAAGATGTTGTTTCTATTGTACGTGAAAATCCAAATAAAGAAATTACGTTACAAGTAAAGCGTGATAGTGAACAGTTGAATGTGAAAGTAACGCCAACGCTCGATAAAGAAGGTAAAGAAGAAGTTGGGAGAATTGGTGTTTACTCTCCAGTAGAGAAAACAGTAATGGGTTCTATTAAATCAGGTTTTGAACAAACATACCAATGGACGAAACTAATTTTTGAGTCTCTTGTGAAATTAGTAACTGGTCAATTCTCTATTAATGAGTTGTCAGGTCCAGTAGGAATTTATAATCTAACAGATCAAGTTGTAGATTATGGATTTACACGTGTATTAAGTTTAGCAGCAGTTTTAAGTATTAACCTTGGTTTATTTAATTTACTACCAGTCCCTGCTTTAGACGGTGGACGTTTGTTCTTCTTCTTAATTGAGGCGTTACGAGGGAAACCAATTGACCGCCAAAAAGAAGGCATGGTTCACTTTATTGGTTTTGCATTACTAATGTTACTAATGTTAGTTGTAACTTGGAATGACATTCGTAAGTTTTTCTTGTAAAATAAAGTGAAACTTATAATGAAATAGAGATCGTAGAATAAAATCCCTCACCTAACTCGAGGTGAGGGGTTTTACTGCGTATAAGAGTAAAATGAAGAGGTGCGAATAAATGAAACAAAGTATGGTATTCAGTCCTACATTACGTGAAGTTCCAGCTGATGCGGAGATTAAGAGTCATCAGTTATTACTTCGTGCAGGTTTTATGCGTCAAAATGCTTCAGGTATTTATAGTTTTCTACCATTTGGTTTAAAAGTACTACACAAAGTAGAACGTATTGTTCGAGAAGAAATGGAGCGCGCAGGTGCTGTAGAATTATTAATGCCAGCGATGCAAGCTGCAGAATTATGGCAAGAGTCAGGCCGTTGGTATTCTTACGGATCTGAATTAATGCGTATGAAAGATCGTAACGCTCGTGAATTCGCATTAGGAGCGACACATGAAGAAGTAATTACGGATCTTGTACGTGATGAAGTGAAGTCATATAAAAAATTACCGTTAACATTATACCAAATTCAAACAAAATTCCGTGATGAACAAAGACCTCGTTTCGGTTTATTACGTGGAAGAGAGTTTCTAATGAAAGATGCATACTCTTTCCATGCTACACAAGAGAGCTTAGATGAAGTGTATGATCGTTTATACAAAGCATACTCTAACATTTTTGCTCGTTGTGGCTTGAATTTCCGTGCGGTTATTGCTGACTCTGGAGCAATGGGCGGAAAAGATACACATGAATTTATGGTATTATCTGATGTTGGTGAAGATACAATTGCATACTCTGATACATCTAATTATGCAGCGAACATCGAAATGGCTCCTGTTGTAGCTACGTATACGAAGAGTGACGAAGCAGAAAAAGCACTTGAAAAAGTAGCAACACCGGATCAAAAAGCAATTGAAGAAGTATCTACATTCTTAAACATTGAAGCTGACAAGTGTATTAAGTCTATGGTATTTAAAGTAGATGAGAAATTAGTAGTTGTACTTGTTCGTGGTGATCATGAAGTCAACGATGTAAAAGTGAAAAATGTATACGGTGCTTCAGTTGTTGAGCTTGCTTCTCATGAAGAAGTGAAAGAACTATTACATTGTGAAGTTGGTTCATTAGGACCGATTGGTGTAACAGGTGACATCGAAATTATCGCTGACCATGCTGTAGCATCAATTGTTAACGGATGTTCAGGAGCAAACGAAGAAGGATTCCATTATGTAAATGTAAATCCAGAACGTGACTTTAAAGTAAGTCAATATACAGATTTACGCTTCATTCAAGAAGGAGACCAATCTCCGGACGGAAACGGAACAATTCTTTTCGCACGCGGAATTGAAGTTGGTCATGTATTCAAATTAGGAACACGTTATAGTGAAGCAATGAACGCAACATTCCTAGATGAAAACGGAAAAACACAACCACTTATTATGGGTTGTTACGGTATCGGTGTATCTCGTACAGTGGCAGCAATCGCAGAGCAGTTTAATGATGAGAACGGTTTAGTTTGGCCAAAAGCTGTTGCACCATTCCATGTGCATGTAATTCCAGTAAATATGAAATCTGATGCACAACGTGAAATGGGTGAAAACATCTACAACTCATTACAAGAGCAAGGATATGAAGTATTACTAGATGATCGTGCAGAACGTGCAGGTGTTAAATTTGCAGATGCAGATTTATTCGGCCTTCCAGTTCGTGTGACAGTTGGTAAAAAAGCAGACGAAGGTATTGTAGAAGTGAAAGTACGTGCTACAGCCGAGTCTGAAGAAGTGAAAGTAGAAGAACTTCAAACATATATTGCAAATATTTTAAAATAAGAAGAGGTACCTCGCAATGAGGTACCTTCTCTTTCTTTGTAAACGTATTTTGTAAAAGAAGAAGGGAGAAATCTTTCTTTGTAGTACGTTTCAATTTATAATAGCAAATGGAAGGAGAGTGCTTATGTCTTTAACAAATGAACAACAAGAGCGATTTCAAATTTTGCTCCAGCAGTTGCAAATACCAGATGACCTTATAAATCAATATTTACAAGGCGGTGGTATTGAAAGACTCGTTATTGATAAAGCGAATAAAAGTTGGCATTTTAATTTACAAGTGCCACGTATTTTGCCTACAGAATTATATGAATTGCTAGAAACAAAGCTTAAGCAATCATTTTCTCATATTGCAAGAACAACATTTGCATTAGAAGCAGAGAATAAACAATTTACAGAAGAAGAAGTGAGGGCGTATTGGCCGCTTTGTACGGAACGAATTACATTTTCACCTATGTTTGCTTACTTAAAGAAGCAGCTTCCGCAGGTGAATGGAGTGAAGTTGCTAATAAATGTGAATAACGAGCTGGAATCTACCGCTTTAAAGAAAAACGTTGCGAAACCAGTAGGAGATCAATACGAAGCTTTTGGATTCCCGCGTTTTCAGTTAGACACACATATACAGCAAAATACAGAAGAAATGCAAAAGTTTCGTGAGCAAACGCAGCAAGAAGACCGTGAACGTGTTATACAAGCTATGGAAGAAATGGCGAAGAAGCAAGCGGAAGAAAGTAGCGTTGTGCATGAAGGACCGGTTGTGCTTGGGTATCTTATTAAGCCAGATGAAGAGATTACACCGATGCGAGAAATTCAAGATGAAGAAAGAAGAAAAACAGTTCAAGGGTATGTCTTCCATGTAGAAACGAAAGAGCTTCGTAGTGGCCGTACGTTATTAACTTTAAAAATAACAGATTATACGGATTCAATTATGATCAAAATGTTCTCACGTGATAAAGAAGATATTCCTATGCTGCAATCCTTGAAAAAAGGAATGTGGGTGAAAGCGCGTGGTTCTGTTCAAAATGATACGTTTGTTCGAGATTTAGTAATGATTGCAAATGATATTAATGAAATAACAGGACCATCTCGTAAAGATAAAGCGCCAGAAGGTGAAAAACGTGTAGAGCTGCATCTTCACACACCGATGAGCCAAATGGACGCTGTTACTCCTGTTTCTCGACTTGTTGCTCAAGCAGGTAAATGGGGACATGAGGCAATTGCTGTTACAGACCATGCTGTTGCGCAGTCTTTCCCAGAGGCATATTCTGCGGGAAAAAAGGCTGGGGTTAAAGTTATATATGGTGTAGAAGCGAATTTAGTTAATGATGGTGTACCAATTGCATATAACGAAGCGCATCGTTTACTTGCAGAGGAAACGTATGTTGTTTTTGACGTTGAGACGACAGGTTTATCAGCTGTATATGATACTGTTATCGAGTTAGCGGCTGTAAAAGTAAAAGGCGGCGAAATTATTGACCGCTTTGAATCTTTCGCAAATCCGCATCAACCATTATCTGCGACGATTATTGAATTAACAGGTATTACAGATGATATGTTAACGGATGCACCAGAAGTGGACGAAGTGTTTAAAAAGTTTGAAGAATGGATGGGCGACCATACACTTGTTGCGCATAACGCAAGTTTTGATATGGGCTTTATTAACGTAGGTTTTAAAAAGGCTGGACTAGAAAAAACGAATAATCCTGTTATTGATACGTTAGAACTTGCAAGATTCTTATTCCCAGAAATGAAAAACCATCGATTAAATACGATGTGTAAAAAGCTTGATATTGAATTAACGCAACATCACCGTGCGATTTATGATACAGAAGCAACGGGATACTTACTTGTGAAAATGTTAAAAGATGTGATTGAAAAGGGATTTGAATATCACGATCAATTAAATGATAGCATGGGGCAAGGGGATGCGTATAAGCGTGGACGTCCAAGTCATATGACGTTACTTGCCACATCAGATGTAGGATTGAAAAATTTATATAAACTTGTTTCCTATTCTCACCTAAATTACTTTTACCGAGTACCACGAGTACCAAGGTCACTATTAAAAAAATATCGCGAAGGAATTTTAGTAGGAACGGCTTGTGATAAAGGTGAAGTGTTTGAGGCGATGATGCAAAAAGCGCCTGAAGAGGTAGAAGAAATTGCGCAGTTCTATGATTACATTGAAGTAATGCCTCCAGAGGTGTTACGTCATTTAGTAGAGCGTGAACTTGTTCGAGATGAGGGACAGTTAAAAACAATTATTTCTAATTTAGTAAAACTTGGTGAGACGTTAGATAAACCAGTTGTTGCTACAGGAAACGTGCATTATTTAGATCCAGAGGATGGAATGTATCGCAAAATTTTAGTTAGTTCGCAGGGCGGAGCCAATCCGTTAAACCGACATTCATTACCGCCTGTACATTTCCGTACAACGGATGAAATGTTAGAGTGTTTTTCATTCTTAGGTGAAGACGTTGCGAAAGAAATTGTTGTAACGAATACACAAAAGGTTGCATCATTAATTGGTGATGTTCATCCAGTAAAAGATGATCTATATACACCGAAAATTGAGGGTGCAGATGATGAAACGCGTGATATGAGTTATAAAATGGCGCGTAGCATTTATGGTGAAGAGTTACCTGAAATTGTAGAAGCACGTTTAGAAAAAGAATTAAAAAGTATTATTGGGCATGGATTCGCCGTAATTTATTTAATTTCACATAAGCTTGTGAAAAAATCGTTAGTAGACGGATATCTAGTAGGTTCGCGTGGATCGGTAGGTTCTTCATTCGTTGCAACGATGATGGAAATTACAGAAGTAAACCCATTACCACCACACTATGTATGTCCGAAGTGTAAGCAATCAGAATTCTTTAATGATGGTTCTGTAGGTTCTGGTTTTGACTTGCCGGATAAAGAATGTCCTGCATGTAATGTTCCATACGTGAAAGATGGACATGATATTCCGTTCGAAACGTTCCTTGGATTTAAAGGAGATAAGGTACCCGATATCGATTTGAACTTCTCCGGGGAATACCAGCCACGTGCCCATAACTATACGAAAGTACTGTTTGGTGAAGATTATGTATACCGTGCGGGTACAATAGGTACAGTTGCGGAAAAAACCGCTTATGGGTATGTAAAAGGTTATGCAAATGATCATAACTTAACGATTCGAAATGCAGAGATTGACCGTTTAGTATCAGGATGTACCGGTGTAAAACGTACGACTGGACAGCATCCAGGTGGTATTATAGTTGTGCCAGATTACATGGATATTTTTGATTTTTCACCAATTCAGTTCCCGGCAGATTCAATAGGTGCTGAGTGGAGAACGACACACTTTGATTTCCACTCGATTCATGATAACTTATTGAAACTTGATATACTAGGACACGATGATCCAACTGTTATTCGTATGTTACAAGATTTAAGCGGTATTGATCCGAAAACAATCCCAACAGACGATCCGGAAGTAATGAAAATTTTCTCAGGACCTGAATCGTTAGGTGTAACGGAAGAACAAATTAACTGTAAAACAGGTACACTTGGTATACCAGAGTTTGGTACGAAATTCGTAAGGCAGATGTTAGAAGAGACGAAGCCTACGACATTCTCTGAGTTAGTCCAAATTTCAGGACTATCGCATGGTACGGATGTATGGCTTGGTAATGCAAACGAGTTAATTTATAACGGTACATGTACGCTGAGTGAAGTTATCGGTTGTCGTGATGACATCATGGTATATTTAATCTATCAAGGTTTAGACCCATCATTAGCCTTCAAAATCATGGAGTCGGTTCGTAAAGGTAAAGGTGTACCAGAAGAATGGGAAGAGGACATGAAAAGTAATAATGTACCGGGTTGGTATATTGATTCATGTAAGAAGATCAAGTACATGTTCCCTAAAGCCCATGCGGCTGCTTACGTACTTATGGCTGTACGTATTGCATATTTTAAAGTGCATTTCGCGCTTTTATTCTATGCGGCATACTTTACAGTTCGTGCAGATGACTTTGACGTAGAGGCGATGGCGAAAGGCTCAGCATCTATACGTGTGAAAATTGATGAAATTGCACAAAAAGGTTTGGATGCAGCGCCGAAAGAGAAAAGTTTATTAACGGTACTAGAAATGACACTTGAAATGTGTGAGCGTGGATACTCATTCCAAAAGGTTGATTTATACCGTTCGCATGCAACAGAATTTATTATTGATGGGGATTCTTTAATTCCTCCATTTAATGCAGTGCCTGGACTTGGTACAAACGCAGCTTTAAGTATTGTAGAAGCACGCAAAAATGGAGATTTCTTATCAAAAGAAGATTTACAGCAGCGCAGTAAGGTTTCGAAAACAATTATTGAGTATTTAGATAGTCAAGGTTGCTTAGGCGATCTACCTGATCAAAACCAGTTATCACTGTTCTAGTAGGTAGGAAAAGTCTTTGCAAATCAACATTTGCTATGGTATACTATTAACCGAGATAACCATGTCATGTATATTGTGTAAAAAAAAGAGTGGGGAAACCCACTCTTTCGTGTTACTATCTACGTTTTATTGATGTGGAGAGGTAAGAAATTTCTGTCGTATATACATATTTTGTTACAAGTTTTACTTCTTAAATTTGGTAATACTAAGACAGATATTCCCTGCTTAACGGCAGGGGCTTTTGTTAGCTAACGAGAAAGAATAAGATAAACCGTTTTATGGACGGAGTCTTTTCTTGTAAATGGTACATGGCGGCAGGAAGGAGGCTGTTTATGGATAAGAAAGTCACAGAAGTTGTAGAAGCATTTGCGCAGCCAATCGTTGAAGAGTTAAATCTTGAACTTGTAGATGTAGAGTATGTGAAAGAAGGACAAGACTGGTTCTTACGCGTATTCATCGATTCTGATAAAGGAGTCGACATTGAAGAATGCGGTGCGGTAAGTGAACGTTTAAGCGAAGCTTTAGATAAAGAGGATCCAATTCCTCATCTTTACTTTTTGGATGTATCATCTCCTGGAGCGGAACGCCCATTAAAGAAAGAGAAAGACTTCCAGCAAGCGGTAGGAAAACAAGTGGCAATTAAAACATATGAGCCGATTGATGGTGAAAAAATGTTTGAAGGAAAACTACTTTCCTACGATGGTACTACAATTACACTATTATTAACAATTAAAACACGTAAAAAAGAAATCCAAATTTCAATGGACAAAGTTGCAAATGCGCGACTTGCTGTTACGTTTTAGTTAGAAGGGGGATCTTCATGAGCACTGAGTTGTTAGATGCCTTGCTCGTATTAGAGTCAGAAAAAGGAATTAGCAAAGATATTATTATTGATGCGATTGAAGCAGCGTTAATCTCTGCTTATAAACGCAATTTTAACCAAGCACAAAACGTTCGTGTGAGCTTTAACCCAGAAGTGGGAACAATTCAAGTATTAGCACGTAAAGACGTTGTTGATAATGTGTTTGATCCACGTCTTGAAATTTCTGTTGAAGAAGCAAGACAAATTAATCCAAACTATCAAGATGGTGACGTACTAGAAATTGAAGTAACACCAAAAGATTTCGGTCGTATTGCAGCACAAACTGCAAAACAGGTTGTAACACAACGAGTGCGTGAAGCAGAGCGTGGTGTTATTTACTCTGAGTTTAGTGACCGTGAAGAAGATATTATGGTAGGTATCGTACAACGTCAAGATGCTCGTTTCATCTATGTAAGCTTAGGGAAAGTAGAAGCTTTATTACCTGTAAGTGAGCAAATGCCAAACGAACAGTACAAACCACATGATCGTATTCGTGTATTCATTACGAAAGTAGAAAAAACAACAAAAGGACCACAAATTTACGTATCACGTACACATCCTGGTCTTTTAAAACGTTTATTCGAAATGGAAGTTCCTGAAATTTATGATGGAACTGTTGAAATTCGTTCTGTAGCACGTGAAGCAGGCGATCGTTCTAAAATTTCTGTACATGCAGAGAACATTGATGTTGATCCAGTAGGTTCTTGTGTAGGACCAAAAGGACAACGTGTACAACGCATTGTAGACGAACTAAAAGGCGAAAAGATTGACATCGTTCGCTGGTCAAATGATCCAGTAGAATATGTTGCAAATGCTTTAAGCCCATCACAAGTTGTTAAAGTACTTGTAGATGAAGAAGAAAAAGCAACAACTGTTGTTGTTCCAGACCACCAACTGTCATTAGCTATTGGTAAGCGTGGACAAAATGCACGTCTTGCAGCTAAATTAACAGGTTGGAAAATTGATATTAAGAGTGAGTCTGATGCGAAACAACTTGGTATTGTAACAGAAGAAGATAGCGTAATCGCATTCGGATTCGATTCAGTTGAAGACGAAATCGAATAGAGGTGATGAGTATGAGCAATCGAAAAGTTCCGTTACGAAAATGTGTTGCAACGCAAGAAATGAAATCAAAACGAGAGCTCGTTCGCATTGTTCGTTCCAAAGAGGGAGAAGTGTCCATTGATTTAACTGGAAAGAAATCAGGACGAGGTGCTTATTTATCAAAAGATAAAGAAAGCATTCTTCAAGCCCAAAAGAAAAATGTTTTGGAACATCATCTAAAAGCGAAAATCGACGGTTCTCTATACGAAGAGCTTCTTGAGCTTGTTGAGAAGGAGTCGAAATAAGTGTCCGATTGGAAATCGTTTTTAGGACTAGCAAACCGGGCTCGGAAAATTATTTCGGGTGAAGAACTTGTTTTAAAAGAAGTACGAAGTGGCAAAGCAAAGCTTGTATTGCTATCTGAAGATGCGTCAGCAAATACTACAAAACGCATCATGGATAAAACGACGTATTACAACGTACCAATGAGAAAGGTCGAAAATCGACAACAATTAGGGCATGCGATTGGGAGAGATGAGCGAGTCGTTGTAGCTGTGTTAGATGAAGGCTTTGCGAAAAAGCTGCGTAGCATGCTCGATACAAATTACCGGGGGTGAAGGTATGAGTAAAATTCGAGTGCATGAATATGCAAAACAACATAATATCTCAAGTAAAGATCTTATGACAAAACTAAAAGAAATGAATATCGAGGTTTCGAATCATATGACAATGTTAGAAGATGAAGTAGTAAATAAATTAGATAATGCGTATCAAACTGAAAAACCTTCTGTTGCAGATGAGTTTGAAGTAGAAGAAAAAGTTGTTCGTAGTAAAAAGAACAGCAATAAGAAAAAGAAAAAAGGCAAAGGAAATGAAGACAAACGTCAAGATAACTTTGCTGGAAGACAACAAACACAAACTGTAGAAACACCAGATAAAATTACTTTCTCTGGAAGTCTTACAGTAGGTGAGCTTGCTAAAAAATTAAGCAAAGAGCCGTCTGAAATTATTAAGAAGCTCTTTATGCTTGGAATTATGGCAACAATTAACCAAGACTTAGATAAAGATACAATTGAATTAATTGCTACTGATTATGGTAT
Source organism: Bacillus sp. HY001 (assembly GCF_007558965.1). Classification (NCBI taxonomy): domain Bacteria; kingdom Bacillati; phylum Bacillota; class Bacilli; order Caryophanales; family Bacillaceae; genus Bacillus; species Bacillus sp. HY001. The sequence continues at coordinate 75,592 of NZ_VLTE01000021.1, read as the reverse complement.
TGAAGTAGAAGAAGAAGTAGTTGTAAGCGAGACTGAATTCGAAACATTCATCGATGAGCAAGACGATGAAGAGAACTTAAAAGAACGTCCAGCTGTAGTTACAATTATGGGACACGTTGACCATGGTAAAACAACTTTACTTGACTCTATCCGTAATTCAAAAGTAACTGCAGGCGAAGCAGGTGGAATTACTCAGCATATTGGTGCATACCAAGTTGAAGTAAATGACAAGAAGATTACATTCTTAGATACGCCTGGTCACGCGGCATTTACAACGATGCGTGCTCGTGGTGCGCAAGTAACAGATATTACAATCCTTGTTGTTGCAGCTGATGACGGTGTTATGCCTCAAACAGTTGAAGCGATTAGCCATGCGAAAGCAGCTGGAGTACCAATTATTGTAGCTGTGAATAAAATGGATAAACCAGCGGCAAATCCTGATCGTGTAATGCAAGAATTAACAGAATATGAATTAGTTCCAGAAGCTTGGGGTGGAGATACAATTTTCGTACCAATTTCTGCAATTCAAGGTGAAGGAATTGACAACTTATTAGAAATGATTCTTCTTGTAAGTGAAGTTGAAGAATATAAAGCAAATCCAAACCGCTATGCAACTGGTACTGTAATTGAAGCACAGCTTGATAAAGGTAAAGGAACTATCGCGACATTACTTGTTCAAAACGGTACACTTCGAGTTGGAGATCCAATCGTTGTTGGTACTTCATTCGGACGTGTTCGTGCAATGGTAAGTGACATTGGTCGTCGTGTAAAAGTTGCTGGACCATCAACTCCTGTTGAAATTACAGGTTTAAACGAAGTACCACAAGCGGGAGATCGTTTCATGGCATTCGCTGATGAGAAGAAAGCTCGTCAAATCGGTGAATCACGTGCACAAGAAGCGTTACTTGCTCAACGTGGTGAGAAATCTAAATTAAGCCTTGAAGATTTATTCCAACAAATCCAAGAGGGCGATGTAAAAGAAATTAACTTAATTGTGAAAGCAGACGTACAAGGTTCTGTAGAAGCAATGGCAGCGTCACTTCGTAAAATTGATGTTGAAGGTGTTAAAGTTAAAATTATCCATACAGGCGTAGGTGCGATCACAGAATCTGATATCATTTTAGCTTCTGCATCTAATGCAATTGTAATTGGATTTAACGTACGCCCTGATGTGAATGCGAAGCGTACAGCTGAATTAGAGAATGTTGATGTTCGTTTACACCGTATTATCTATAAAGTAATCGAAGAAATCGAATCAGCAATGCAAGGTATGCTGGATCCAGAATTCGAAGAAAAAGTAATCGGTCAAGCGGAAGTACGCCAAACATTCAAAGTAACAAAAGTTGGAACAATCGCAGGTTGTTACGTAATTGACGGTAAAATTACACGTGATAGTGGCGTGCGTATTATCCGTGATGGCGTAGTAATTTTCGAAGGACAACTTGATACGTTAAAACGTTTCAAAGACGACGTAAAAGAAGTTGCACAAAACTATGAGTGTGGTATTACAATTGAGAGATATAATGATCTTAAAGAAGGGGACATCATTGAAGCGTACATTATGGAAGAAGTGAAGCGATGATTATCGCTTCACTCTCATTCGAGTGTATGATTTACGATGTGCATTCTTTAAAAGAGAAACGAGCAATTTTACAACGGGTGCTAACTCGTGTGAAGCAGCGCTATAATGTAGCTGTTTCAGAAGTAGGGCATCAAGATGTATGGCAACGTACAGAAATTGCAATTGTTTCTGTATCCTCTAATCGTGTTGTTTGTGAAAAAGAAATGAATCGTGTACTCGAGTACATCGATTCATTTCCTGAAATTGAACGTACAATAACACAATTGGAATGGTATTGAATGAGGTGAAGAGTTATGAAATTACGTGCAAACCGTGTAGGCGAGCAAATGAAAAAAGAATTAGGCGACATCATCAGTCGTAAAATTAAAGATCCACGTGTCGGATTTGTTACAGTAACAGATGTACAAGTGAGTGGGGATTTACAAATTGCTACAGTATATATTTCTGTTTTAGGTGATGAAGAACAGAAAGAAAGTACATTAAAAGGTTTAGCGAAAGCAAAAGGCTTCATTCGTTCAGAAATTGGCCAACGTATTCGTCTTCGCAAAACACCGGAAATTTCCTTTGAATTTGATGAGTCTATCGGATATGGTCATCGAATTGATACACTTTTACATCAAATTAATAAAGACGATAAACGTGAAGAATAATGGATAGACATTTGTCTATCCATTTTTTCAATGCAAAATAAATTTTGGATAATTACTATGAAAGAATTATGATGAGGTGAACATATATGGAAGGTGTAGTATTATTACATAAGCCAAAAGGCATGACATCACATGATTGTGTATTTAAATTAAGAAAGATATTGCGTGAGAAACGAATTGGTCATACAGGAACATTAGATCCAGATGTAACAGGAGTATTACCTATTTGTGTGGGACGAGCAACGAAGATTGCACAATTTTTAACAAGTGAGACGAAAACATATGAAGGTGAAGTAACACTTGGATTTTCAACAACAACTGAAGATGCTTCTGGTGAAGTTGTTGAAACGAAACATGTAGATCGCGTTATTACTCGTAAGGAAGTAGAAGGGGCTCTTGCTGCATTAACAGGTACGATTGAACAAATGCCTCCGATGTTTTCGGCTGTAAAAGTTAACGGGAAAAAATTATATGAATATGCAAGAGCAGGACAAGAAGTTGAGCGTCCAGTTCGTACAATTACAATTCATGAATTTGTATTACTAGATGACCGTGAAGTGTTTGAGGGGGAAAATATTTCATTCCGTTTCCGTGTAACGTGTAGTAAAGGAACATATGTAAGAACGTTAGCAGTAATGATTGGTGAAAAACTTGGTTTTCCATCACATATGTCTCACCTTGTAAGAACAGCTTCTGGAGAATTTTTATTAGAAGATTGCATATCATTTGAAGAAATTGAAGAAAACGTGCAAAATGGAACAGTAGAGTCTATCTTCATTTCAATTGATGAAGCATTAAGTAAGTTCCCGAAAATTGTTGTAGATGAAAAGCAAGCAGAGAAAATAAAGAATGGTATGTTCTTAAAAAATGAATTGCAAATAACAGCACCATTTATAACAGTGTTTGATAAAAATGATCGCTGCCTTGCAATTTTTGAGCACCATCCAAAACACCCTGGTATGCTAAAGCCGATGAAAGTACTTGTGAATAATCAAGAACTAAAGCTATAATGAATTATTGGAAGGATTATTACAGAAAAAGGTGAATTCAAGCGTGAAACTTATTCATTTAACTCATCCACATGAACAAAATAAATTAGAATTACCACCGACTGTAATGGCATTAGGATTTTTTGATGGCATTCATTTAGGACATCAATGTGTAATTCGAACTGCGAAACAAATAGCGGATGAACGGGGATATAAAAGTGCAGTTATGACATTTTATCCGCACCCATCTGTTGTTTTAGGGAAAAAGGAAGCCCATGCGGAGTATATTACACCCATGTGTGATAAAGAAAAAATAGTCGAAAACTTAGGGATCGATATATTATATGTTATTAAATTTGATGAATCGTTTGCAGGCTTATTGCCACAACAATTTGTAGATGATTATATTATTGGTTTAAATGTAAAGCATGTAGTAGCAGGGTTTGATTATTCATATGGACGTTTAGGAAAAGGAAAGATGGAGACTTTACCATTTCATGCAAGAGGGGAGTTTACACAGACTGTGATTGAAAAAGTTGAATTTCAAGAAGAGAAAGTAAGTTCTACAGCATTACGAAAGTTAATTCGAAATGGCGAAATGGAACAAATTCCATCTATTTTAGGTAGAGCATATACAGTAGGGGGAACGGTTGTACACGGTGATAAACGTGGACGTCAAATTGGTTTTCCTACAGCAAATGTAGGTTTAAGTGATGAGTATCTATTGCCACCTGTAGGTGTTTATGCAGTGAGATTAAAGGTTCACGATGAATGGTACGATGGTGTATGTAATATTGGATATAAACCAACTTTTAAAGAAGATGAGCGTCAATTATCTATTGAAGTGCACTTATTTGAATTTAACAAAGACATATATGATCAAAATGTTACAGTAGAGTGGCATATGCGTATAAGAGAAGAGAAGAAATTCAATGGCATCGATGAGTTAGTTGAACAAATCGCAAAAGATAAGAAAACAGCACAAGAATATTTTGCGAACGAAAAGAATATACTTGCTTTTTCAAATGAAAAGTAGTATTCTATGTTATGTACTTTATGACAACCATTGCTTGGCATTGCGACTCACCGACGCTTGCTAGGTAATTGGGGGTTTAATTAATAGGAGGTGAAATAGGATGGCTTTAACACAAGAGCGTAAAAATGAAATCATTGCACAATTTAGAACTCATGAGACTGATACTGGTTCTCCAGAGGTTCAAATTGCTGTCCTAACGGAGCAAATTAACACTCTAAACGAGCACTTACGTACTCACAAGAAAGATCATCATTCACGTCGTGGTCTATTAAAGATGGTTGGTAAACGTCGTAACTTACTAACTTACCTTCGTAATAGCGATATCACACGTTACCGTGAATTAATCACAAAGCTTGGCTTACGTCGATAGTCAAAGAAGCGGGAATATTCCCGCTTTTTTGTTAGGTAAAAATATATCTTCTACCCTTTATAGCTTACTTCATTTTCGGTAATACTAGAGGTAGAATATTGTGATATACTATCCATTTACATAGAAGAATTGAATACTTTAAATTGAGAGGGGTACTTAAATGAGTCAAGAAAAGCAAGTCTTCTCGATAGATTTAGCTGGTCGCCAGCTAACAGTTGAAACAAGTCAGCTTGCGAAGCAAGCGAACGGAGCAGTATTAGTAAGATATGGCGATACAGCGGTTCTATCTACAGCAACTGCATCAAAAGAACCAAAAAATGTAGATTTCTTCCCACTTACAGTAAACTATGAAGAGCGTTTATATGCAGTCGGAAAAATTCCTGGCGGTTTCATTAAACGTGAAGGTCGTCCAAGTGAAAAAGCAATTTTGGCAAGTCGTTTAATCGACCGTCCAATTCGTCCACTTTTCGCAGATGGTTTCCGTAACGAAGTACAAGTTGTCAGCATTGTAATGAGTGTTGATCAAGATTGTTCTTCTGAAATGGCAGCTATGCTTGGTTCTTCATTAGCGTTATCGATTTCAGATATTCCATTTGAAGGTCCAATTGCGGGTGCAACAGTTGGTCGTATTAACGGCGAATTCGTTATTAATCCAACAGTAGAACAGCAAGAGCAAAGTGATATTCACCTTGTTGTAGCTGGTACGAAAGATGCAATTAACATGGTTGAAGCAGGAGCAGATCAAGTGCCTGAAGAAACGATGTTAGAAGCAATTATGTTTGGACATGACGAAATTAAACGTCTAATTGCATTCCAAGAAGAGATTGTACAAGCTGTAGGTAAAGAGAAATCAGAAGTGAAACTTTATGAAGTGGACGCTGATCTTAATCAAGCTGTACGTGAAATGTCTGAGAAGGATATGCATTCTGCAATTCAAGTACATGAGAAACATGCACGTGAAGATGCAATTAACGAAGTGAAAAAGCGTGTAATTGAGCATTACGAAGCGCAAGAAGCTGACGCTGATACATTAGGACAAGTAAATGAGATTTTATATAAAATTGTAAAAGAAGAAGTACGTCGTCTTATTACAGTTGAAAAAATCCGCCCAGATGGCCGTAAAGGTGACGAAATCCGTCCATTAGCATCAGAGGTTGGCATTTTATCTCGTACACACGGTTCTGGTTTATTCACACGTGGACAAACACAAGCATTAAGTATTTGTACATTAGGTGCATTAGGCGATGTGCAAATTTTAGATGGTCTTGGTGTAGAAGAATCAAAACGCTTCATGCACCATTACAACTTCCCATCATTTAGTGTTGGTGAAACAAGACCGATGCGTGGACCAGGTCGTCGTGAAATTGGTCACGGTGCACTAGGAGAACGTGCTCTTGAACCTGTAATTCCATCTGAAAAAGATTTCCCATATACAGTACGTCTTGTATCTGAAGTTTTAGAATCAAATGGTTCTACTTCACAAGCAAGTATTTGTGGTAGTACTTTAGCAATGATGGATGCTGGTGTTCCACTTAAAGCTCCAGTTGCAGGTATTGCAATGGGTCTAGTTAAAACTGGTGAGCATTACACAATTTTATCTGATATTCAAGGTATGGAAGATCATTTAGGTGATATGGACTTTAAAGTAGCAGGTACAGCAAAAGGTGTTACTGCACTACAAATGGACATTAAAATCGATGGTCTATCTCGTGAAATTTTAGAAGAGGCATTACAACAAGCGAAAGTTGGTCGTGTGCACATTCTAAATCATATGTTATCTGTTATTGGAGAGCCACGTACTGAATTATCAGCTTACGCTCCAAAGATTATTACAATGACAATTAACCCAGATAAAATCCGTGACGTTATTGGGCCGAGCGGTAAACAAATCAATAAAATTATTGAAGAAACTGGCGTTAAAATTGATATCGAGCAAGATGGTACAGTATTCATTTCTTCAATAAATCAAGAAATGAATGACAAAGCTAAGAAAATTATCGAAGATATCGTTCGCGAAGTACAAGTAGGTGAAATCTACGAAGGAAAAGTGAAACGTGTTGAGAAATTCGGTGCTTTCGTTGAACTATTCAGCGGTAAAGATGGATTAGTTCACATTTCTGAACTTGCACTTGAGCGTGTAGGTAAAGTAGAAGACGTTGTGAAGATCGGTGATGTAATTACAGTTAAAGTTATCGAGATTGACAAGCAAGGTCGTGTGAATCTATCTAGAAAAGTATTGCTAAAAGAAGAGCAAGAAAAAGAAGCTGCTAAAGAAGAAAACAAACAAGAGCAGCAATAAGTAAAAGCCAGTTGAACTGGCTTTTTTTGTTATGTAAAAAATATGATTTATATATATTTTTATGTCAGTTTAGGTATAGTTTTCATTATAACGCTCAAATTAACAAAGATAAGAAGAAAAAGGTATTTATATAGTTAATGGGAGGGTTTATATGAAAGCTCGTATATTGGCATACATATGTATATTTTTTTTATATGTCAGTGTAGGCTCTTATTCCGTTTTTGCACAGGATAACTTGTATGAAGAAATTCAAAAACATGCAAAACAATATGAGATTGCACCACAAAATGCGATGATTGATAAAATATGGAAAGCAACACCGGGATATAATGGAAGACAAGTTGATATCGAAGCATCTTATAATAATATGAAGAAGCTAAAGGAATTTGATCAAAAAAATCTTGAATTCAAGGAAGTATCCCCAAGTGTTCACTTAAAAGATTTATCACCAGCTCCAATTTATAGGGGACATCCAAATAAAAAGATGGTGGGATTAACAATAAATGTGGCATGGGGAAACGAGTATTTGCCGCGTATATTAGAGATATTGAAAAAACATGATGTGAAGGCGACTTTCTTTTTAGAAGGACGCTGGGTGAAAGAAAATTTGCGATTTGCAAAAATGATTGTCGATGCAAATCAAGAAGTTGGAAATCATTCTTATACACACCCTAATATGAAAACGCTATCGTCTGATGAAATACGAGATCAGTTACTAAAAACAAATCGAATGATTGAAGTTGCAACGAATCAAAAGGTGAGATGGTTTGCCCCGCCGAGTGGAAGTTTTCGGGATGAAGTCGTGAAAATTGCTGATGATTTCCAAATGGGAACGATCATGTGGACTGTCGATACAATTGATTGGAAACGACCTGATCCAGATGTACTATTGCAGAGAGTAATGAGAAAAATACATCCAGGTGCTATCGTATTAATGCATCCAACTTCATCTACAGCAGAAGCATTAGATACAATGATTACAAAATTGAAGGAACAAGGATATCGAGTAGGGAATATAACAGAATTACTGGATGAAAAACGTGTGGATTAAATACATTTGCATGACATTCATCCTTAAACTTGTTATCATTAAATAATAGCACTTATTTAGAGAAACTGGCAGTAGGAGGAAAGTTTTTGATTAAAAAATATACTTGTAAAAATGGTGTAAGAATCGTTATGGAGAATATACCAACCGTAAGATCGGTTGCGATTGGTATTTGGATTCATGCGGGGTCAAGAAATGAAAATGAAAAAAATAATGGGGTTTCTCACTTTTTAGAGCATATGTTCTTTAAAGGGACAGAAACACGTAGTGCACGCGAAATTGCAGAATCATTTGATAGCATTGGTGGGCAAGTGAATGCTTTTACTTCAAAAGAATACACTTGTTACTATGCAAAAGTGCTAGATGAGCATGCTAAATATGCTTTAGATGTACTAGCAGATATGTTCTTCAATTCAACATTTGATGAGGAAGAACTGAAAAAAGAGAAGAATGTCGTATGTGAAGAAATTAAAATGTACGAAGATGCTCCAGATGATATTGTACATGATATGTTAACGAAAGCAACATATGAAACGCATCCGCTTGGATATCCTATTTTAGGAACTGAAGAAACGCTTGATACGTTTACAGGTGATACACTACGCCAATATATAAAAGATCATTACACACCTGAAAATGTCGTTGTTTCAGTTGCAGGAAATATTGATGAAGCCTTTTTACAAACGGTAGAGCAATATTTCGGTAGTTATGAAGGAACAACAAACCGTGAACAAGTACATAGCCCAATTTTCCATTTTAATAAGGTAGCACGTAAAAAGGAAACAGAACAAGCTCATTTATGTTTAGGATATAAAGGCTTACAAATGGGACACGAAGATATTTATAACTTAATTGTATTAAATAACGTTTTAGGCGGTAGTATGAGTAGCCGTTTATTCCAAGAAGTACGTGAGCAACGCGGGTTAGCCTACTCAGTATTTTCTTACCATTCTTCTTATGAAGATACAGGTATGTTAACGCTGTATGGTGGAACAGGTAGCCAACAATTAGATACACTGTATGACACAATGCAGGAAACATTAGAAACATTGAAAAATACAGGTATTACAGAAAAAGAGCTTATTAATAGTAAAGAGCAATTAAAAGGAAACTTAATGTTAAGCTTAGAAAGTACGAATAGCCGTATGAGCCGCAATGGTAAGAATGAATTGCTACTTCGTAAGCATCGTTCACTTGATGAGATTATTGAAAGTGTAAACACTGTAACGAAAGCAAATGTTGATGAGTTAATTCGTAACATGTTTACAGATGAATTCTCTGCAGCATTAATTAGTCCAGATGGAAAACTTCCAAAAGGAATAAAACTATAATTGCTTTATATAAAGTATGTAAAAATAACCGTATCTCTTTTAAATGAGATACGGTTATTTTTTTTGGAAATACAGAATAGGTACTAATTATAGATAACTTACATTCATAACTTCTGTAGGGGGAGAGCGTATGCGATTAAGTGAATTAAGCGGTAAAGAGATCGTAAATTTAGAAAGAGCCGAAAAAATGGGGGTTCTAGGTTATGTGGATTTAGAAATTGATGAGAAGGATGGTCAAATACAGGCTCTTATCATACCTGCTGGGAAATGGGGAGGCTTTAAAAAGGAACCACAAGAAGTAAGAGTCACGTGGAGCCAAATTAAGAAAGTAGGGCATGATATGATCCTTTGTGATATTACAGATCGTCCAAATTCGAAGTGAAAGATGGCCATTTTGGTCATCTTTTTTTTGCACATTCCCCGCAGAGTATTAGCTCACATGAATCGAGCTTTTACGGGCAATCAATTTCCTACATAATGTCCTCTCATATGCGGAATTTTGAGGGGAGGTCTTTCTGCATACAAAGAGCGGGATCAATCATGTGTGCTTTTTGTTTTTCAATCACCTAAAACCCGTACATTACATATGATGTGGAGGAAAAAGAAAAAGTAGGCACTTTTCTTATAAATGACAGAAAAAGAAGGTGAATTAGGGAATGTTGACTGAGATGCATATTGCTGTCATAGGAGGAGATGCAAGACAGCTAGAAGTAATTCGCAAGCTAGTTGAATTGGATGCGAAACTTTCATTGATAGGGTTTGACCAGTTAGATCATGGCTTCACAGGGGCAGCAAAAGAAAGTATACAAAATTTAGATTTCACTTCTGTAGATGCAATTATTTTGCCAGTTGCAGGTACAAATGCCAAGGGAGAAGTAGATACTATTTTTTCAAACGAGAAAGTTTCTATAACGAAAGAACAAATTGAAAATACACCAGAACACTTTACTATATATTCAGGTATTGGCACGCCTTACTTGGAAAATCTCGTATCTACTACAAACCGCAAACTTATTAAATTATTTGATCGTGATGATGTCGCAATCTACAATTCTATTCCAACTGTAGAAGGTACATTAATGATGGTAATTCAACATACCGACTATACAATTCATGGTTCCAATGTAATGGTTTTAGGATTTGGTAGAACAGGGATGAGTGTTGCCAGAGCATTTCAATCATTAGGAGCCCATGTCAAAGTTGGAGCAAGACGATCGGAACATATTGCACGTATTACAGAAATGATGTTTTCTCCTTTTCATATGCAAGACATTGAGAAAGAAGTAGGGAATATCGATATTGTCATTAATACAATTCCGCATCTCGTTGTGACAGCGAATGTCATTTCAAAAATGCCGGCTCATACGTTAGTAATTGATTTGGCTTCTAAACCAGGCGGTACCGACTTTAGATATGCGGAAAAAAGAGGAGTCAAAGCGCTGTTAGCACCTGGATTACCAGGTATTGTTGCTCCGAAAACAGCAGGACAAATTTTAGCGAACGTTCTTTCTCAGCTACTAGCAGAAGATGTAATCGCAAGAAAGGAGAATGGGGAATGAATTTAAAAGGGAAAAGAATAGGATTTGGTTTTACTGGTTCACATTGTACGTACGAAGAAGTAATGCCTCATTTAGAAAAATTAATTGCTGAGGGAGCAGAAGTACGTCCTGTTGTTTCTTACACTGTTCAATCAACAAATACGAGATTTGGAGAAGGGGCAGAGTGGATTAAAAAGATTGAAGAAGTAACAGGCTTTAAAGCAATTAATTCCATCGTTGGCGCAGAACCACTAGGACCTAAAATTCCACTAGATTGCATGGTAATTGCACCGCTAACAGGAAATTCTATGAGTAAATTTGCAAATGCAATGACAGACTCTCCGGTACTAATGGCAGCGAAAGCGACGCTAAGAAATGGCAAGCCTGTCGTATTAGCTGTTTCGACGAATGATGCTTTAGGGCTTAATGGAGTAAACCTCATGCGCCTAATGGCAACAAAAAACATCTACTTCGTCCCATTCGGTCAAGATGCACCAGAGAAAAAACCGAACTCAATGGTAGCTCGCATGGAGCTGCTTGAAGATACAGTGTTAGAAGCGCTGCAAGGAAAGCAATTGCAACCGGTTGTCGTAGAAAAATTCAGATATATGAATTAAAAAACGAAAAAAAACGGACAATTTTTGATGAAACCATCATTCTTACTGTAGAATATGATAAAATTAACGTTATTAAGATTAGAAGGGGTATTCTATACTCCTTCTGATTCTAAGTTATAGAAGGATTGGTATCTAGAAAGGGGCATAGTGATGGAAAAGCAAAAAACTTTTCATGTCGCTGTAGTTGGAGCAACCGGCGCAGTTGGTGAACAAATGTTAAATACTTTAGAGAAACGAGAATTTCCAATCGGGAAATTAACGTTACTTTCATCTAAACGATCTGCAGGTAAGAAACTTGTATTTAAAGGCGAAGAAGTTACAGTTCAAGAGGCAACTCCTGAAAGTTTTGAAGGAGTAGATATCGCACTATTTAGTGCTGGTGGATCTGTATCAAAACAATTAGCGCCAGAAGCAGCAAAGCGCGGTGCGATTGTTGTTGATAATACAAGTGCATTCCGTATGACAGAAAACGTGCCACTTGTTGTACCTGAAGTAAATGAAAACGACTTAAAAGAACATAATGGTATTATTGCAAATCCAAACTGTTCTACAATTCAAATGGTAGTAGCTCTTGAGCCAGTTCGTCAGCAATATGGTTTAAAACGAGTAATCGTTTCCACATATCAAGCTGTATCAGGTGCTGGTGCGGCAGCGATTGAAGAACTTCATGAACAATCACAAGCAATCTTAAATGGCGAAGAAGTGAAGGCAAATGTTTTACCTGTATCAGGTGATAAGAAACATTTCCAAATTGCTTTCAACGCGATTCCACAGATTGATAAATTCCAAGATAATGGATTTACGTTTGAAGAAATGAAAATGATTAATGAAACGAAAAAAATTATGCATATGCCAGAGCTAGAAGTAGCGGCAACATGTGTACGTTTACCGGTTGTATCAGGTCACTCTGAGTCTGTTTACATCGAAGTAGAAAAAGAAGGTGTAACAGTAGAAGAATTCAAGAATTTACTTGCAAATGCAGAAGGTATTGTTCTACAAGATAACCCAGAAGAGCAGTTATATCCAATGCCAGCTACTGCAGTAGGTAAAAACGAAGTATTCGTTGGAAGAATCCGTAAAGATTTAAATAACGATAAAGGATTCCATCTTTGGGTCGTATCTGATAACTTATTAAAAGGCGCTGCATGGAATTCTGTTCAAATTGCAGAGCGCTTAGTAAAATTACAATTAGTGTAAACGGCTAAGAGAAGGTGCAAAATATGAAAATTATTGTTCAAAAATTTGGTGGCACATCCGTACGTGATGAAAATGGACGTAAGCATGCGCTTCATCATATAAAAAAATCGCTAGATGCGGGTTATAAAGTAGTTACTGTCGTCTCTGCTATGGGCCGTAAAGGTGAACCATATGCAACTGATACTTTGTTAAGTCTTGTAAATCAAGAGGAATCTCACATTTCTAATCGTGAGCAAGATTTATTATTATCATGCGGAGAATTAATCTCAGCAATCGTTTTCTCTAACATGTTAAATGAGAGCGGTATAAAAGCAGCGGCATTAAATGGTGCACAAGCTGGTTTTGTAACAAATGATGATTTTACAAATGCTAAGATTATTGAAATGAACTGCGATCGTATACATGAAGAGCTAGAAAATGTAGATGTAATCGTCGTTACAGGATTCCAAGGACAAACGAAAAAAGGTGATACGACAACACTGGGACGCGGAGGTAGCGATACTTCAGCTTCTGCATTAGGTGTTGCGCTTCATGCTGAATTTATTGATATCTTTACAGATGTAGAAGGTGTTATGACTGCGGATCCTCGTATTGTAAAAGATGCACGTCATCTTCAAACGGTAACGTACAATGAAATTTGTAACATGGCATATCAAGGTGCAAAAGTCGTTCATCCACGTGCAGTTGAAATTGCGATGCATGCCAAAGTACCACTTCGTGTACGTTCTACGTATTCTGATAGTGAAGGTACGCTTATTTCAGCATCGGACGGTGCGACAAAAGGCCGTGATGTAGAAGAACGTCCTGTTACAGGTATCGCTCATGTATCAAATGTGACGCAAATTAAAGTGCTTGCAAAAGAAACAGCATATGATTTACAACAGCATGTGTTTAAAGAAATGGCGAATGAAGGAATCAGTGTCGATTTAATTAACATTTCACCTACTGGAGTAGCTTATACGGTGAGTGATAGTGTATCAAGTCGTGCAGTTGAATTATTAAAAAACCTTGGATATGAGCCAATTGTGACAGAGCATTGTGCAAAAGTATCTATTGTAGGAGCTGGAATGGCAGGCTACCCAGGGGTTACTGCGAAAATCGTTACAGCTTTAGCGGAAAAAGGTATTCAAATTCTGCAATCGGCAGATAGCCATACGACAATTTGGGTTCTTGTAAAAGAAACTGATTTAGTGGAGGCTGTAAATGCATTACATAGTGCGTTTGAGCTTTCAAAAGAAAAGCAACTGGAACAATAAGGAGTGAGACCATGATAGATTTTGGGACAATTGCAACCGCGATGGTAACTCCGTTTGATAAAAACGGAAATATCGATTTTGCAAAGACAACGAAATTGGTAAATTATTTAATAGATAACGGTACAACAGCAATCGTGGTAGGAGGAACGACAGGCGAATCTCCTACATTAACTTCAGAAGAAAAAGTAGCGTTATATCGCCATGTCGTATCTGTTGTCGATAAAAGGGTGCCCGTAATCGCTGGAACAGGTAGTAATAATACGCATGCTTCTATTGACTTAACTAAAAAGGCAACAGAAGTTGGTGTTGATGCAGTAATGCTAGTAGCACCGTATTATAACAAACCGAGTCAAGAAGGAATGTATCAGCACTTTAAAGTAATTGCTGAAAGTACGCCGCTTCCGGTTATGCTATATAACGTTCCAGGACGATCTATTGTACAAATCTCCGTTGATACAGTTGTTCGTTTATCAGAAATAGAAAACATTGTTGCGATTAAAGATGCAGGCGGCGATGTGTTAACAATGACAGAAATCATTGAAAAAACAGCGGACGACTTTGCAGTATACAGCGGTGATGATGGTTTAACGTTACCAGCTATGGCAGTTGGAGCGAAAGGTATCGTTTCTGTAGCATCTCATGTGATTGGAAATGAAATGCAAGAAATGATTGCAGCATTCCAAGCAGGAGAATTCAAGAAGGCGCAAAAATTACATCAATTACTTGTAAGAGTAACGGATTCATTATTTATGGCGCCAAGCCCAACGCCAGTAAAAACAGCGTTACAAATGGTTGGATTAGACGTAGGTTCTGTACGTTTACCACTTCTTCCGTTAACAGAAGAAGAAAGAATAACGTTACAATCTGTTATGCAATCTATCCCTCGTTAATAAAAAATGACCTAGTGTAGAACTAGGTCATTTTTTATTGGTAAGAAAATCTTTGCCGTTCTTTTCTTACCTACATGAATACTTATAAGATTATTAACCGCTTTTTCATTATGTATTGCAACATGTATAAGAAAATATCGTACCCTTGAAATGAATAAAAAACTAAAGTGATTATAGAATAAACATTTGTATATACGTAATAAACCACCGCTTCTGTTTTTTAGAGAAATCCCCTCAAATGTCACGTAATTCATAAAAAAACTCCATTTTGTCTGTGTTTTTGTTCAATTTTAGAAAAATAAGTCTTGAAAATCCATATTATGAAATGAATTTAGTGTATGTATGGCTATTTCTTCAAAATAATATAGAGTATAAAATTGAAGTAAATATAAAGGAAATACGTTCGATACTTTTGTTATAATTCCGTTCTTTTACCTATTCTTTCGCACGATTTAACTTGTGTTCTATTTCTTGTATCAGGTATAATATGGCTAAGTAGCTTAGTACGGGTATGCTTAGCAAAATTGGTAAAAATTATAATTTGATTACATTTTCATATCATATCGAATAAGATATTTGATTTATATAATGAAAGAGAGGTGAAACCTGGTTTAAAAAATAAACAAGGACATGATATCGCATAACGGTAAGGACATTCGTCTTGGACGGTGAATATATGGTGGTTGTAGAGTTTCCCCTGGTGTCTCTGCAATTTTAGTGAAATCAGTGTTTGAAAGATTTTTAAACCAGGCAACAACATGAAGAGAAAAGAGAATGAGTCTGTTAAAGTATTTGCTCTTGGTGGAGTAGGTGAAATCGGGAAAAACATGTACTGTGTTGAAATTGATTCTGAAATCTTTATTGTAGATGCAGGGTTAATGTTCCCGGGAGATGAAATGTTTGGAATTGATATCGTTATTCCTGATATTACATATTTAGTGGAAAACCAAGAGCGAGTAAAAGGTTTATTTATTACTCACGGTCATGAAGATCATATCGGTGGTATTGTTTACGTACTTCGTAAATTATCTATTCCAGTGTATGCAACGAAATTAACAGTAGGACTTATACAAGAAAAACTTGGCGAAGCGGGTATGTTAGGCCGTGTAGACTTAAAAACAATCGATTCAAATTCAACAGTAGAGTTTAATACTACAACGGTGTCATTCTTTGGAACGACACATAGTATTCCAGATTCTGTTGGTGTTTGTTTCCATACATCAAAAGGTGCGATTGTATATACAGGAGACTTTAAATTCGATCAAACTCCAATTGGAAATAGTGGAGCAGATCTTGGGAAAATGGCGCAAATTGGAAATGAAGGCGTACTGTGCTTATTATCTGATAGTACAAATGCTGAGCGTCCAGGCTATACAGGTTCTGAAAAAGAAGTTGGTGTAGAAATTTCTAAAGTGTTCTACGGCGCAGAAGGACGTATTATCGTTGCTTCATTTGCATCGAATGTACATCGTATTCAACAAGTATTTGATGCAGCTGCTGAAACAGGACGAAAAGTAGCGGTTGTAGGACGTAGTATGGTGAAAGTAGTAGATATCGCAAGACGTCTTGGTTATTTAGATGTTCCAGAAGGTATGGTTATTTCACTACAAGAAGTAGACAATTTCCCAGAGAAAAAGGTAGCTATTTTAACGACAGGTAGCCAAGGTGAACCGATGGCGGCCCTTTCTAGAATGGCGAAGCAAGCTCATAAACAAATTTCAATTCGTAAAGGTGATACGGTTATTATTGCGGCTTCTCCAATTCCGGGTAATGAAATATCTGTATCAAAAATTATCGACTTGTTATTTAGAGCGGGAGCTGAAGTTGTTTATTACGGTGAAAGAAAAGTTCACGTTTCAGGTCATGGTAGCCAAGAAGAATTAAAATTAATGTTAAATTTAATGAAACCGAAATATTTTGTACCCGTACATGGTGAGTTCCGTATGCAAAAAGCACATGCATATTTAGCTGAAGATGTAGGTATTGCAAGAGAAAATATCTTTATCGTAGAAAAAGGCGATGTAATCGGTTTTGGTGACGATGAAGCGAACTTAGTTGGTAAAGTGCAAGCGGGCAATGTATTAATTGATGGATTAGGTGTAGGTGACGTTGGTAATATCGTTCTTCGAGATAGAAAAATGTTATCTCAAGATGGAATATTAGTAGTTGTTGTAACACTTGGTAAGGATGAAAAGAAAATTGTTTCTGGCCCAGAAATCATTTCACGTGGTTTTGTGTATGTACGTGAATCAGAAGCGTTAATTGACCGCTCTACAGAGATTGTACGTATGATTGTTGAGCAATCAATTAAAGAATATTCAATTGAATGGTCTATGTTAAAACAAAATATTCGTGAATTATTAGGACAATTCTTGTACGAAGAGACAAAGAGAAAACCTATGATTTTACCGATTATTATGGAAGTTTAAAAAAGGTCACCTTTACGGGTGATCTTTTTTTCTTTTTAAACTCTATCGAATGAAATTTATAACTTAAGAAATAATAGTGATATACGAGTGAAAGGGGATGCGATATGACAGAACGTGATCGTTATACAAATGAAGAGAAAGAGGCTGAGCCGAAAGAAACTGGAAAAGAAGCTTCAATAGTGGAAAAAATACAACAGCTTGGACAAACGAATGTACCACAAATGAATGAATCGCGTATTCATTGTTTAACAATCATTGGACAGGTGGAAGGTCATGTTCAGTTGCCGCCGCAAAATAAAACAACGAAATATGAGCATATCATTCCGCAAATTGTTGCGATAGAACAAAATCCGAAAATTGAAGGTTTACTTTTAATATTAAACACGGTTGGTGGTGATGTTGAAGCTGGGCTAGCAATTTCTGAAATGGTCGCTTCGCTTTCAAAGCCAACAGTATCACTTGTTCTGGGCGGAGGACATTCTATCGGTGTACCGATTGCTGTCTCTACGGACTATTCATTTATTGCGGAAACTGCGACGATGACAATTCATCCTATTCGTCTAACAGGTCTTGTTATAGGTGTGCCGCAAACATTTGAGTATTTAGATAAAATGCAAGAAAGAGTCATACGATTTGTGACGAAGCATTCGAAAGTAACGGAAGATCGTTTTAAAGAGCTTATGTTTGCGAAAGGGAATTTGACGCGAGATATTGGAACGAATGTAATTGGCGGAGATGCAGTGAAATATGGTCTTATAGATGATGTCGGTGGTATCGGAAATGCGATTCGAAAATTGAACGAATTAATAGATGCACGCGGGGATGATCGTGCAGAAGGGACAATGTTGCAATGATTTTATATACAATTATGCCGGAGCAACTTGTCTATCCAGCCGATTATTCGCAATGTGAAAGTCAAAAAGTTGTAAATATAAACGGTGTTGAGTTAATGGTTTCTGAAGAAGAACATGGGTATTATTCTATTGTACGTGTGCTAAGTACGGATCCGCTTCACTACTTAGAGTTTGAGCCTGGTCAGAAAATAACCTTTTAGCAAAAAGAAGGATTTTGTTTAGAAGCTATGGTATAATATAAAAAACAAGACGGTTGAGCAGCCATGAGAGGGCTGCTTTCTTCTGTTTATTTAACAATTTACAAGAAGTGTAAAAATAGAAGATATAAGACCTGAAAAAATAGAGAAAACAGACATATAAGTAGAGCTTTTTTCAGGAAGCTCTATTTACATGTAGAACACGAGGTGAAGAAATGGCAAAACAAAAGCAAAGAGGGACGAAGGCAAAAGCAAGACGCACGATAAAGCCAACTTTGTATTATGAAATCGTCGGTTTAACTCTTTTTGCACTTTCAATCATTACGATTTTACAGCTAGGCGTTGTAGGGAAATCGTTTGTGTTATTTTTTCGCTTCTTCTTTGGTGAGTGGTACATAATTGGTGTGTTAGGTGTAATAGCTTTATCGGTTTCGTTTGTTATCAAACGTGGATGGCCGAACCTTTTAAATAAACGGTTAATCGGTTTTTATTTAATAGTATTGGCGATATTAATGTTTAGTCATATTACATTATTTAACCTACTTACGAAAGATGGAGCAGTGCAAAATACTTCTGTTATTGTGAGTACGAAAGATAACTTCTTTCTTGAAATGAAAAAGGGTCCAGATAGCGTTCATTTAGGCGGTGGTATGTTTGGCGCGCTTATGTTCGCGACATGTTACTTCTTATTTGATGAAGTAGGAGCCTATATTATTGGAATTATTTTAGTGATACTCGGCATACTTTGTATAACAAATAAGCATATTGGGGAAGTACTTGCCCCTGTAGGAAGAATCCTTAGAAGTCAATTTGAAGTAATGCAAGGGGATTATAAAGATTGGAGATCCAAAAGAACGGCTGAGCAAACAGAAAAGAAAAAAACAACGAGAAGCACAAGGAGCAAACGTGCTGCAGAACAAGAAGAAATTATTGAGCCGATGGAAGAAATCTCAATTGATCCTCCTATTATTTCGAATTTTACTGAGAATTATCCAGTAAATGAAGAAGAGGACAAACGAATTGGTGAAGTACAGGAAGCAGAGTTGATAACTTCGCCGCCTATTGAAGAGGCTCCGCCTGCTGATGAATCTAAGAAAAAGCGTGGAGAAAAAATTGTTGAATCGCTAGAGGGTGAAACACAAGCACCTCCTATGCAATTTTCAAATGTAGAAAATAAAGATTACAAGCTTCCTGCACTTGATATATTGAAATTTCCTAAGAACAAGCAAGTTACAAATGAAAATGCAGAAATTTATGAGAATGCTCGTAAATTAGAACGTACATTCCAAAGCTTTGGAGTGAAAGCGAAAGTAACAAAAGTACATAGAGGTCCTGCAGTCACAAAATATGAAGTATATCCTGATATGGGAGTAAAGGTAAGCAAAATCGTTAGTTTAAGTGACGATTTAGCACTTGCTTTAGCTGCGAAAGATATTCGTATTGAGGCACCAATTCCCGGGAAATCAGCTGTAGGGATTGAAGTTCCGAACTCAGAAGTTTCTATGGTAACACTTCGAGAAGTCCTTGATTCTAAGGCTAATAATCATCCAGAAGAGAAGTTGTTAATTGGTCTTGGACGAGATATTACAGGTGAAGCTGTATTAGCCCGTTTAAATAAAATGCCCCATTTACTAGTAGCTGGGGCGACGGGTAGCGGGAAAAGTGTATGTATTAACGGTATTATTGTTAGTATTTTAATGCGTGCAAAACCACATGAAGTAAAATTAATGATGATTGATCCGAAAATGGTAGAGTTAAATGTATATAACGGTGTTCCACACTTATTAACACCAGTTGTAACTGATCCGAAAAAAGCATCACAAGCTTTGAAAAAAGTTGTGAGCGAGATGGAGCGTCGTTATGAGTTATTTGCTCATAGTGGCACGCGTAATATCGAAGGGTACAATGACTATATAAAAGAACATAATAGTCAATCAGAAGCGAAACAACCGGAATTACCTTATATTGTAGTTATTGTGGACGAGTTAGCAGATTTAATGATGGTTGCTTCATCGGATGTAGAGGATGCGATTATGCGTCTAGCGCAAATGGCCCGTGCGGCTGGTATTCATTTAATTATTGCAACGCAGCGTCCTTCAGTTGATGTTATTACGGGAGTTATTAAAGCGAATATTCCATCACGTATTGCATTCGCTGTATCTTCTCAAACAGATTCTCGTACAATTCTTGACGGTGGTGGTGCAGAGAAACTACTAGGTCGTGGAGATATGCTGTTTATACCAATTGGTGCATCGAAGCCTGTACGTGTACAAGGTGCGTTTTTATCAGATGATGAAGTTGAGAGAGTTGTAGAATATGTTATTGGTCAGCAAAAAGCGCAATATCAAGAAGATATGATTCCGCAAGATGTTCCCGATACGAAGCAGGAAGTAGAAGATGAATTATATGATGAAGCAGTTCAGCTCGTAGTGGAAATGCAAACAGCATCTGTTTCTATGTTGCAACGTAGGTTTAGGGTAGGTTATACGCGAGCTGCCCGTTTGATTGATGCAATGGAAATGAATGGTGTAGTAGGTCCGTATGAAGGTAGTAAACCACGAGAAGTGCTCATTAATGATGTACAAGAGAAAAGTTCATAAAAAAAGCCTAATTGTTTTTACAATTAGGCTTTTTTATATACTGGTTTTGTTATATACTATATTCAGCTACTAAGAAAGGGCTTACATTAGAAGGGGTTCTTTAGAATACGAATGCTTTGAATATGTTTTTGATGAATGTTCGATATTTAATGTAGAAAAATGTTAAATTTTGTTGACACGTATGGGAGCAAGTGGTAAGATTACTTCGAAAAGAATCACTGCCTCATATAATCTTGGAGATAAGGTCCATAAGTTTCTACCTGGCAACCATGAATTGCTGGACTATGAGGGGAAAAGTGTGTAACAAAGGATGTAAGAGATCTTTGTGCCGAACTTTTTCTCGAAATGAGGAATGTTTATGGTGCAAAGTTTTTTTTATGCAGTAAAGAGTGAAAATTTCATCTTAAAAAATTATTAATATTTATTCGACAATTAAGCTTATTTTTAGTATGTAGCAATTTTTATTATGTTGTAAGTTGAAAAAAGAGAAAAGAAGTCTTACATCAGAGGTCGAATAATTGAAATGCGGGGGAGTCTTATGTCAGTAAAATCCGATAGTCGTCACCTATATTTACGGGTGATTGATCACATCAAAGAAAAAATTAAAGATGGAGCTTACAAAGAAAGACAGAAGTTACCATCAGAGTTTGATTTAGCGAAAGAACTTGGTGTAAGTAGGGCGACTTTAAGGGAAGCGCTGCGTATTTTAGAAGAAGAAAATGTTGTCATTCGTAGACATGGTGTAGGGACATTTGTAAATGCAAAGCCGTTATTTTCTTCTGGGATTGAACAACTTTCCAGCATTACAGATATGATTTCTAGTGTGGGGAAAACACCAGGAACTATCTTTTTATCATCATCTACAACAAGTTTAACAGAAGAAGAAAAAGAGAAGTTTAATAGTGACGATGGTTTTAATGCAGTAATGATTGAGCGTGTGCGTACAGCAGATGGGGAACCTGTTGTATATTGTATCGATAAACTTGCAAAAGAAATCTTGCCGGATTTATCGGGATACAACGAGGAATCATTGCTTACAGTGATACATAACAATACGCATAAACGTATCACATACGCGGTTGCACACATTGAGCCAATTGGCTATCATCCGAAAATCTCACCGATTTTAGAATGTGAACCAGAAACAGCACTGCTAGTTTTAAAACAAATGCACTATGATCAAAATGATGAGCCAATCTTATATTCTATCAATTACTTTAGAGCTGACAAGTTTAGCTTCCACGTATTAAGAAAACGTATGTAGGTAAGTTCCATTTTAGGGAGGTGACAGCAAGAAGTTAGGGACAGCAGCGTAAGAATAAAGAGAGATATATAATTTCAGGAGGGGTTTCTAGTATGAAGAAAAAAACAGGTCTTTTATTATCATTAACATTAGCAGCAAGCACGGTTTTAGGTGCATGTGGTAACTCGGATAAGGCGAGCAGTGACAAGAAAGAAGATAAAGAATTCAAAGTTGGTATGGTAACAGATGTTGGGGGCGTTGATGATAAATCATTCAACCAATCTTCTTGGGAAGGTTTGAAAAAGTTTGGTAAAGATAATGGATTAAAGGAAAAAACAAATTATCGTTACCTACAGTCTGAAAAAGAAGCAGATTATATTCCGAACTTAAAGAAATTCTCAAAAGATAAGTATGATTTATCTTTCGGAATCGGTTATAAATTAGAAGGTGCAATTAAAGAAGTTGCAAAAGAGTCTCCAAAACAACAATTCGCAATCGTTGATACTGTTGTAGATGCACCAAACGTAACAAGCATTACATTTAAAGATCATGAAGGATCATTCCTTGTGGGTGCGGTAGCAGCTATGTCAACAAAATCGAATAAAGTAGGATTTGTTGGTGGAATGAAGAGTGATTTAATTAGTAAATTCGAAAATGGATTTAAAGCTGGTGCAAAGGCAGTAAATCCAAATATTGAAATCGTATCTGAATATGCGGAAGCATTTGATAAACCTGAAAAAGGTACAGTTCTTGCATCAGCAATGTATGGTCAAGGTGTAGATGTAATTTATCATGCTGCTGGTGGTACAGGTAACGGCGTGTTCACTGAAGCGAAAAACCGTAAGAAAAAAGGTGAAAATGTTTGGGTAATCGGTGTTGACCGTGACCAAAACCAAGAAGGTATGCCTGAAAACGTAACATTAACTTCAATGGTAAAACGTGTAGATATCGCTGTTGAAAAAGTAGCACAAGAAGCGAAAGATGGTAAATTAAAAGGCGGTAAAGTAGAAGCGTTTGGCTTAAAAGATGACGGTGTTGGTATAGCAAAAACAACTGACAACGTGAAAAAAGTTAACCCTGAAATTTTAACAAAAGTAGAAGAGCTTGAAAAGAAAATTACAGATGGTGAAATTAAAGTACCAGCTACAGATAAAGAGTATAAAGAATATGAAGCTTCTCTAAAAAAATAAATAGAGAAATAGCAAAGGTTAGTTCATAGAACTAACCTTTGTATGTATAAAACTTCCAAATTGCTTAATAAGTTAATAGTGTAATAGGGGAATGTTCCCTGTTAAAAGGAGGAACACAATGGAATACGTAATTGAGATGAATAACATTACGAAAGTATTCCCAGGCATTGTAGCGAATGATGATATTACGCTGCAAGTAAAGCAGGGAGAAATACATGCTTTACTTGGAGAAAATGGTGCAGGGAAATCCACATTGATGAATGTACTATTTGGTTTGTATCAACCGGAACAAGGTGAAATTAAAATTAAAGGAAAGTCTGTAAACATTACCAATCCAAATGTGGCAAATGACCTTGGTATTGGAATGGTTCATCAGCACTTTATGCTTGTTCATAATTTTACAGTTACAGAGAATATTATTCTCGGAAATGAACCGAAGAAAAAAGGGAAAATTGCTGTTGAGGAAGCTGCTAAAGAAATTCAAAAACTGTCTGAACAATACGGATTAGCTGTAGATCCATATGCGAAAATACAGGATATTTCAGTTGGTATGCAGCAGCGTGTTGAGATTTTAAAAACACTTTACCGTGGTGCAGAAATTTTAATATTTGATGAACCGACAGCTGTGTTAACACCACAAGAAATTCATGAGCTAATTCAAATTATGAAAAAGCTTGTACAAGAAGGAAAATCTATTGTTCTTATTACACATAAGTTGAAAGAAATTATGGAAGTGTGCGATCGTTGTACGATTATTCGTAAAGGAAAAGGGATTGGAACGGTTGACGTTGCAAATACGGATGAAAATAAACTTGCAGAATTAATGGTCGGACGTCAAGTGAATTTTAAAACAGAAAAAATAGACGCGAAGCCAAAAGAAGAGGTACTTTCAATTGCAAATCTTGTTGTTCACGATGCACGTCAACTACCTGCTGTAAAAGGCCTTGACTTAACTGTTCGTGCGGGGGAAATTGTTGGAATTGCAGGGATTGATGGAAACGGACAAAGTGAATTGATAGAAGCAATTACTGGTTTACGAAAAGTTGAGTCAGGTTCTATTGCAATTAAAGGAAAAGAAATAACGAATTGGCCTGTTCGAAGAATTACAGAGGAAGGAATTGGTCATATTCCAGAAGATCGTCATAAACACGGCCTTGTTCTTGATTTTTCTGTTAGAGATAATATAGTGCTACAAACGTACTATAAAAATCCGTTTTCAAAGAAAGGGATTTTAAATTTTAGTAAAATTACAGAAAAAGCAAAGGCACTTATTGAACAGTTTGATGTGCGTACACCTAGTGAGCAAACGTTAGCGCGCGCTTTATCTGGGGGGAATCAACAAAAAGCAATTATTGCACGTGAAGTAGACCGTGATCCAGATTTATTAATCGCGGCACAGCCAACACGTGGTTTAGACGTAGGAGCAATTGAATTTATTCATAAGAGATTAATAGAGCAGAGGGATAAAGGAAAAGGTGTATTACTTTTATCTTTAGAGTTAGATGAAATCTTAAATGTTAGTGACCGAATTGCTGTTATTTATGAAGGGAAAATTGTAGCAATTGTTGATGCGAAAGAAACGAATGAACAACAGCTTGGATTGTTAATGGCTGGAGGAACAAAGAAGGAGCAGGTGGGTACAAATGGCTAAAAAACTTTTAACAGAACGAACGATAAATATTTTAGTCCCAGTACTATCCGTTATTTTCGGCTTACTTGTCGGAGCAATTGTAATGCTAGTTAGTGGCTATGATCCGATTGTTGGTTATAGTGCACTTTGGACAGGAATGTTCGGTAGCCCAAGTGCAATAGGTGAAACGCTTCGTACAATGATCCCGCTTATTCTTGCCGGCTTATCAGTGGCGTTTGCATTTCGTACAGGTTTATTTAATATCGGGGTAGAGGGTCAATTACTAGTTGGTTGGCTTGCAGCAGTTTGGTTCGGTTATGCAGTTTCGCTACCAGCTGTTCTTCACATTCCGTTATCTATTTTATTTGCAGCATTGGTAGGTGGAATTTGGGGTTTCATCCCTGGATATTTAAAGGGGAAATTTCAAGTTAATGAAGTTATTGTAACAATTATGATGAACTATATTGCGTTATACGTAACATATGACATTATTAAGCGTTTCTTGCATGAGGGTAATGATAAAACGTACGACATCAAAGCGAGTGCGTCATTATCTTCAGACTGGCTTGCTGCCATCACTGATGGTTCGCGCCTTCACTGGGGAATTGTTGTAGCAATTTTAATCGCTATTTTAATGTGGTTCTTATTAGATCGAACAACTTTAGGGTATGAATTAAAGTCGGTAGGATTTAATCAACATGCTTCCCAATATGCTGGTATGAAGGTTTCTCGCAATGTAGTATTCTCTATGACAATTGCTGGTGCATTTGCGGGGATTGGTGGAGCGATGGAAGGGTTAGGAACATTCCAAAGTATGACAGCAATGTCTTCGTTTACAGGAGTAGGATTTGACGGGATTGCCGTAGCCTTACTTGGGGGGAATAATCCGTTTGGTATTATCCTTTCAGCTTTATTATTTGGTGGTTTGAAAAGTGCTTCCCCTCAAATGAACTTTGAGGCAGATGTACCATCAGAGCTTATTAATGTGATTATTGCATGTATCATCTTCTTTGTTGCATGTAGTTATGTGTTAAGATGGGCGCTTACACGCATGAGCAAGGAGGGGAAATAAATGAGCTTTTTAGATATATTAGCCATTCTTGTGACGGGTACGTTATATACATCAGCACCTATAATTTTTACAGCACTAGGTGGTGTATTTAGTGAACGGTCAGGTGTTGTAAATATAGGGTTAGAAGGACTAATGCTATTTGGTGCATTTATTGGAGTTGTTACAAACTTATTAATGGGTGATACTTGGGGAACGATGACTCCGTGGATTGCGTTATTATTTGCGGCAATTGGTAGTGGATTATTTGCATTACTTCATGCGGTAGCATCTATTACATTCCGAGCGGATCAAGTTGTAAGTGGTGTAGCGATTAACTTCTTATCTCTTGGATTAACGGTATTTGCAATTAAGAAGATTTTTGATAAAGGACAGACTGACTTTATTCAGTACCGTATTGAAAAGATTGATATTCCAGGCCTTTCGGATATTCCGGTTTTAGGGAAGATATTCTTCTCGAACGTACCGATAACGTCGTATATTGCTATTATTTTAGCATTCGTTGTTTGGTATGTTATTTATAAAACACCGTTCGGTCTGCGTCTTCGTGCGGTTGGTGAGCATCCAATGGCAGCTGATACGATGGGGATTAACGTATATAAAATGCGCTATATTGGTGTGTGTATATCAGGTGTGTTTGCTGGAATTGGTGGAGCAATTTTTGCAATGTCAATTTCTAATAACTTCTCAGGGGCAACTATTACTGGACAAGGTTTCTTAGCGTTAGCTGCTATGATCTTTGGGAAGTGGAATCCACTAGGTGCATTAGGTGCAGCGCTATTCTTTGGTTTTGCACAATCGTTAAGTGTAACAGGTGGAACAATTCCTGTATTAGATCAAATTCCGAGTGTTTTATTAACGATATTACCGTATGTATTTACAATATTAGCACTTGTTGGTTTTGTAGGTCGTTCTGAAGCTCCGAAAGCATTAGGAACACCTTATGAAAAAGGAAAACGATAAGTATAAAAAAAGCTCGCACATTAGTGCGGGCTTTTTTACATAGACTATATTTAATACGGAATTTTACGCTGTTCCTTACAAATGAAAGTTTTTAGAAAGAGCCTAATGTAAGTAAAGTGAGGAAGAAAAGTTGATTTTTTATTTCTAAAAACTGTATATTGAAGAGGAATATTCCTACATACGTAAAGGAGGGCTATAAATGAAACTAATGGAACAACAGTTACATGAGTTAGGTGGTTTACGAGTACATATTATTCCAACAGATAAATATAAAACAAATACTTTTGTATTTCGTTTGAAAGCACCTTTAAATGAGGAGACGGTGACAGAGCGTGCCCTATTGCCATACGTATTACAAAGTGCGACAGAAAAGCTTCCTTCTGTAATTCGTCTTCGTCAATATTTAGAAGAATTATACGGATCTTCTTTGGCAGTAGATGTAAGTAAAAAAGGTGAAGACCATATTATCTCTATTTATGTGGACATTGCAAATGAAGTATATTTACATGATGCGCCACCGTTATTTGAAAAAGCACTTTCTATGTTATCGGATATAGTTTTACATCCAGCGACAGAGGGGAACGGTTTTCTACCTTCTATCGTAGAAAGTGAAAAACGCGCGCTCTTGCAACGAATTGAAGCTACGTATGATGATAAAATGCGCTATGCAAACGAGCGTTTAATTGAAGAAATGTGTAAAGTAGAACCATATCGTTTAAGTGCAAATGGGAAAAAAGAGAGTGTTTCTTCTATTACAAATGAAAGTTTGTATCAATATTATCAAAAAGTGTTAGCGGAAGATGAAATGGATCTATACATTATTGGTGATATTTCAGAAAACGCAGTTGATCTTGTAAGTAAGTATTTTTCTATTTCAGCGCGTCCTGCGAGAGAAAGAAATGTACTTCTTCATAAGAGAAATAATGAAGAAAAAGAAGTTGTAGAAAAACAAGAATTAAAACAAAGTAAATTACACATCGGTTATCGTACGTTTATTACGTATAAAGACGAAGATTATTTTGCACTGCAATTGTTCAATGGATTGTTTGGAGGATTTTCTCATTCGAAGTTATTCGTTAACGTTCGTGAAAAAAATAGTTTAGCGTACTATGCGGCATCCCGCTTTGAAAGTCATAAAGGCTTATTGTTTGTTATGTCAGGGATCGAAGCGAAAAATTATGAAAAAGCTGTTGAGATTATTAAAGAACAAATGTTAGCGATGCAAAATGGTGATTTTTCTGAAGAAGAGATGCACCAAACGAAAAGTGTCATTCAAAATCAAATATTAGAGGCGATTGATACACCACGCGGATTTGTGGAAATGTTGTATCATGGTATTATTTCAGAGCGTACGCGTCCGGTTGAAGAATGGCTTACAGGTATTGAAAGTGTGACGAAAGAAGAGATTGTGAAAGTTGCTAAAAATATTGAACTAGATACAATTTACTTTTTACAAGGAACGGAGGGAGAATAAATGGAGAAAATTGTTTATGAGCAATTAAAAGAGACACTCTATTATGAAAAACTTCCTAATGGATTAGATGTATATATTTTACCTAAGCAAGGATTTAATAAAACATTTGCAACGTTTACGACAAAATATGGTTCTATGGATAATACATTCGTACCATTAGGTAAAGAAGAAATGATTCGTGTGCCTGATGGAATTGCTCATTTTCTTGAGCATAAATTATTTGAAAAAGAAGATCATGATGCTTTCCAATTGTTTAGTAAACAAGGAGCATCGGCAAATGCGTTCACATCTTTCACAAGAACAGCTTACCTTTTTTCATGTACATCAAATGTAGAACAAAATTTAAATACATTGTTAAACTTCGTACAAGAGCCTTACTTCTCTGAAAAAACAGTTGAAAAAGAGAAGGGGATTATTGGGCAAGAAATTCAAATGTATCAAGATAATCCAGATTGGCGCTTATACTTTGGTTTAATTGATAGCTTGTTTGTAAAGCACCCAATTAAAATTGATATTGCAGGGACAATCGAGTCTATTAGTAAAATTACGAAAGACCTATTATATGAATGTTATGAAACATTTTATCATCCGAGCAATATGTTACTATTTGTTGTGGGTGCGATTGATCCAGAGAAAACAATGGATTTAGTACGTGAAAATCAAGCGAAAAAAGATTATAAAAACCAACCAGAAATTGTACGTTCATTTGAAGAAGAACCAGATGAGGTAAATGAAAAGAAGAAAATTATTTCAATGCCTGTACAAACACCGAAATGTTTAGTCGGTATTAAGGCGACGAATTTAAAAGAAAAAGGGAGAGCTCTTTTAAAACAAGAAATTGCGCTTACGTTACTTTTAGATTATTTATTTGGAAAAAGCTCCGTTCATTACGAATCTTTATATAACGAAGGGCTTATTGACGATTCGTTCTCGTATGATTATACGGAAGAGAATAACTTCGGTTTTGCAATGGTTGGCGGCGATACGAAGCAACCTGATGAGCTGGAAGAGCGTTTGAAAGGTATTTTATTAAATACAAATTATGATCAATTAGATGAGGCGGCATTAGAACGAGTAAAGAAAAAGAAAATAGGTGGCTTTTTACGCTCCTTGAATTCACCGGAATATATTGCAAATCAGTTTACACGATATGCATTTAATGAATCGAGTCTGTTTGAAGCATTAACTGTATTAGAAGGGTTAACTGTTCAAGATTTACAAGAAGTAGCGAAAACATTATTATCAGAAGAAAGAATGAGCGTTTGTCAGGTTTTACCGAAGAAATAAAAGGTTTCATAATAATACCCTCATCTTATCATTGATAAATTGTAAGATGAGGGTATTATTTATTTGTAGGATAAAGATTTTGTTGAGATAAGAGAGGAATTATATGAAAAAGTATGCATTAGTAACTGGAGGGAGCGGAGGGATTGGCTCTGCTATTTCAAAACAATTAATTCAAGATGGATATACAGTATATGTTCATTATAATAACAGTGAAGAGAAAGTGAATGAGTTGCAGAAAGAATGGGTTGAAGTGATTCCCGTTCAAGCCAATTTAGCTTCTGCTGATGGAGCAGAGCAATTGTGGGAACGAATTGAACAGCCTCTTGATGTTATCGTATATGCAGCTGGGAAGAGTATATTTGGACTCGTAACAGATGTAACGAACGATGAATTAAATTATATGGTAGAACTTCAAGTGAAGAGTATTTATAAATTATTATCAAAGGCACTGCCATCTATGATTCAGCGGAGAAGTGGCAATATTGTACTTATTTCGTCTATATGGGGACAAATTGGCGCATCATGTGAAGTGCTATACTCGATGGTAAAAGGTGCACAAAATTCATATGTGAAAGCTTTAGCAAAAGAAGTATCATTAAGTGGAGTAAGAGTGAATGCGGTAGCGCCAGGTGCAATTGAAACGGAAATGTTAAACGTATTTTCAGAAGAGGATAAGAATGGGATTGCTGAAGAGATTCCGTTA
Organism: Bacillus sp. HY001; assembly: GCF_007558965.1. Classification (NCBI taxonomy): domain Bacteria; kingdom Bacillati; phylum Bacillota; class Bacilli; order Caryophanales; family Bacillaceae; genus Bacillus; species Bacillus sp. HY001. The sequence goes on along the minus strand of NZ_VLTE01000021.1, from coordinate 45,150 downwards.
GGCAGGTTGGGACTACCAGACGAAGTAGCGAAAACAGTGTCATTCCTCGTATCGCCAGGTGCATCTTACATAACGGGACAAATTATCGGAGTGAACGGCGGTTGGCATTGCTAAAAATTTCTTACATAAAAAATAAAAAACTGTACAAATTAAGCATGATTCTATTACTAAGTAGTGAGGTGCTTACACATGTCAGTTTTAGATAATTTTGATCAATGGAAGAGCTTTTTAGGAGAAAGATTAGAACAGGCATCAGGAAAAGGTCTTGATGGCGGTGCTGTATCAGATATGGCATTTCGTGTTGGAGATTATTTAGCAAATGAAGTAGAAGCGCGCAACGATCAAGAGAAATTATTGTCTGAGCTTTGGAAAGTTGCTGATGAACAAGAGCAACATACAATCGCAAACTTAATGGTGAAGTTTGTACAACATAAGTAAAAAATAGAGAGGAGATTCTCCTCTCTATTTTTTTTGTATAATAATAACGCGGGTTAGATTATACATTTAGCTTCCCTATTAAGGTGAAATCATATAATATAGTACGTAGGTGTAAAGTAAGCAAGGGGAGTGATCTTGGATGATTGAATGGTATTTTGAATATGAAATACATAAAAACCGACCTGGCTTGCTTGGTGACGTTTCTTCGTTAATCGGTATGCTCGGCATTAATATTGTCACAATTAATGGTGTAGATAATGCACGACGTGGATTACTCCTTATGTGTGATAATCAAGAGCAAATCTCTAGACTTGAATCAATTTTAAATACGATGGATAACATAACGGTAACGAAATATCGTCCGCCAAAGCTCAGAGATAAGCTAGCGGTTAGACATGGTAGGTACATACAACGAGATGCAGATGATAAGAAGACATTTCGATTTGTACGTGATGAATTAGGATTACTTGTAGACTTTATGGCTGAAATCATGAAAAAAGAAGGTCATAAACTAATCGGGATACGAGGAATGCCTCGTGTCGGAAAAACAGAATCCATTGTTGCCGCAAGTGTTTGTGCAAATAAAAGATGGTTATTTGTATCATCTACTCTTATTAAGCAAACTGTTCGTAGTCAATTGATTGAAGATGAGTATAGCGACGACAATATTTTCATCTTAGATGGAATCGTGTCAACAAAGCGTGCTAACGAAAGGCATTGGCAGCTTGTTCGTGAAATTATGAGGTTACCTGCAACGAAAGTTGTGGAACATCCTGACGTATTTGTGAGTCAGTCAGAATACACATTGGATGATTTTGATTATATTATCGAGTTGCGTAACGATTATGATGAAGAAATTCAATATAATTTAGTAGATGAAATTGAGCAAGGTACGCAAAATAATTTCTCTATGTTTGACTTTTAAAGAAATATTGAGGTGTTAGTAGTGACAGAATTAGGACAAAAGCTGAAAGAAGCAAGAGGAACGAAAGGCTTGTCTATTGATCAGCTGCATGAGGTTACAAAAATTCAAAAACGCCATTTAGTAGCGATTGAGGAAGGCAATTATGATGTATTGCCAGGAGCTTTTTATGCGCGTGCATTCATTAAACAATACGCAGATGCGGTTGGATTAAATGGAGAGGAACTGCTTGTAGAATATCAGAGTACGATACCACAATCTGAAAAACGCGACGTTCCACAAGTATCAACAGGACAAAAAACACAAGAAACAATGCAAAAATCTTCATCATGGCCAATTGCAGATCATATGCCAAAAATTTTAGTTGCGTTGTTAGTAATCGCATTTGGAGTGGTGATTTGGTTTGTTTTCCAAGCGTTAACTGGAAAAGATGATGAAAAAGTTCCGAACGCTCAAAGTGAGAAAATTGAAGTTAAAAAAGCAGAAAACTCTCCGTTAGATACGAAGAAAGATGAAGTGAAAGCGGAAGAGCCGAAAAAAGAGGAACCAAAGAAAGAAGAGCCAAAGAAAGAGGAACAACCAGCACAACCAACTGGACAAGAAGAAGTGAAAGTAGTTGGAACAGCCGGTAAAGTATCTACTTTGGAAATTCATAACAATAAAACATTAGAACTGGAAATATCGGGTAAAGGTGCGAGTTATGTAGATGTTAAAGATGATACTGGTAAAGTAATTTTAAACACTACAGTACAAGAGGGTCAAATAGAAAAACATGATGTATCAACAATAAAAGAAGTGCGACTTAATATTGGAAATGCAACGAATGTTGAAGTTAAACTGAATGGCCAAGTGGTCGCTTATCCATTGGATCCAGAAAAAGAACTTCACCAAAGATTGGTGATAAAAAACCAAGGGATAGAGCAACCTGCACAATAACAGTCATCGCTTCGATGACTTTTTTCAATGAACAAATGTTTTTGATATGATGGAGGAATAGCTGTGAATTTACCAAATAAAATTACAATATCTAGAATCTTCTTAATTCCAATTTTTATGGTAATTATGTTAGCGCCCTTTGATTGGGGTTCATACACAATTGGTGATGTTGATTTACCAATTCAACATTTAGTAGGGGCACTTATCTTTATTATTGCTTCGGCTACAGATTGGATTGATGGATATTACGCAAGAAAGTATAATCTTGTAACGAATTTAGGGAAGTTCCTTGATCCGTTAGCTGATAAATTACTTGTTTCAGCAGCACTTATCACGTTAGTTGAGATGCAATACGTACCTGCTTGGATCGTTATTGTAATTATAAGCCGTGAGTTTGCAGTAACAGGTTTACGCCTTGTACTTGCTGGAACAGGAGAAGTAGTGGCGGCAAATCAGTTAGGAAAAATTAAGACGTGGACACAAATTATTGCGATTGCAGCGTATTTATTACACGATGTACCTTTAAATTTAATCCATATTCCAGTTGCTGATATCTTTATATGGATTGCATTATTCTTTACTGTTATTTCAGGGTGGGATTATTTCTGGAAAAATAGAGCTGCTTTTGTAAACTCAAAATAGAAGTTTATGGGGGAATTGGGATGAATGCTGAAATTATTGCGGTTGGAACTGAATTATTACTTGGACAAATTGCAAATACAAATGCCCAGTTTTTATCTGAAAAGTTAGCTTCAATTGGAATTAATGTGTACTACCATACTGTAGTTGGAGATAATAACAAGCGATTACAGCAGGCGATTGAAGTTGCGGAAGAACGTGCTGACATACTTATTTTCACAGGTGGATTAGGCCCGACAAAAGATGATTTGACGAAAGAAACGATATCTTCTAGTTTGGGTGGAGAGCTAGTGTATGATGAACAGGCATTAGCATCGATAAGCGAGTACTTTAAGCGTACAGGTCGTGAGTTCACAGAGAATAATAAAAAGCAGGCGCTCGTTTTAGATGGAGCAACTGTATTTGCGAATGATCACGGCATGGCACCTGGTATGGGGTTAAATAAGAACGGGAAAGTTTATATTTTATTACCAGGACCACCGAAAGAGATGAAGCCGATGTATAACAGTTATGTAGAGCCTTTTTTACGTAACTTTACAACAGGAGAAAACATTTATTCTCGTGTGCTTCGCTTCTTCGGGATTGGGGAATCTCAATTAGAAGTGAAAGTTCAAGATTTAATTGATGGACAAACGAATCCGACAATCGCCCCCCTTGCGAATGATGGGGAAGTGACATTACGTTTAACTGCCAAACATCAAAATGCTGATGAAGCGGCGAAACTCATTCAGCATATGGAAGATTTGATTTTAGAAAGAGTAGGAGAATTTTTCTACGGGTATGATCAAGAGTTTCTGCATGATAAGGCGATAGAGTTATTGAAGAAAAAAGAATTAACTTTAGCGTGTGCAGAAAGTTTAACTGGTGGATTCTTCGGGAATCAAGTAACAGAAAGTGCTGGGGTGTCTTCAGTATTTAAAGGCGGTGTCATTTGTTATCATAATGATGTGAAGCAACATGTTTTACATGTACCTGAGGGAGTGTTGTCTACTGATGGTGCAGTAAGTAAAGAATGTGCTCGTTATCTTGCTGAAAATGTTAAGGGCTTATTAAAAGCAGATATCGGCATTAGTTTCACTGGGGTAGCAGGACCGGATGCTTCAGAACATAAAGAGCCGGGAACAGTATTTGTTGGATTGGCGATGAAGGATGAACCAACTGTAGTCTTTCCTCTTAATTTAAGTGGAAGTCGTCAACAAATCAGGGAACGTTCGGCGAAATATGGATTTTATCATTTATATAAAAAGCTAGAAGAGATATGAGTCTCTTCTAGCTTTTTTTAATGCTTAAATTCAGTTTTATTTAATGGAAAATAAAAAAATCGAATAAATGTTCGATTTTTGTTGGCAAATTGAATTGAAAATAGGTATAATAAGATTAGCAATTCAGTTAAGGAGGAATTTTGAATGAGTGATCGTCAAGCGGCATTAGATATGGCGTTAAAACAAATAGAGAAGCAATTCGGTAAAGGTTCAATTATGAAATTAGGAGAACAAGCGGAGCGTAGAGTTTCTACAATTTCAAGTGGTTCTTTAGCACTTGATGTGGCACTAGGGGTAGGCGGATACCCACGCGGCCGTATTATTGAAATTTACGGACCTGAAAGTTCAGGTAAAACAACAGTTTCATTACACGCAATCGCTGAAGTACAGCGTCAAGGTGGACAAGCAGCGTTCATTGATGCGGAGCATGCGATGGATCCTGTATATGCACAAAAATTAGGCGTTAACATAGATGAATTACTATTATCACAACCTGATACAGGGGAGCAAGGTTTAGAAATCGCAGAAGCACTTGTACGAAGTGGCGCGGTTGATATTATCGTAATTGACTCTGTAGCAGCTCTTGTACCGAAAGCTGAGATTGAAGGAGACATGGGTGACTCACACGTAGGTTTACAAGCTCGTTTAATGTCTCAAGCACTTCGTAAACTTTCAGGTGCAATTAATAAATCAAAAACAATCGCAATCTTTATTAACCAAATTCGTGAAAAGGTTGGGGTTATGTTCGGGAACCCAGAAACAACTCCAGGTGGTCGTGCGTTGAAATTCTATTCAACAGTTCGTCTTGAAGTACGTCGTGCGGAGCAATTAAAGCAAGGTAATGACATCGTTGGTAATAAAACGAAAGTAAAAGTAGTTAAGAATAAAGTAGCACCACCATTCCGTGTTGCTGAAGTTGATATTATGTACGGAGAAGGTATTTCAAGAGAAGGTGAAATCTTAGATATGGCTTCTGAACTTGATATCGTTCAAAAGAGTGGTGCTTGGTACTCTTATAATGAAGAGCGTTTAGGACAAGGTCGTGAAAATTCGAAGCAATTCTTAAAAGAGAATACGGATTTAAGAGAAGAAATTGCCTTCTTTGTTCGTGATCATCACGGAATTGGTGAAGACTCTGGTGTGGAAGACACGGAAGATTCAAATCTTCAAGATTAAAAAATAAAAGACACGGTCCCGTGTCTTTTATTTTTAATTATTATGAAAGCGTTGTATATCGTTGGCGAAAAAATATTTAATCAGCTTAAAAGGCTATGTATAAAGAGGGATATATGCATGTTTTATATGAATAAACTGGAATTTACTAAGGTTTTCCAGGATAATATGCTGTCTGCTTTTTAAATTCATATATGAATTAGGGCTGAAGGTAAAGAAAGTAAAAGTAGACAACGCTTGACAATGAAAATTGCGATAGATACAATGAGAATGTATATTTTTTCTTATATACGAAACACTCTTCTCAAGAAGAGAAGTAATATTCGGAGTAAGACTTAAATCTTGCCGAAATAATAATATGACATTTTAATTGTGAAATGAAGAAAGTCCCTTAAAAAGTGGGACGACGGTCTTTGCTGTATGTTGGTATTCAATGTACATGCCGACAGTCTTTTTTCATTCATAGCAAGGGGAGGTGAAATCATGAGTAGTACAGTTTGGATACTCATCTCCATTTTGCTTGCAACAGTCGGTGCAGTTGTTGGCTTTTTTGTTCGAAAGTCTATTGCTGAAGCGAAGATTAATGGTGCAGCTAATGAAGCGAAACGTATTCTAGACGAAGCGAATCGTGAGGCTGAAGCACTTAAGAAAGAAGCGCTTTTAGAAGCAAAGGATGAAATTCATACACTTCGTACAGAAGCTGAATTAGAAATTCGTGACCGTAGAAGCGAATTACAAAAACAAGAAAATCGTTTAATGCAAAAAGAAGAGAACCTTGATCGTAAAGACGAAACGCTCGATAAACGCGAGCTGCAGTTAGAAAAGAAAGAGGATTCTCTTGTAGCGAGACAACAACAGATTGAAGAGTTGGAAAGCAAAGTGGGAGAGTTAGTTCAAAAGCAACAAACAGAATTAGAGCGCATTTCCAATCTGACACGCGAACAAGCGAAAGCAATTATTCTTGGTAAAGTAGAAAGTGAAGTTTCTCATGAAATTGCCGTAATGGTAAAAGAAAGTGAAGTTCGTGCGAAAGAAGAAGCGGATAAGAAAGCAAAAGAAATCTTATCTCTTGCAATGCAAAGATGTGCAGCTGATCATGTTGCTGAAACAACCGTTTCGGTTGTAAATCTTCCAAATGACGAAATGAAGGGACGTATTATCGGACGTGAAGGTCGAAATATTCGTACGTTAGAAACGTTAACAGGTATTGACCTTATTATCGATGATACACCAGAAGCGGTTATCCTTTCTGGATTCGATCCAATTCGTCGTGAAACAGCTCGTATCGCTCTTGATAAACTAGTACAGGACGGACGTATTCACCCAGCGCGTATTGAAGAGATGGTCGAAAAATCAAGACGTGAAGTGGACGAGTATATTCGCGAAGTCGGAGAGCAAACAACGTTTGAAGTGGGTGTTCACGGATTACATCCAGATTTAATTAAGATTTTAGGTCGTTTAAAATACCGTACAAGTTACGGACAAAACGTCTTAAAACACTCTATGGAAGTTGCATATTTAACTGGACTTATGGCAGCAGAGCTTGGTGAGGATGAAAAACTAGCAAGACGTGCTGGTCTATTACATGATATCGGTAAAGCGATTGACCATGAAGTAGAAGGTAGCCACGTTGAAATTGGTGTCGAACTCGCAACGAAATATAAAGAGCATCCTGTAGTTATAAACAGTATTGCATCTCACCATGGGGACACAGAACCAACTTCTATCATTGCAGTTTTAGTTGCAGCAGCAGATGCATTATCAGCTGCAAGACCTGGAGCTCGTAGTGAAACGCTTGAAAACTATATTCGTCGTCTTGAAAAGTTAGAAGAAATTTCAGAGTCTTATGAAGGCGTAGAAAAATCTTTCGCAATTCAAGCAGGACGAGAAGTTCGTATTCTGGTAAAACCAGATACAATTGATGATTTAGAAGCTCATCGTTTAGCTCGTGATATTCGAAAACGTATTGAAAATGAACTGGATTACCCAGGACATATTAAAGTAACTGTTATTCGTGAAACACGTGCAGTGGAATACGCAAAATAAAGTGGTGAAACACCACTTTATTTTTTTGTGTTGGAATTGGTTAAAATAAAGGAAATTAGCATACAAGTGAAACAAACTTTATTGTAAGGAAATCACTTGAAGCTATAGTAATAAAAAATGTAGTACATAGGAAGGGTAAGACATATGAGAATATTATTTGTTGGGGATGTAGTAGGATCTCCTGGTAGAGGTATGATTCAACAATACGTACCGGCATTAAAGAAAAAATATACACCTACAGTAACCATTATTAATGGAGAAAATGCAGCAGGTGGACGTGGAATTACGGAAAAAATATATCGAAACTTTTTAGAATGCGGGGCACAAGCGGTTACACTTGGAAACCACGCTTGGGATAACCGTGAAGTATTTGAATTTATTGATGATGCAAAATATCTTGCAAGACCAGCTAACTTCCCAGAAGGAACTCCAGGAAAAGGACTTATCTTTGTGAACTGTAATGGAACAGAAGTTGCAGTTATTAACTTACAAGGACGTACATTCCTTCCTCCAATTGATTGCCCATTCCGTAAAGTGGATGAATTAATAAACATTGCAAAAAAACGTACGAATATTATCTTTATTGATTTTCATGCGGAAACTACAAGTGAAAAACAAGCGTTAGGTTGGTATGTAGATGGTCGTGCTACAGCAGTAGTAGGTACACATACACATGTTCCTACAGCAGATAATCGTATTTTACCAAGCGGAACGGCATATATCACAGATGTTGGTATGACAGGACCTTACGATGGAATTTTAGGTATGGACCGAGAAGCAGTATTGAAGAAATTTTTAACAAACTTACCAGTACGATTTGAAGTGACAAGTGGTAGAACACAATTAAGTGCAGTGCTAGTTGATGTGGATCCGAATACAGGAAAAGCTAAGAAAATTCAGCGTATCTTAATTAATGATGATCAACCATTTTTTGAGTAATTTCTAGGCAAAAATTAGAAAAGTTATTATTTTTTAATTTTTTAGAAAAATTACAGAAATTTAGCAGGAATACGCGTCATTCCTCGTGAATATAAGTTAAAGTGAAATAATTGCTAATACTTTTTATAGAAACGAGGAGGAAACGCGGAATGGAAATATTAAAAGTTAAAGCAACGTCGGTCCCTAATTCTGTAGCTGGTGCACTTGCAGGTGTTATTCGCGAACGCGGAACAGCAGAAATTCAAGCCATTGGTGCAGGTGCATTGAACCAAGCGGTAAAGGCAGTAGCAATTGCAAGAGGATTTGTAGCGCCTAGTGGTTTGGACCTGATTTGTATCCCAGCGTTCACAGATATTATGATTGATGGGGAAGAGCGTACAGCAATAAAATTAATTGTAGAACCTCGTTAAGTTTAAACAACCTGTTTGCAGTATGCAAACAGGTTGTTTTTATAATGGAGGAATGGAAATGAAAATTTTTGATGCTCATTGTGATGTACTCTTTCAGTTATGGAGTGCACAGGGGAAAAAGGATTTTAAAAACGATCCGCAATTACATATTACATTTGAACAATTAAAGAAAAGAAAAGGGAGTATACAATGTTTTGCTATATATGTGCCAGAAACGGTGCTATATGAAAAACGCTTTGAAGTAGCATTACAGATGGTCGATATTTTTTATAGTGAAATTTTATCATTACCGGATGTGAAGTTTATTCAGACAAAAGATGATATTAACATGTTAAAACAGGACGAGATTGGAGCGATATTAACACTAGAAGGATGCGAAGCAATTGGAAAAGATGCAATGAAATTACGGTTGTTTTATCGTCTAGGAGTACGTTCTTTTGGACTAACATGGAATTATGCCAATTTATTAGCTGATGGTGCGCTAGAGACACGTGAGGCGGGTTTAACGACCTTTGGTAAACATGTTGTACAAGAACTTAATACGTTACATGTATGGACTGATGTGTCTCATCTGAATGAAAGAAGCTTTTGGGATGTGATAGAAATTGCAAAAAATCCTATTGCCTCCCATTCAAATTGTATGAAACTTTGTCAGCACCCGCGTAATTTAAAAGATGAACAACTTAGAGCTCTTATACAGCGAAATAGCATGATTGGTGTTACTTTTGTACCACAGTTTCTAACAAGTGAAAAACAAGCGAATATAGCGGATATAGTAAAGCATATCGAATATATTTGTTCATTAGGTGGAGAGAACAATATAGGATTTGGTTCGGATTTTGATGGGATTTTAGAAACAGTTGTAAATGTATCAGCGTATAGAGAATACGAAAATGTAATAAATGAGCTTTGTAAACACTATGCAGCAGCTACTGTAGAGCGATTTTTATATGATAATTTTATGGAACGTATAAGCTTTTAAGATTTTTGTTTTAAAAATCCAGAAAAATTAGAATTAATTCATTTGATATTATTGCTTTTTTTAAGACCTAATACTAGAATGAAAAACAAAATAGCTTTATACTAAAGATTCAGGGAAATCAGAAGAGGCATAATTTGCGTCCGTTGTAGTTTATTTGTATAAAAAATGCTAAACTATTACTGTAAAAAAATACACTACAATGAATGCAGCCAAAAGGGGTGTAGGAGATGATTAGTCAACTTTCATGGAAAGTTGGAGGCCAACAAGGTGAAGGAATTGAAAGTACAGGAGAAATCTTCTGTATTGCATTAAACCGATTAGGGTATTACCTATACGGTTACCGCCACTTCTCATCACGTATTAAAGGCGGCCATACAAATAATAAAATTCGTGTAAGTACAACAGAAGTACGCGCGATCTCAGATGATTTAGATATTTTAATTGCTTTTGATCAAGAAACTATTGATTTTAACTTCCACGAACTACGTCCAGGTGGAATTGTAGTTGCGGATGCGAAATTTAATCCGACAATACCTGATAATACAGATGTAAATCTATATGTGATACCGTTTACAGATATTGCTTCAGAATTAGGCACATCATTAATGAAAAACATGGTTGCTGTTGGGGCATCAAGTGCGGTATTAGGATTAGATGAAACAGCTTATCTAGATGTTGTTGAAGAGATCTTTGGTCGTAAAGGAGAGCAAGTTGTTCAAAAGAATATGGACGCAATTAAGCGCGGCTCTCAATATATGAAAGAATTGCTAGGTGAAAAAGTAAACATGATGCAGCTTGAAAAAGCTGATGGTAAGAAACGTATGTTTATGATTGGAAACGATGCAATCGCATTTGGTGCCGTAGCTGGTGGTGCTCGCTTTATGTCTGCATATCCAATTACACCTGCATCTGAAATTATGGAATACTTAATTAAAAAATTGCCAAAAGTTGGCGGGACAGTAATCCAAACTGAGGATGAAATCGCAGCTTGTACAATGGCAATCGGTGCAAACTATGCTGGTGTTCGTACATTAACTGCATCTGCTGGTCCGGGTCTATCTTTAATGATGGAAGCGATTGGTTTAGCAGGTATTACAGAAACACCATTAGTAATTGTTGATACACAACGTGGTGGTCCAAGTACAGGATTACCAACGAAACAAGAGCAGTCTGATTTAATGGCGATGATTTACGGTACGCACGGTGAGATTCCAAAAATCGTAATGGCGCCAAGTACAGTTGAAGAAGCTTTCTATGATATTGTAGAAGCATTTAACCTAGCTGAAGAATATCAAGTTCCTGTTATTTTCTTAACGGATTTACAGCTTTCTTTAGGGAAACAAACGGTAGAACCGCTTACGTTAGATAAAGTGGAAATTCGTCGCGGTAAGCTTGATTTAGAAGCGGAATTACCAGAACGTGAAAATAAAGCATACTTCAAGCGTTATGAAGTAACAGAAGATGGCGTTTCACCACGTGTTTTACCTGGTATGAAAAATGGTGTTCACCATGTTACAGGTGTAGAACATGATGAAACTGGTAAACCATCTGAATCAGCAATAAACCGTAAAGATCAAATGGACAAACGTTTCCGTAAAATGGAGAACTTGAAGTTTAATACCCCTGTTTATAAAAATGTTAAGCATGAAGAAGCAGACGTATTGCTTGTTGGATTTAACTCAACTCGTGGTGCGATCGAAGAAGCAATGGAGCGTTTAGAACAAGAGGGTATGAAAGTAAACCATGCTCATGTGCGTTTAATTCACCCGTTCCCAACAGCTGAAATCGATCCACTTGTGAAAAATGCAAAGCGTGTTGTAGTGGTAGAAAACAACGCAACAGGTCAGCTTGCTAACATTATGAAAATGAATCTTGGTAACGGTGAGAAAATTTCTAGTCTTTTAAAATATGATGGGAACCCATTCTTGCCGAAAGAGATTTACAACGAATGCAAAAAAGGGGTTGTATTAAATGGCAACATTTAAGGACTTTCGTAACAGTGTAAAACCAAACTGGTGCCCAGGTTGCGGAGACTTCTCGGTGCAAGCTGCAATTCAACGTGCGGCAGCTAACGTTGGCTTAAATCCAGATGAACTTGCTGTTATTTCTGGTATCGGCTGTTCAGGTCGTATTTCAGGTTATATTAATTCATATGGTGTGCATAGTATTCATGGTCGTGCCCTTCCAATTGCACAAGGTGTAAAAATGGCAAATCGTGATTTAACAGTTATCGCATCAGGTGGCGATGGTGATGGATTTGCGATTGGTATGGGACATACAATCCATTCTATTCGTCGTAACATCGACATTACGTACATCGTAATGGATAACCAAATTTACGGATTAACAAAAGGGCAAACTTCACCACGTAGTGAAGCTGGATTTAAAACGAAGAGCACACCACAAGGTTCAATTGAGCCATCACTAAATGTTATGGAAATGGCTTTAACAGCTGGTGCGACATTTGTGGCGCAAAGCTTTTCAAGTGATTTGAAAGAATTAACACAAATTATTGAAGCTGGTATTAACCATAAAGGTTTTTCATTAATTAACGTATACAGCCCATGTGTTACTTACAATAAAGTAAATACTTACGATTGGTTTAAAGAGAATTTAACAAAACTAAGTACAGTAGAGGGATATGATCCATCTAATCGCATGATGGCTATGCAAACGTTAATGGAAAATAACGGATTAGTAACAGGTTTAATTTATCAAAATACAGCGCAACCTTCATATCAAGAACTTGTAAAAGGTTATAGTGAGAAGCCTTTAGTGCAAGCTGATTTAAATATGGATCAGAAAATGTTTGATGAACTTGTTGCTGAATTTATGTAATATAAGAAGAGGAGGTTGCCATGTGGCAGCCTTTTTTTATTAGAAAATATAGGATAGTTTTATTTACTTAGAAAATTCAGAATGGTAATATAATATATAAATCGTTGTATGAAAATGGTGAGTTCATTGCTTATGAAATGTAAGATCCAAACAGAGCATCTTTCTTGTTAAAATTGGCGAAACGCTTCATACTATGGTAATGTTTATAAGGATAAAGCAATATGCTTTTGGGTAGGACAAAAAGAAATATTAAAAGGGAATGTCTATTTGTGTGTGGGGAAGACTTCATTTTTATGAATGATTAGATTGACTACTCAAGTTTCAAAGGACAAGTTATCTCTCAAGCTATCTAACCATTTTTGAGGTGAGTCAAAGCGCATTAAAATGGACTATAGAGTGTGTATAGTTAAGGGTGAAAGGAGATTACCGATGAACGAGCAACAACGATTAGCAAGTCAACAAGCAAATTCCTCTACGAAAAAAGAAGAGAAAGATTATAGTAAATACTTTGAAAGTGTATACCAACCACCTTCCTTAAAAGACGCGAAAAAACGAGGGAAAGAAGAAGTTAAAATTGAACGGGATTTTGGCTTACCTGAAGAGTTTCGTAATTTTGGTACAGGAAGAAAGTTCTATATTCGTACATATGGTTGTCAAATGAATGAGCATGATACAGAAGTAATGGCGGGTATTTTCACTGCACTTGGATATGAACCAACCTTTTCAACTGAAGATGCAGATGTAGTGTTATTAAATACTTGTGCCATTCGTGAAAATGCTGAAAATAAAGTGTTCGGTGAACTAGGTCATTTAAAGTCATTAAAACGAAGAAATCCTGACCTTTTAATTGGCGTATGTGGTTGTATGTCGCAAGAAGAATCTGTTGTAAATAAAATTATGCAAAAAAATCAGCATGTAGATATGGTGTTTGGAACGCATAATATTCATAGATTACCGTACATTCTAAAGGATGCAATGTTCTCGAAGGAGACGGTAGTTGAAGTTTGGTCAAAAGAAGGGGATGTAATTGAAAACCTTCCGAAAGTACGCCGTGGTGATATTAAAGCTTGGGTAAATATTATGTATGGCTGTGATAAGTTCTGTACATATTGTATTGTGCCGTATACACGTGGAAAAGAGCGAAGCAGACGTCCAGAAGATATTATCCAAGAAATTCGTCATTTAGCTGCGAATGGTTATAAAGAAATTACGTTACTTGGCCAGAACGTAAATGCATATGGTAAAGACTTTGAAGATTTTGAATATGGACTTGGCGATTTAATGGACGAACTCCGTAAAGTTGATATTGCCCGTATTCGTTTTACAACGAGTCATCCACGTGATTTCGATGATCACCTAATTGAAGTGCTTGGAAAAGGTGGAAACTTAGTAGAACATATTCATTTACCAGTTCAATCTGGAAGCACAGATATGCTAAAAATTATGGCGCGTAAATATTCACGTGAGCATTATTTAGAGCTTGTAAGAAAAATTAAAGAAGTAATTCCAAACGCGGTATTAACGACTGATATTATCGTTGGTTTCCCAAATGAAACAGATGAGCAATTTGAAGAAACGATGTCGTTATATCGTGAAGTAGGATTTGATACTGCCTTTACCTTTATTTATTCTCCGCGCGAAGGTACACCAGCTGCAAAAATGAAAGATAATGTACCGATGGAAGTGAAGAAAGAACGTCTGCAACGCTTAAATACATTAGTAAATAAATTGGCAGTTGAAAAGAATGATCGTTATAAAGGTCAAATTGTAGAAGTGTTAGTTGATGGGGAAAGTAAAAATAACGCGGAAGTACTTGCAGGTTATACTCGTACGAATAAACTTGTAAACTTCGTTGCACCAAAATCTTTAATTGGTCAGCTTGTGAAAGTAAAAGTAACGGATGCGAAAACTTGGTCTCTTAACGGAGAATTAGTTGAAGAGCCGATCGAGGTGGAATAATAGATGAAAGTATATACGAAAGATGACATTGTTGAGCAAGCGAAAGAATTAGCAAAAATGATTTCTGAAACAGAAGAAGTTGATTTCTTTAAGAAAGCAGAGGCGCAAATTCATAAAAATGAAAATGTAAAGCGTGCAATTGATGAAATTAAAGCACTGCAAAAGCAAGCAGTAAACTTGCAGCATTACGGGAAATGGGAAGCTTTGAAAAAAGTAGAAGCTGAAATTGATGCATTGCAAGATAAGTTAGACAGTATCCCAGTTGTACAAGAATTTAAATCTTCACAAACATATGTAAATGACTTACTACAGCTAGTTGCCAGTACGATTTCTAACAACGTTACAGATGAAATATTAATTTCAACTAATGGCGATGTATTGAAGGGTGAAACGGGCGCAGAGGTAGAAAGTAAAAAAGGAAATTGTGGTTGTTAAAGAGATGTCGAATTGACATCTCTTTTTTTAGTGGGTTAAACGTAAGTTCTTCTCGAAAAAAGAATGACACATTCCGCTATTGTCACGCATATGATTAAGTGAATAGTGATTGAGGAGGGTTACGAATGTCCGAATTTAGAGAGATTATTACAAAAGCAGTGGTTGGAAAAGGACGTAAGTATACAAAGTCAACGCATACATGTGAATCGAATAATGAGCCAACAAGTATTTTAGGGTGCTGGGTAATTAACCACTCGTACGAAGCAAGAAAGAATGGAAAGCATGTGGAAATTGAAGGTTTCTATGATGTGAACACTTGGTATTCATTTGATGGTAATACAAAGACAGAAGTTGTAACAGAACGTGTGAACTACACTGATGAAGTGAGTATTGGGTATCGTGATAAAAACTTTTCTGGTGATGATTTAGAAATTATTGCTCGTGTCATTCAGCCACCAAATTGTTTAGAAGCTCTTGTATCACCAAATGGTAATAAAATTGTTGTGACTGTAGAACGTGAATTTGTAACAGAAGTAGTTGGAGAAACGAAAATTTGTGTAAGTGTAAATCCTGAAGGTTGTGTAGAATCAGACGAAGATTTCCAAATCGATGATGATGAGTTTGAAGAATTAGATCCGAACTTTATCGTTGATGCAGAAGAAGAGTAATAGAAAGCTAGGGAGAAGTTCTTCCTAGCTTTTTACTTTACATAAGTAATACGTGAATGAACATGATTCTTTATGAAATGTGCTATAATGAAGAAAGACTCCTGAAATAGGAGATATGGATGTCCGTGAAGTGTGACATATATGAAAATTGATTACTATGTAAGAATTACGGAGGATAAGTATGACGCAATATACCCCTATGATACAGCAATATTTAAAGGTTAAGGCAGACTATCAAGATGCCTTTTTATTTTTCCGATTAGGTGATTTTTATGAAATGTTCTTTGAAGATGCGGTTAAAGCAGCTCATGAACTTGAAATTACATTAACGAGCCGAGATGGTGGTAGTAGTGATCGTATACCGATGTGTGGTGTACCGCATCATGCAGCTAAAAATTATATTGAACAACTTGTTGAAAAAGGATATAAAGTAGCTGTTTGTGAGCAAGTCGAAGATCCAAAAACAGCTAAAGGTGTAGTGCGACGTGAAGTCGTACAACTCATTACGCCAGGAACGATGATGGAAGGGCGTACGATTGATGAGAAAGAAAATAACTTCTTAGCAACATTAACACATTTTGAAGATGGATCGTATGCTTTAGCTTGTAATGATTTAACGACTGGACAAAATACAGTAACGTTGTTAACAGGTTCAGTAGAAGATATTTTATTAGAAGTGTATGCAACTGGTTCAAAAGAAATTGTTGTAGATTCTACATTTTCAAAAGATGAATTAAATAAGTTAACTGCAACATTAAAAATGACGATTTCGTATGAAGATGCAACAGCGATTCCAGAGGGATTAGAACATCTTGTGAAAAACGTTTCGCAAGCAAAGTTAATTAAAGCAGTTGGACGCTTATTTAACTATGTGATAAGAACGCAAAAACGTTCGTTAGACCATTTGCAACCAGTGGAAATTTATTATACGAACCAGTTTATGAAAATTGATGTGCATTCAAAGCGAAATTTAGAGCTGACAGAAACACTTCGAACGAAAGAAAAAACAGGATCATTATTATGGCTATTAGATAAAACGAAAACAGCTATGGGTGGTCGTATGTTAAAACAGTGGATGGAACGTCCACTTATTCAGAAAGAAAAAGTGGAAGAGCGTTTAGAAATGGTTGAAACATTTGTAAATGATTACTTCTTACGTGAAGATTTAAAAGAAAAATTAAAAGAAGTATATGATTTAGAACGTTTAGCAGGGAAAGTTGCATTTGGTAATGTGAATGCACGGGACTTATTACAGTTAAGACGATCTTTACTTCAAGTACCAGCTATTTTAGAAGCGATTAGTTTGTTAGATAATGCGTATGCAGCAAGGTTAATTCAAGGTGCTGATCCATGTGAGAGCTTAACTGAATTACTAGGAAGAAGTATTCAAGAAAACCCACCGCTTTCTATTAAAGATGGAGATATTATTAAAGACGGTTATAATGACAAGCTTGATCAATATCGTTACGTTAGTAAAAACGGAAAAACGTGGATTGCTGAGCTTGAAAAACGAGAGCGTGATATTACAGGAGTTAAATCATTAAAAATCGGGTACAACCGTATTTTCGGTTATTACATTGAAGTAACGAAAGCGAACCTTGCAGCACTTCCAGAAGGCCGCTATGAGCGTAAACAAACGCTTGCTAATGCTGAACGTTTCATAACAGATGAGCTGAAAGAAAAAGAAACGTTAATCTTAGAAGCAGAAGAAAAAATTGTACAACTAGAATACGATTTATTTACAGCACTTCGTGAAGAAGTAAAAGTATTTATTCCGAAATTACAGCATTTAGCGAAAGTAATTAGTGAATTAGACGTACTGCAAAGTTTCGCGACAGTTAGTGAAGAAGAGCAGTTTGTAAAACCTGTACTAACAACGAAGCGCGAAATCTTTATTAAAGATGGTCGTCATCCTGTCGTGGAAAAAGTATTGAACGGGAAATTGTATGTACCGAATGATTGTATTATGCCAGAGAAGATGGATGTCTTTTTAATTACAGGACCGAACATGTCTGGTAAAAGTACGTATATGAGACAGTTAGCACTTGTAACTGTTATGTCACAGATTGGTTGTTTCGTACCAGCAACAGAAGCAGTATTACCTGTATTTGATCAAATCTTTACGAGAATTGGTGCAGCGGATGATTTAATTTCAGGTCAAAGTACATTTATGGTCGAAATGTTAGAAGCGAAAAATGCAATTGCAAACGCATCTGAAAGAAGTTTAATTTTATTTGATGAAATTGGACGAGGTACATCTACGTATGATGGTATGGCACTTGCACAAGCAATCATCGAACATATTCATGACCAAATTGGGGCAAAAACGTTATTCTCTACGCATTATCATGAATTGACGGTGCTAGAAGAAAGTTTAGATCAACTGAAGAATGTACACGTTTCAGCTATTGAAGAGAACGGAAAAGTAGTATTCCTTCATAAAATTCAAGATGGAGCAGCAGATAAAAGTTACGGAATTCACGTTGCGCAACTTGCGGAGCTCCCAGATAGCTTAATCGCTCGTGCGAAAGAAGTGTTAGCACAACTAGAAGGACAAGAAGAAATTATTATTCCAAAGCGTGTAGAAGTGAAAGCGCAAGAGCAAGAGCAAGAAGTAATTTCAGAACCTGTAGTTGTAAAAGAAGAACCAGTAGAAATAGAAGAAACGAAGGTAGAGACTGAAGAAGAATCGCAACTATCATTCTTTGGTGGAGAACAGTCTTCGAAAAAACAAGACAAGCCAGTTTTAGATGCAAAAGAAACGGCAGTACTTACGCAAATTAAAAAAATTGATTTACTTGATATGACACCTTTAGAAGCGATGAACGAACTGTATCGCTTGCAGAAAAAGTTAAAGAAAGGATGAGTAAGTAGATGGGGAAAATTCGCAAACTCGATGATCAACTCTCTAATTTAATTGCGGCAGGGGAAGTAGTAGAGCGCCCTGCCTCAGTCGTAAAAGAACTTGTGGAAAATTCTATCGATGCGAATAGTACATCTATTGAAATCCACTTAGAAGAAGCTGGTTTATCAAAAATTCGCATCATTGATAATGGGGATGGCATTGCAGAAGAAGATTGTATTGTCGCTTTTGAACGACATGCAACGAGCAAAATTAAAGATGAGAACGATCTGTTTCGCATTAGAACACTCGGTTTCCGAGGTGAGGCATTGCCGAGTATTGCCTCAGTTAGTGAATTAGAATTAATCACGAGCACAGGTGATGCGCCTGGTACGCACCTTATGATTAAAGGTGGAGACATTATAAAGCAGGAGAAAACAGCGAGCCGAAAAGGAACAGATATTACAGTACAAAACTTATTCTTTAATACACCAGCGCGTCTTAAATATATGAAAACCATTCATACAGAGCTTGGGAATATTACAGATATCGTGTATCGTATCGCAATGTCACATCCAGAAGTATCGTTAAAGCTGTTTCATAACGAAAAGAAATTGCTTCACACATCAGGAAATGGTGATGTAAGACAAGTACTTGCATCAATTTATAGCATTCAAGTTGCGAAGAAGCTTATTCCAATTGAAGCTGAATCTTTAGATTTCACAATTAAAGGTTATGTAACATTACCAGAAGTAACGAGAGCATCTCGAAATTATATGTCAACGATCGTAAATGGTCGCTATGTTCGAAATTTCGTATTAATGAAAGCCGTTCAGCAAGGATACCATACATTATTGCCAGTCGGACGATACCCAATTGGCTTCTTATCGATTGAAATGGATCCAATGCTTGTTGACGTTAACGTACATCCTGCGAAATTAGAAGTTCGTTTTAGTAAAGAACAAGAATTGCTAAAACTTATCGAAGAAACATTGCAAGCAGCATTTAAAAAAATACAGCTCATCCCAGATGCAGGTGTAACAACGAAGAAAAAAGAAAAAGATGAAAGTGTGCAAGAACAGTTCAAGTTTGAGCATGCGAAGCCGAAAGAGCCATCTATGCCGGAAATCATTTTACCGACGGGCATGGATGAAAAACGAGAAGAACCACTGGCAGTGAAACAGCCAGCCCAACTGTGGCAACCGCCGAAGAAAGAATGGCAACCACCACAGTCGCTCGTAAGAGAAGAACAAAGTTGGAAGCCATCTACTAAACCGGTAATGGAAGAACCAATTCGAGAAGAGAAATCGTGGAACAGTAACGATGAAGACTTTGAATTAGAGGAATTGGAAGAAGAAGTTCAGGAAATAGAAGAGATCGAAATGAACGGTAATGATTTACCACCGCTTTATCCAATTGGACAAATGCATGGAACATATATTTTCGCTCAAAATGATAAAGGCTTATATATGATTGATCAACATGCTGCGCAGGAACGTATTAATTATGAATACTTCCGTGATAAAGTAGGAAGAGTAGCGCAAGAAGTACAAGAGCTACTTGTACCATACCGTATTGACTTATCTCTTACTGAATTTTTACGTGTCGAAGAGCAACTAGAAGAACTGAAAAAAGTTGGACTGTTCCTAGAGCAATTCGGTCATCAATCCTTTATCGTCCGCTCACATCCAACGTGGTTCCCAAAAGGTCAAGAAACAGAAATTATCGACGAAATGATGGAACAAGTCGTCAAACTAAAAAAAGTTGATATTAAAAAATTACGTGAAGAAGCAGCCATCATGATGAGTTGTAAAGCGTCCATTAAAGCAAATCAATATTTAACGAACGATCAAATATTTGCTTTACTGGAAGAACTACGTACAACAACAAACCCATACACATGCCCGCACGGAAGGCCAATTCTTGTGCATCATTCTACTTATGAGCTGGAGAAGATGTTTAAGAGGGTTATGTAGGGATACTGTCCATAGAGAAAAAATGAATCATGGTTATTTTAATAAAATATAGAGAGAAAAAAAGGAGCGATAGTAACAAGTCGCTCCTTTTTTTAAATTTATTTATAAACTTAACCCATTTATAAATTATATGTGTTTTCTCATTTTTTTGTGAAGAAAGAGGTTTTTAATTTACAGATTTATCAGAATTATGTAAAGTGTAGATAAAACCATAAAATGGGGTGTTCTTTATGTGTACGAGTTTGACATTACAGACAAAAAACGGTCAGCACCTTTTTGCAAGAACGATGGACTTCACATTAGATATGAATCAAGAAGTAATAATCATTCCTCGACATTACCGGTGGAATAATATAACTGGTGAAATCATTAATACGAAACATGCTACGGTTGGAATGGGAATTAATCATCAAGGAAGGATCATTATGGCGGACGGAGTAAATGAAGCAGGTATGACATGTGCAACACTCTATTTTCCAGGATTCGCTACTTATAGTCAAAGCATAGATGACAACAATACGAATTTAGCTCCATTTGATTTTGTGACTTGGAGTCTCACACAATTTAATTCTGTCAAAGAGTTAAAGAAATCTGTAGATAGCCTTACCTTTTTGGATATACCATTACCGGATTTAGGACTTACGCCACCGCTACATTGGATTTTAGCGGATAAATGGGGAGATTGTATTGTACTGGAGCCGACAAATGAAGGGTTAAAAATGTATGATAACCCACTAGGAGTGATGACGAATAGTCCGGAGTTTAATTGGCATTTGCAAAATTTAAGACAATATATTGGCCTTAAATCGCAGCCATTCGCGCCAACTGAGTGGAGTAACTTACCATTAAGTGCTTTTGGTCAGGGCTCAGGCTCAATGGGACTTCCAGGGGATTTCACCCCGCCATCAAGGTTTGTGCGAGCAGCATATGGTAAACAAAACATTCAAGGTATAGATAGTGAAGAAGAGGGAGTGTCGGCCCTATTTCATATCTTATCAAATTGCGAGGTTCCTAAAGGCGGAGTAATAACAGAAGAAGGTGCATTAGATAATACCATTTATACAAGCGTAATGTGTATGGAGTCTGGAACATATTATTATCATACCTACGATTGTAGACAAATTATAGCCGTTCATTTATTTCATGAAAATTTAGATACGGATGAAATTAAAGTCTATCCGTTCCAACGAAAACAAAAAATATTTTACGAAAACTAAGTTGCTTTGAAACAGTGTTTGGTAAATTTTAAAATATATATGATAGAGCAATAATATGGATTGGAAGAGGTATAAATTCGATTCAATGACTTCTAGAAGGCCCATTAAAGTACCATTGGATGAAATGAATATGGACATACGCCATTTATAAATAGTAAAGAACAAAAAAGGTGTGGAAAATATCCATACCTTTTTTGTTCTTCTATTATCTATGTATAAAAAAGCGCTGTATATCAGCACTTTTTAAAAGTACATGAGTTGTATAAGAAAGATTTATTTATTACCTATAACTATACAAGGTCTAATATAGATTCTTATTTGATTAATTGTTATAAGGGCCTATAAGGTTATTTGTTTTTATTATTATTAATTTTTTCCGTATATAACACCTGTTCTTTATAGTGTTTTTTAATTGGGAAAGTATGTGTACCAGAGCCGTTTTTGAAGTTTTTATTGATGGGATTTTTTAGCGGGATTGTTGTAGTTTCAGTAAATTCATATGGGTAGTTTATTTTAGATTTATCTTCAAACATGAAAATGCCTCCTTTTAGGATTTCCTGAATTCTTTACTATAACATGATATGCATATAGATTTTTTTTGGACTAGTTATTTATATAGGTTAATGGAATTTAATTCTGTACTTACTGAAATATTTCAAAGAAAAACAATGTGAGAAATGTATGATAATGATTTTTTTCATTTATTAGTGAAAGGAGTTTTGCATATATATTCGTTATAAATTGTTTTTATAATATGGTTTATATAGGCTTTTCCTGATAATATAATGCGAGAGATTATAGTGTTATTAGGTTATTAGGAACATTTAATGCTGTTTCAAAACTGAAAGGAAATTGAAAAAAAACTGAAACTTTTCTCATAAAAATTCAATCTTACTTGAAAAATGAAAGGAAAATGAAATTTTCCACAAGATATTCTTTGTTAAGATAAAAAGCATACATACAAAAAGTATTGACATATCTTAAAAATGTATTTTCAAGATATAGTGGGGGAAAAGATGAGAGTAGAAAAACAATTAATAAAAAAGATGTATTATGAAACATTCCTAATGGAGAATGAAACAAAACCACCTCTTGACGTACTTGGGGAAGTTTATGTAAACGAAGAAAGAAATGAGATTTCTGATGGATCTTATATTCGTTTTGCACAAGGTGAGTTTTATTATCGTCATCAAGATTTTGAAGCTGCTATTTTTAAATGGGAAAAAGTTAGTAATGAATTAGCGCCGTGGGCACAAAAAAATATTGCGGATGCTTATTTCGAACTGAATCAATTATCAGTTGCTGAAAATGTGTATACTTCTATTACTACTGATAATAAAATATTGATGACCGAAATTGGATTACAATTACTTTCTCTTTACATAGAGCAAAATAATTTTGATTCCGCTTTCTCTGTTATTAAAGAAGCGGTTTCTTTAAATCCCGATTACCCGAATGTCACAAAAATTGCCCGTTCTTTTTATGAGGAGCAGCAAGATTTTGATAGTGCAGTAGAGCTTGCTGTGAATGAGTTAATTCGAACAGAATCTTATCCGTGGTTTGAGGTTTTAAAAGGATATATTGATAAAGGATTCACTAAACATATTTCACCAGATTATTTCTATGAAGTATTAGTTACGTTAAATACTGTAGATCAAGTACAATTTACGCAAATGGTTTCATCACTTTGGAATAGTTATAAAAATGAACAAAATTACTTATTATGGCTTAATACAATAAATGAATTTTTCTTACATATTGAAATACATTCGTCCGATATATGGAACAAAATTTCTTCTCTTTACGAAGAAACGTACTTTGAATTAATTCAAGGTCAATATATGCTTACACAATTGCACGACATCATTCCAAACTTGTTAACAAATTGGTTAAAGGTAGTCAATCCATCTTATGCTGTATTTCCATCAGCAGCTGTATTGGCATGGGATGAGATTTTCCCTTCTAAAATAGATTCAGCAAATATAAAACATGCGGAAAACCTGTTGTTATATTCTATTAATCATGTGAATGGCTTAGAGTATAGTTTGCATCTTTTTGAATCTATTACAAAGTGGGCACAAGAGCATAATATAGAAATGGGTCACCGATTTAGATGGTTAGTTGGCGAACTCGCAGATTTAAGCACAAACCGCATTTTAGTAACAGGAACTTCAGGGAACGGAAAAACTACATTTATTAACTCTATATTAGGAGAAAATATAGTAGGAAAATCAATTTCAAATGTAGTAGTTTTAAAAAATGATGCTCATACAGAAATTAACGCCATAACAGACTCTGCAATTACAACAACGGAAGATGTCTCTGATTACCATAATATGATGTCTCAACACCATCAATCATATAGAGAGAGAGCATGTGTGGAATTTAAATTACCATGCATATTTTTAAGTGAAAATAAACTTACATTTGTAGTTACACCTGGATTTAATAGAAATAACGACACTAGGGATGAGATATTCGAATATTTAAATTCCGTAGACGAATTACTATTCGTATTGAATGCGGATTCACCTTTTACTGACAAAGAACGTGACATTCTATTAAGCATTCAAGAACATACACCAAATTTACAAATTCATTTCTTATTAAATAAAATCGATAACATATACAGTGAAGCAGAAGTGAAAAGAGTATTATATGATACGCAAGCTAGAATAAACACATATTTCCCGCATGCGAGAATTTTCCCTTATTCTTCGCTATATACAAGTAGTCAACAATTAAATGAGTTAACGGAGTTTATTCATTTTAACTGTAATCATAAAGATATTGATGTAGAACGTACTGAAAAGCTATTGTTTTTCATTCGAAAAACAATTACATATCTTTTAGATAAACGCGTTGAGAAAGAAAATAATTTAGTGGATGCGATTAATTGGAATGAAGATATGCTAGTGAAACTAAATGGTAGTACTAATAATCTTACTGCTTTTGAGAAGGAAAAAATTCATTTTATTACACAATCATATCGTACAATGAAAACTGAAATTACGAATGATCTTACTGAAAATATTCCGAAGATATTACAAGGGTGTTCGGATTTAATTAGTGAAGAAAGTAATTTCGGGCATATGGATACGGAACTAAATAAAGCAATGAATGAAAGAGTGCATAAATACCTAGAACAAACGGTATTACCTAATCTTGCTCTTTCTATGCAAAATTGGATTGCAACTTCTAATAATGAGCTCCTTCAGAGTCAATCGTACCTAGAAGAACTTAGTGAAGGACTTAATTCTTTATTTGGAGAAAATCGAATACAGTTAGCATGTGATTTTAAAGTGCTTGATGACTGGCGCAGAGATACTGACAGAATGACGACTAGAATACAAATGGATGAAGTAAATATTTTACGTCGATTTACGCCAGCACAATTTTTACTGAAAAGTGCCGGTAAATTATTTGGGGTTCTTCCTAAAAACAAAACTATGCTATATAACAAATATAAACAGTATGTTGAAAATGAGGATTATACCGAGGTAACAGCTTCTATTATGAGGAAGTTTTTCTTGCAATTTGAGCTATTTGAGAACACGCAAGAGAGGGATATTCATATATTCTTTAGGAATCCATTTAACTCCTTGAAACAAGCTGTAGAAAACACTCATTTGGAAATACAAGAAAAACAAGAGATGTTACATAAAATGAAATCAAATCCTGAAGTCTATCATGATTCTATCAAGCTCTTTGAATTGAGATTACGTCAATGTGAAGTAATTTTAAATATAGGTGACAATCATACTTATACAGATGTAACTTTGGAAACAAGCGTAGAATAAAAGTTCTTATACGACATTGCATCATATGTTATAAGAGAGTAAAAGGGAGCAACTGTAATGAGTTGCTCCCTTTTCATATTTACATTATTTTTCAGTTTCTTTAATTTTAGTTTGTACTTCGCCAGTTTTAATTTTATTACTTTCTGAGAAACGTAATAAATCACCTTCAATAATTTTGTCAGACATTCGTAATTCATTTTGTGCACGGTTAATGAGTGCTTGTGCTTCTTTTTTTGGTAAATCCACAATTTCACCTGTTATGCGGTCGTAGAAAGTGTTGTTTGTGTATGCATACTTGTCTGTAATAAAGCTGCCATCACGTAAAACAACAAATCCGGTATATTCATCTGAAAACATATCATGGCCAAAACGAATATCGTTCGTCGTATCAATCCCAAGTAAATTTAGAATAGTAGGTTTCATATCGATTTGTCCCGTAGGCTTTGAAATCGTTTGACCTTCTGTTTGGCCAGGCATATGAATATATAAAGGTGTGCGTTGTAAATTTAAAGTATCAAATTCTGTTATTTGATCTTTTTCTAAAAACTGTGCCATTGCGCGATTATGTTTTTCAGAAATACCATAATGATCACCATACAATACAATAATAGAATCATCATACATTCCTTCGGCTTTTAAACGCTCAATAAATTTTTTGATGGATTCGTCTAAGTAACGTGCTGTTACGATATAACGATCAAATACGCCATTACCAGAGTTGTATGGTTCAATGAATTTTGTATCTTCATCATACGTAAATGGATAATGGTTCGTTAACGTAAGGAAACGAGCGTAAAATGGTTGATCAACCGTTTTTAATATATCTACAGATTGATCAAAGTATTCGATATCTTTTAATCCCCAATTTAAATTTGTTTCGGGCGTAATTTTGTAATCAAGTTCGTTATAGTAACGATCATAACCAAGAGCAGAGTACATAATGTTACGATTCCAAAATGTTGCGTTATTCGCATGGAATACAGAAGTGAAATAACCTTGCTGACGTAAAATTTCTGGAGTCGCAGTGTAATCATTGTTACCGTGTGTGAAAAATACAGCTCCTCGATTTAATGGATACAATGACGTATCGATTAGAAATTCAGAATCGGACGTTTTTCCTTGCCCAGTTTGGTGGAAAAAGTTATCGAAGTAATAGCTTTCATTTATGAATTGATTCAAAAATGGTGTAACTTCTTGCCCGTTAACTGATGCGCCTATTAAGAAGGTTTGTAGGGATTCAAGAGTAACGACAATTACATTTTTTCCTTTCGCTGCACCAAACATGTTAGGATTCGGTTCACTTTGGTTTGCCTTTACGTAGTTTTCTGTTTCTTGTAATTTACTGCTATCAGCAAGTGCTTTTTGTGAACCTGCTTTTACTTGTAGTGTTAAATCATATACTTGATGAGTGTATAGTCCTAAATTTTTAACAAGCATGACTCGGTCAAATGATCTCGTTAATAGTTCAGGTCGCTCTTTTTCTGCAAGATGTAAATTCGCAAAAAATACACTAATCGTTAAAAGAAAATATAGTAAGCGTGCCGGATGAGTTACACGTCCTGTTTGGAAGACTATTGATTTTTTCTTCAATAAAATAAAGAAGAAAATAATGTCTACGAATGCGAGTATAATTTTGTAGTTCAATATTTCTATAATACTACCGCCTAATTGGCCGAAGTTTGATGTTTGCCCAAGTACTGGTAACGTAACGAAATCGCTATAAAAATCATAGAACATTACATTCCCAACAAGTACGATTGTTAATAAGAGATTAATACATAGCGCGATATAATTTCTCTTTTCACCGGTTGCAAATAATGCTAATCCGACAAATGCTAATGATGCAGCGAGAGGGCTAATAAACAAAATAAGCTCTTGTGTAGAAGACTCAATTTTTAAATCAAAACTGAATCTTGTAATAAGATATGTTTTTAACCATACTGCTAAAGCAATTATTAAAACAAAGCTTATATTTTTCATTTGTAAATTGATTTTATTTTTCATTTTTACACCTTCTTTATACAATTTATTTAACTTGTGTTATATATTATATTTTTATAACTATTAGAGTGTGATGAACCATTTAGCTTATGTTTTCTAAATGAAATAATATGAAGTATTCATATACGTATAATGAGGAATTTTAAAGTGTAAATCTATTTTTTAGAAACAGAGCAGAAAAAGTCATAGTTGTAGTAAAAAATACTTATAGACATCCTAACATATTAAACACTATGATGATGTTACAAAATATCGAACAAATGAAAAGGGAAATGAATAGAGGCTTTTAAACCTGTTGACATTCAATTTGTTAGAATTGAATGTCAATGGTTATGTTAAATATGTATCTCATAAAACCCGGATTCTTTGCGGCAGAATCGTTAGTAAGCTATTACTATGGAAGTTAAAATATTTGATTGCAATCTTAATGAAAGAAATTAAATGTGAGATAAATATTTTCCAACATACAACCCACTTGCAGCAGCTTGAGATAATGAATGAGTGACGCCGGAACAATCTCCAACTAAAAATAGCCCATGCACACTTGTTTCAAAGTGGTTATTGATTTTTATCGTAGGAGCATAGAATTTTCCGTCAATTCCATATAATAAAGTATCTTTATCGATCGGTTCTTGGATGAATTGTTCTAAGCGTAATAAAAATTCTTTAAGTCCTTCAATATATAATGGAGGAATTTCTGTATTTAAATCTCCATAATCTCCTTGTAGTGTAGGTTGTATACGGTTATGTTTTATGTCGTTCTCTGTTGTAGGTTGTTTATTTAGTAAATCCTCTAAGCGCTGTATAACAATCCGATCTTGTCCTTGGTTGATGTTTTTAATGATTGAATTTGCGTATACATTTGCTTCTTTGAGAGTTGAAAAATAGCGCGGGATAAATAAAGTGAAATTTAAGTTAGGTGTGCCAGTTCCTTTCTCTCGGAAATTTTGACCATCAGGCATAACTAAACCTTCTTCGTACTTTCTAATAATGCGTCCTTTCGGATTCATACAGTACGTAGTTGCTGTGAAGTGTTCATGCTCATAAGAAAGTTTAGTCTCAAATGTATCTTTTAATATAGAACGTAATTGGTGTTCTTTCATCTCTACTCGAATACCTAAATCAACACGAGTTTGCTCCTGAGAAATATTAAGAGAAGTGCACATTTCTTTTAACCAATCCGCTCCGGAACGTCCAGTTGCAAATACTAGTTGCTTAGATTGAACTGTTCCTTCATTTGTCTCTATTGTAAAATGATCTTTCTGTTTCATAATATGTTGCACATCTATATGAAATTGTATATTTATTTTCGTAAGTAAAGATTCATAGAGTTGCTGAAAAATCTCACTTGAAAGGGTAGTGCCAAGATGCCTTACTTCTGTTGTTAGCATTCGTAAGCCACACGCTTCAGCTCTCTTATTGAGAGTTGGATTTTCTGTAGAATATTTTGAAACAGAACTTCCTCCGAACTGACATAGAATTTCATCTACTTCAGCCATGAGTTGTATAAAGCCTTCTTTACCGACTTTTTGCTCAAGTTCTCCGCCAAATCCGTTTGTATAATTAAACTTCCCTTCCGATTTTCCTAAACCACCAAACCCAAAATATTTAGCACATGTAGTACAAGTACACGCTTTTCCATCGTCTAAAGGACAATGACGATCTTCTAGCGCTTTACCTTTATCTAGAATTAAAACCTTTTTGTTACTTTTAGCTAGTGAATAAGCCATAAAAATGCTACTTACTCCAGCGCCGATAATTGTAACATCATACATATTCTTTCACCTGCTAACGAATAGTTTGTTTTCTATTTTCTTAGTGTATAACAAATTATGAGTGGTAGGAAATAGCTATATGTATAGTGAGGGGGAATGTGTTTGTTTTCGTAAGGTATGTAATATCCGAGGGAATAGTCTTTAAGGAATTACTCATCCACATAATGAGTAAAGGGTTACTGGTATTTAAATAAGAAGCCATCTGAAAAAAATCAGATGCCTTCTTATTTGGGTTTTCTTCTATTATATAGAAAAATTATTTTGCAAGCTCAACGACTGTATCATAAAAAATATTCGTTGCGATTATGATATCTTCATCTGAACTATGTTCTAACGGGTTATGGCTAATACCATCTTTGGAGCGGACGAACAACATACAGATTGGTGCCACAGCTGCAATGTTCATCGCATCGTGTCCGGCACCACTTATTAATAAATAAGGACGTATTCCATTTTTTTCGATACTTTTTGTTAGTTGTCGATTTAAGATAGCATCTGTTTTTGCAGGTTTGACACGTTGTAACACTTTTGAATGTATCGTAACATTTCTACGCCTAGCAATTTTTTGTAGTTGATCTATGATACTAGTTTCTAATGTGCTTATTTTTTGTTCTTCTATGTCACGGATATCCACAGTGAACGTTACTTTACCTGGAATGACATTTACACCGTTCGGTTCTACATTTAGTTTCCCAACAGTTGCTACAGAAGTTATCGTGTTATTCAGCATCTGTTCAATGGATAAAATCATTTCACTTGCTGCTGTTAGAGCGTCATGCCGAATTGGCATTGGCGTTGCACCAGCATGCTCACTAATTCCTGTAACTGTAACTTCTAGCCATAACGGTGCAGCGATTCCTGAAACTATACCCACGGGTAATTCTTCATTTTCTAATACTTTTCCTTGTTCAATATGCATTTCTAAATATGCTTTTATATCGTTACGTTTAACTTTGTCTAAGGGAAGGGGGGACAATTGGAATTGTTTCATAGCTTCTTCAATAGTAATGCCAGTTGTATCATTTTGTTGTAATTGTTTAGCGGTTAAAAGGCCAGCCATTGCACGACTACCAATTAATCCAAATCCAAAACGTGTTCCTTCCTCGTCTTTAAATGCAACTACTTGTACTTTTTTTGAAAGTGCTAATCGTTGTTCATGGATTGTTTGCACAACCTCAATTGCGGCTAGAACTCCTAAAGCACCATCATATTTTCCGCCCTCGGGTACTGTATCGATATGTGAGCCTAGCATAATAGTTTCATTATCTTCACCAAATGTGCCAATAACATTTCCAACTGCATCAATAGTGACTGTCATACCCGCTTCTTCCATGAAGGAGGTTATAAGGTTAATAGCTAGCTGTTCTTCATGTGTGAAAGAAAAGCGATTAATGCCACCAGTTATTTCATTGCGACCAATTTCGCTTAAGTGTTGAAGGCGGTCTAACAACCGATTATTATTAACCATTACATTTGTTCTTTCATTTGGAATTGGAAATGACATTGACCTTCGCGAAGTACAAATCGATCATGTACGACTTCAAAATCTTTATTATATCCTTTTGCGATGGATGGATCGATTACTTTGCAATACAGGATACCGTATTTACCCATCTCATCATCGGCCCATTGTTGACCAAATGGACATTGAGTAAATGTTTGTTCAATCTCATTTGGTTTGTAGATGGTATCTATTTCAAATAAATCACTGCGTCCCATATCATAGTTTGTTAAATAATTTTCAATCGAATTGTCTAGGCCATTTGTTCGCGCGCGCTGTGCAATTCCAGCTCCTCGTTTTTGACCGAAACGTTCAACTGCTCGCATGATGACTTGCTCGCCTTCCGTCCCATATTCATCAACAACTTGTTTTGCAATTTGTGCAAACATTTTTGAAAAACGTGCATACGTAGTTAAGTTAGAAAATTTTTCTTCACATTCAACGGTTTGCGGTAAATATTCAAAGAAGGTATGGTTTTCACCTTCTGCAGTTGCTTTTTTTGCCATCGCTTCAGCATCTTTCAGCCCGAAAGCTTCTAACCCTTTTTGGATTAAGTTCTGTCCACGTTCATCATACTCTTCTGTAATAGATACATGTAATTCAGTAAACATTTTTGCTGTAATGATGTCCATGGATAAGGCCTTCATCATCAATTTTTCCTCTGCCATGTTTTCTGCACCCCTCAATAATTCGTATTGATTTACTTGGTTTTTGTTTTTATTATAGAGGTGGGTATGAAAATAAATCAAATGAATGTTTTTGTATTCAAGTATGAAAAAAATTCATAAAAGGAGTTAGACAATGGCTACATTAGCACAATATATAGCATTTCATACACTCATCAATACAGGGAATTTTACTGCAACTGGTTTAAAGCTTAATCTTACACAGTCATCTATTAGTCACGCTATTAGCAACTTAGAAGCAGAACTAAACTTAGCTCTTATTATCCGTAATCGAAATAATATTGTTTTGACGAACGAAGGAAAAGTTGTTTATGAACATATTTCAAAAATTTTAAAGCAACAGCAACATCTTGAAAGTGCAGTTGCTGATTTAAAGAATCTTATTGGAGGTTCATTATCTGTTGGTATACTTCCAAGTGTGTCACTCGTTTTATTACCGAAAGTGTTAGCGTATTTTGAGGAGCATCACCCAAACTTAAATATTCGTTTGATGGAAGGGGATTATGATCAAATTGAGGAATGGCTACATAATGGGGTTGTTGATATTGGATTTTTAGTAGAGCCACATTCAAAACATCTTCTGTTTAATCATGTTTTTAATGATGAACTCGTGTGCATTATGGCAAAGCAACATCCGTTAGCTAATGCAAAGAAACTGCACTTAGAACAGTTGAAAAATGAAAGATGGATTATGCCAAAACGAACGATTGATCGTGATGTGTCACGTATCTTAACTGAAAATAAAATACACCCAAATATTGTGTATGATTTTTCTGTTGATCAAGTTATTTTATCAATGGTAAATGAAAATTTAGGGATTTCAATTGTACCAAAATCGCTTTTAATTCATGCACCACATCATCTTATCCGAAAAAAATTTTATGAGTCGTATGTTAGGAAGGTCGGAATTGCTCATAATCGTAGTATTCATCTTTCTCCAGGTGCTTTAGAATTTTTAGAAATATGTAAGAAATTTGCCTCGAATTTAGAATCAAACTATTGACAAATAAAAAAAACCGAAATACTATCTGATAAAACCTATAGGTATTGTTAACTTTAATCAGATGGAGGAATAAAGTCATGCAAACTGTTGTATATGTTGAAATTTTTATATATTTGCTTGCGATGCTCGCAATTGGTATATATTTCAGCAAAAAAGATTTATCACACAACGACTATTTTTTAGGAGGGAATAAACTTCCGGGATGGGCATTAGCTTTCTCAGAGCGTGCAACAGGAGAATCAGCCTATATGTTTTTAGGGGCAATTGGATTTATTTATGTAGCTGGTTTATCAGGCATTTGGATTTTGTCTGGCATGTTTTTAGGAGTTATTTTTTCATGGATATTTTTATCAAAACGTTTTATGACGGAACAACAAAAATATAAGGTGAACAGTTTAACCGATTACATAGCTGTGAAATTTCCAAAGCATGCGGATGTCATCCGTTGGTTAGCTTCCATTGTTCTTGTGTTGTTCTTTGTTTGCTATTTAGCAGCACAATTTTCCGGGATGGGGAAAACGGTTTATTCATTCTCTGGTTTTAATATTACATGGGGAACGATTATTATTGCCATAATCATTATTGCATACTCTTGTATGGGAGGTTTTATGTCCGTAGTATGGACAGATACGATTCAAAGCTTTTTAATGCTTGTATCATTTATTATCGTTCCCATTGCAGCTTTTATGGAAATTCAAAACCAAGGATTAAGCATTTCAACTGAGCTTGCCGAAATGGAAAATGGTGCAGATAGTTGGGTTGGTGGCTTAAATGGAATCGCCCTAGGTACAATGTTATTTACAAATGTATCATGGTTTTTTGGCTGGCTAGGTGGTCAACCACAATTAAGTTCTCGTTTTATGGCAATTACGACTGAAAAAGAGCGTATTACAGGTCGTAATATGGCGATTCTTTGGACTTTAGTCGTATACATTGGTGCCTTTTTATCTGCCATCTTCGCTTCAACTTTATATAAACAAGGAACAATAGACGATCCAGAGATGATTTTACCTCATATGGTATTTGATATATTACCGCCATGGATAGCGGGGATAATAATTGCAGGTATTTTAGCGGCGATTATGTCGACTGCCTCATCGCAATTATTAGTCATTACAACTTCTATTAGTGAGGATATTATTCATAAAACATTACGCTGGAATATTTCAAGTAAAAAGCTAGTTCATTTATCTCGCATTGTAGCGGTTATGAGCGGTATAGTTGGTATATTTATTTCACTTAAATCTGGATCTGTAATTTACAGTCTCGTATCTTTTGCATGGGCGGGTATTGGTAACACATTTTCAGCCATTATTTTATTAATATTTTTTTGGAAAAGTATGTCGGGCGCAGGTGTTATTGCGACGATTATTGTTGGATTTTTCAGTGCAATCATTTGGTCACTTTCACCGCTTGAAGTGTTTGTATCTGCCAAGGCTGCAACATTCTTTATTTGCTTATTGGTTGGTATTGTAGTCTCTTTATTACGTCCTGATTCGGAAGAAGAATTAGTTGAATTAGGAAAATCATCATAATACATGTTAATTGTATATGAAAACGGGTGTAGATAATCCTGTGAAAAAGCAACTGATCATAAGTGATCAGTTGCTTTTTATTTTCAAAGTGGATGAGCAAAAAAACACAAAAGTGGTTGGTCCGTTTTTTGCAAACATCCATTATGATAAGAGAAGAAAGGTAGTATGTTATTAACGTTTTAAAGAGAAAGTTCTTTATTAAAATAGATTGTCTGTAGAGAGGTGAAAATACAATGAGTTTTGCAATTTCACTAGTCGTTATTATTGTAATTGGATCGCTGTTCGGCACCGTGCTAGTAGCACGAAATGTAGAGGAGAATTACGGCAAGTCTACAAAGAGAAATGTGAAAAATTTATCAACTATTTATATTCTTCTTCTTTTCGTACTACTTGTTGGGGTAACGTGGTATGCGGTAGTGATTTAATAGTTTTGAAAGAAAAAAGTTAATATTGTATATGATGGAGGAGTATGATTTTGATAAAAAATGAACGCCACGTTTTAATTGTTTTTCCGCACCCAGATGATGAGTCATATTGCGTGGCAGGTACAATTTTAGCTTATACGCAGCGAAATGTTCCGCTTACTTATGTTTGCTTAACGTTAGGTGAAATGGGGAGAGCGATGGGAAATCCTCCTTTTGCAACACGTGAATCATTATATGCGATAAGAGAGAAGGAACTAAAGAAGGCTACAAATATTTTAGGGATTAAAGATGTACGTATGATGGGATATCGTGATAAAACTCTTGAATTTGAAACTCCTGGAGAGTTAAGACGTGTCATACAAAACTGTGTGGAAGAATTGAACCCTTCATTGGTTATTTCTTTTTATCCGGGATATGCAGTTCATCCAGATCATGATGCAACAGGAGAAGCGGTAGCCGAGGCGTTAGCTCATATTCCGGAAAATAAAAGACCAACATTTTATGCGGTAGCTTTTTCAAATAATCATGAAGCGGAAATAGGCCCTCCGCATTTTAAAAATAAAGTGAAAGAATATGTTCCCAAAAAGCTCGAGGCGTTGCAAGCACATGCATCACAATTTGCGACGAAAGTAACGGAGCTAAAAAGAGAGTATGAAGAAGGTGTGCGAGAAACAGTTGAATGGTTAGAGGAAGAACCATTTTGGATATATTCATTTAAGGATAAGAAAATGTGACTGATTCATACTATTATTACTTGAATAAGGGAGGGGGCAACAGGATGGAATGGAAACCAAATCGTACAGATAAGACGCCTGTATATAAACAAATAGCTGATTATATTGAAAGGGGTATTTCTTCAGGTGAGTTTCCTTCTGACAGCAAGTTACCTTCTGAGCGTATGTTAGCAAAAGAATTGCAGGTGAACCGGAGTACAATAGTAGCTGCGTATGAAGAATTAAAATCACTTGGAGTAGTAGAACGGCAAAAAGGAAGCGGAACACGGGTGAATACAGACATATGGGGTGTTTCACATAAACGAATACCGAACTGGGGTAGGTACGTTGAGGATGGGTCGTTCTTACCTAATGTACCACTCGTTCAACAAATTAGAACGGAAACACAAAAAAACGACTTAATTAATTTAGCGAGTGGTGAATTATCACCAGAGTTAATTCCAAGTGATAGATTCCGAACGATTTTGTCGGAGAAAACATTTATGGAAAACCTCGGTTATGACCATCCACTTGGAAATGAAATGTTGAGAAAAACAATTGCAGCACATGTTCAGCAATATAAACAAATTGAAGCAGATTCGAATGCTATCCTTATTACATCTGGAGCACAACAGGCACTGAATCTTATCGTGCAATGCTTATTAAAACCTGGCGATGCGATTGCAATTGAAGATCCGTCGTATTGTTTTTCATTGCCGATGTTTAAATCCGCGGGCTTACAAATATTCCATCTACCTGTTGATCAGAATGGAATGAATCCAGATGACTTAATTGATTTGCATAAAAAGCATCGTATTCGCATGGTATTTTTGAATCCAGATTATCAAAATCCAACGGGAACAGTGCTTTCATTAGCAAGACGTAAAAAGATTTTAGAACTGTCTTCTGAATTTGGTATACCGATTGTAGAAGATGATCCGTATAGCTTAACGTCATTTAATGGAGAAGTGAATCCAACATTAAAATCAATGGATCAAAACGGGAATGTTCTTTATATAAGTTCATTATCAAAAATTGTTGCATCAGGATTACGTATTGGCTGGGTAATTGGCCCTACACGTGTAATTGAACGTTTAGCGGATGCGAAGCAGCAAGTTGATTTTGGCCATAGCGTATTTACGCAGTGGGTGGCAAATCAATTTTTAGAATCAGAAGATTTTCATGCACATATTACAATGCTTCGTGAACAATTGAAAGAAAGAAGAGATGTGTTAATTAGAAAGCTTGAAGAAATATTGGGGGACCAGGTTGAATTTTTTGTTCCAGAGGGTGGAATACATTTATGGTGCAAAGTGCAAGGAACGTTTGATGAATATCATTTATTAGGCGAATCTATACGAAATGGTGTAGCGTTTGTCCCGGGTAGTGTTTTAGGTACTAAAAGTGAATATATTCGTTTTACTTTTGGGAGAGTAAATGCCGAACAAATTCAGCTGGGAATGACAAGGTTTGCTAAAACGTTAAATGAGATTTCATAATAGAGATGTGTAATATTGAAATGAGGGAAAGAAATGAAGTACGTGACGCTTTTACTTCAAGTAGGAGTGCTATATGTATTTAGTTTAGTTGGTACGTGGATTCAGGGAGAATTCCATCTATCAATGCCAGGAAGTTTAATTGGGATGTTAATGCTGTTTCTACTCCTTTCTACTCGTATTTTATCATTAAAGTGGTTTGAGGACGGGGCGGAAAAATTAATTGTCTTTTTACCGTTATTTCTAATTCCTTCGACAACAGGGCTGATGGAATATGGGTCTTTTCTTTTCAGTAAAGGGAGCGTTATATTTCTTTTAGTAGTTGTGAGCACGGTAGTAACTTTGATTATTTCAGGGTATATAAGTCAATTATTAGTAACATCAAAAAAATAAAATCGACAAGGTGCAAGATGCAAATGGTCTTAATTATTATTACTGTAGTAATGTATGTATTGGCGACAAAGTTATATAAAAAAATTCCGTTTCCATTTACGTTACCGGTGCTAACAGTTACAGTAAGTATGATTTGCTTATTTTTAATTTTTGGTATTTCTCATCATGAGTATAGAGCAAATGGGGGAGATATTCTTTCCGGTTTATTGAGTCCTGCAATTGTAGCGTTAGC
Source organism: Bacillus sp. HY001 (assembly GCF_007558965.1). NCBI lineage: Bacteria > Bacillati > Bacillota > Bacilli > Caryophanales > Bacillaceae > Bacillus > Bacillus sp. HY001. The sequence goes on along the minus strand of NZ_VLTE01000021.1, from coordinate 7,908 downwards.
GATACCATTATTTAAAGAGCGAAACATACTTATGAAAAACTTTTTGTCGATACTTATCGGCGTAGCTGTAGGTATAGTGGCTTTAACGAGTATGAATGTAGTGATTGGCGGTATGTTAAATATAGATAAGGAACTCATATTAACGACACTGCCGCAATTAGCGACGATGCCTATCGCCATATCATTAGCGGATCAAATTGGTGGTATTCCATCTATGACTTCTAGTTTCGTAGTAGTTGCAGGAATAACAGGTGCTATGATCGGACCGACAGTACTGAAGTTTTTCCGAATAACAAGTACGATTGGAAAAGGAGTGGGGATGGGATGCGCATCACATATTATTGGTGTGAGCCGTCTCGTGAAGGAAGGCGAGAAAGAGGCGACGATTGGTTCAGTGACGATGATTGTAACTGGAATACTCATTAGTATATTTATACCGTATGGAACGAAATTTATATTTTAAAATGTAATGGAGATGATGAAAATGACAACATGGTTTATAGTTACATTATTTATTTTTGGCGCTCTTAAAGTACTAGTTTCTAGTATGCCAACTTCTGTTGTAGAATCAATTATTAGTAGATTTGAATTGCATCAAAAACTTGAGGAAGAGAATACCTCTATATCGATAGATGGAAAAAATATAGAGGGAGAAATGAAACTACAAGTTATTCATGAATTTAATGAAGCTTTATTTTTAGATAAACATTATTTCCCACCGCACGGGGAAGGAACACCGATCGTTATTAACACGAAGAAAGGGAATAAAGAGATTAGGTTTTCTCTATATAGCCATGAGGAACATGTTGATGTAATCAAGCAATATAAGAAGAAAATCGTAGCCTACCGTTTACGTTCAAAAAGTCTTCAAAATCCCGCATCATTAGCAATAACTGAAGATTATGCTTAGGAAGAGATCGTTGTAAAAACGGTCTCTTTATTATAGGGAGAATCTATATAATTATTAAATTTTTTATTCATATCGTAGTCCATTTGAAAGGGTATCAATAGCTTTCCAATCGTCAACAACAATTTGTTTATTATTTTTATGAATTATATTGTTAGCTATTAGTTTTTCGATGACTCGATTAAGATGACGGGTAGTTGTCCCAATTAATGAGGCGATTTCATGATGATCTTTAGTATGAATTTCGCGCCCAAATAAATGAGATGGATTTCGGGCTGTACATAAATAACTAGCAAAGCGTGTTTCCACAGGAGCTAGTAAATTGATACGTGAAGCCGTTGTGCAGGTTTGTAGTTTATAAGTGACGTGATGAATGAGCTCTTGAAGGAAGACTACATCGTGTAATAAGTAACTTGTTACATAATTTTTATCGATAAAAAGAAAATCGGTCTGTTGTTCAGAGGTTACATGAGATTGTATATCTACGGACTGAATTAATTCAATATCTCCCATGATAGAAACGGCAGAACAAAATCTTAGTAATAATGCTTTGCCTGTAATTACACTTGAGGTTATTTTTGTACGCCCCGACATTTGAATATATAGGCCATCAATCGTTTCGCCTTCGTGTAATACAGCTTCTTTCGCTTCATATCTACGGATTTCAAATGGATGATTGAATTGTTGGAATAGCTTCTTTATGTACTCGTTATTTAAGTAGCTTAATAATAAGGTATTATCTACAATATTTTGCATAATGCTTCTCCTTTTGGGACATCTGTCCTGTCTATTATAAAATAATTCATATACATTAAAAAGAAAGGAGTGATGTATATGAAATTTATTTTTGATATTGATGGTACTATTTGTTTTAAAGGGAACGCAGTAACGAAAGGGATAATTCAGGCACTAGACGTATGTCAAAGTAGAGGGCATGAGATTATTTTTGCATCAGCCAGACCGATTAGGGACTTATTACCGGTGCTACCAAGTCATATGCATCATTATTCAATGATTGGTGGGAATGGTGCATTTATTGCAAAGGGAAAGGAGAATATTGAAGTTATAACTTTTAATCCTGGAACGGTAAGTGCTATACATTCAATAATAGAGAAACATAGCCTTTCATATTTGATAGATAGTCATTGGAATTATTCTTATACAGGAAGCGAGAATCACCCTATCTACAAAAACATAGACCCTAATCAATTGGCTAATAATGTACATATTGATGAAATTAAGGAAGTAGTAAAGGTGGTATTATTTCCTGATAATGTTCAAAAAGCATATATTATGAATATGTTGAAAGAACTTCCTATACGTATTTATGAACATGATAATGAGGGAATTGTAGATATAAGCCCTGAAAATATTGATAAATGGATGGGGTTACAACGATTAGGAATAAAAGAGAGGGAATTCGTAGTGTTTGGTAATGATTTAAACGATTTGTCAATGTTTATACACGCTAAGGAAAGTATTTGTGTTGGGAGTCATGAAGTATTAGTGAGCCATGCGTCCACATGTTTAAAAACAGATGAACAAAGTATTGTTAATAAAATAATTGAGTTATCCGAATTATATGCGTAATAATATGTATGTGAAACATAATAAAAAAGAGTACTAAAATGTTTGTTAGCCTTTTAGTACTCTTTTTTATTAATCATGAAATGATATACTTTCCAAATAAAAGAAAAGAAAATCATATAGCCGAATAAAGAGTATGTATGATTCCAATCCAAGCTATGAATAAATAAACCGAAGCTTTCAGCAACCTGTTCAAAAATGCTGGCACAAATACCTATTGAAATAATAAATAGAATTCTAGAAACTGCAGATAAAGTTTTTGAAATTTGTATGAAAATCGTTGTTAAAATCGGTAGTACAAACAAAGTAAAGCCAATGTTAATTGAAAATATGGATGAGAACGGTCTAACCGGAAAGGAATACATTTGTTTCGCAACGAAGAAAGCATCTAAGCAAGTTCCAATCATAGAAGAGAGTAAGATTGGAACGACTAATGCGAAAAGGTTATTCTTCTTCTCGAAGAAGGACGTTTTTCTTTGCAAGAATGGCGAGTTCAATTTTTTCGAGCGTTTTACAGTAATCTTCTGTAATTTGTCCATTTATATTTTCCTCCTTATCTACTAAGTAATTTACAACTTGCCAGTCCGTAAACCAATCTTCACTGTCAACTTCTTCATGCTTCATATCTCGCCATGCATAGATGAGTGCAGGACTGTATATACGATGAGCGCCATTACGCAACTGGCATTTCTTTATTCGACGCTTATAAAATTCACGGGAAAAAGATTCATTTACACTTGAAAATAAATGAGGCCAGTAATCTTTCCTTGATCCTGTATGTGGATGGTGCTGGGCCCAGCTTATTATTTGAGATAAGACATGTGTGTCTCGAAATAATAATGAATACAACCTTTTTCCAATTAAGATTCGTTCGTGTAAGGAAGTGAAATGTTTCATTGTATCACCAAATAGTAATACTTTGTGTTTCTTATCATTTTCGTAGAATGGGAAAAGGATATGATTAAACTGAAAGAAATCAAAGAGTTTAAATCCAATACTATTAAGTACAGTCTTTTGAAATTGTATATTTTGTATCACTCTTTTTTCTAAGTAGTTTTGTTCATTAATAATAGTTGCAATGGCTAATGTTTTTTTGTTACCTGTTTTCCAAAAATCGTTCCACATCGTTTCCATAAATGTAGAAACATTTAGGTGAGGAAGAAGGTGAAATAGTTTTTGTGCTCTTTTTATACTTTGTTCATAAAGCAGAAATTGAGGATATACATCTTGGAAAATAAGCCAATTCCCTCTTTCTAAAAAAGAAAAAAATGTGATTTGCTCTTTCTCTGATAAAATTTTCGTATATAAATCGCCCTTTAAATCAGTCATATTCCAACCGCCGTTACGTGATACCATATGCCCAAGTAGTGCCCAATGTATTTCTGGATATTGAATGTAAAATTGGTAGTATGCGCGTGTTCTCGTCACATTATTTTTATTTAGCTGTTCTGTTTGTATTTTTATGTTGTTGATGATGAGTTGCTCTTCTTTCGTTAATTTATACATCGTGCCAGAATGAATGAACTTGCTTTTTTGTTTCAATTCATTTTTTACATCGAATAGGGAGAGAGGCAGGGCTTTGGAAGGTCCGTTATATGTATGATCTGAATTGCTTCGGTACATTCCATTACCTCCCTTTTTCATAAAATTAAACATGATTATTGGCTATGAGTCATTCTATTTATTTTATTACGAGTATAAGAAATAAATGAGCGGTGTTTTTTACAAGGATTTAGTTATCATACAAAAAGCATAAAAAATCTTACTGTTGTGAGGTGAAATGAAAAACAGAAACTATGTTTAATAGTTTCTGTTTTTTTATTTTGTCAATTAAATGTAACAAACGACGATTATGATTTAAATCAATTGAAAATAATTCAATAAATTTTTATAAATACAATTTTAATTGAAATGTGTAGTAGGAGGAAAAGAAATGCTAAATAAAATAATTTTAATTACTGGTGGTACAGGTTCGTGGGGACATGAACTTATAAAACAACTATTAGAAAAATCACCGAAAGAAATTAGGGTTTTTTCAAGAAATGAAACGGTTCAGTTTGAAATGCAGCAACAGTTTATAAATGATGATAGATTAAAATTTATTATTGGAGATATTCGTGATAAAGATCAACTAGCCTATGCTTGCCAAGGTGTACATTATGTATTCCATCTTGCAGCTTTAAAACATGTTCCAGTATGTGAGTATTATCCTTATGAAGCTATAAAAACTAATATACATGGTACACAAAATGTAATTGAAGCATCTATACAGATGCAAGTTGAGAAAGTTATATATGTTTCAACGGATAAAGCGGCCGATCCATCAAATACGTATGGGATGACAAAAGCAATTGGTGAGAAATTAATGGTTCATGCGAATATGCAAACGAAGAAAACAAAATTCATTTGTGTTCGTGGTGGAAATGTTTTAGGAACGAGTGGAAGTGTAGTACCACTTTTTAAACAACAAATTAAAAAATCTTCACAAGTAGGGATTACCGATGCCAATATGACTAGATTTTTCTTAACAGTTGAAGATGCTGTTGAATTGTTATTTAAAGCCGTATATCAAGGTAGAGGTGGAGAAATCTTTGTTATGAAAATGCCGGCATGCAAAATAACAGATTTAGCAGAAGTGTTAATTGAAGATTCGAAAAAGGAAAACGTGAAGGTAAAAGAGGTAGGGATGAGACCGGGTGAAAAATTAAGTGAAATGCTTTTATCTGAGGTAGAGAGTAAAACAAGTATAAGTTTTGATCAAAATTATTTTGTGGTACTACCGACTATTCCTATAGAAGGGCTGCAGGAATATTATGCTAGTTATCGGCTAGTGGATGTAAAGAGTTTTAGTTCTCAACAAGACTTACTTACAAAACGTGAGGTGAAACAAATGCTAGAAAAAGGAGGGTTTTTACGATGAAAAAAAATGCGAGCCTTTTAATAACTGGTGCAAATGGTTTCACAGGACGTCATGCCTGCCAATATTTTTTAGAGCAGGGCTTTCATGTAATCCCTATGTTTCAAAATCGTGCATATAGAGAAACAATTGGGAATGGTATTACTTGTAATTTAACTAATAAGAGCGAAGTAATGAAGGTAATGAAACGAATAAAGCCAGATTATGTATTGCATTTAGCAGGAAGGAATTCGGTCATAGAGTCTTGGACAGCTGCTCTTGAATATGTAGAGATTAATGTAATAGGGACATTATATTTATTAGAAGCAATTAAGCAAGAAGCACCTCACTGTAGAACTTTGGTTATAGGATCTGCTTTGCAAGCAGATAGTATGAACGAAATAAAAATTTCAAATCCATATAGTTTAAGTAAAACGATGCAAGTCATTATTGCAGAAGCGTGGAGTGAATTAATGAATTCAAATATTATCATTGCAAAGCCCTCGAATTTAATTGGTCCAGGAGTATCGAATGGTATTTGTTCTATTCTTGCAAAAAAAATGATAACTATAGAGTCGAATAAAAGTGAAGCAATTATTGAAGTAAACAGTTTGAAAGATAGTAGGGATTTTTTAGATGTACGTGATGCGGTTAAAGCGTATCATGTGTTATTACGCGATGGAAAAAATGGAAAACAATATAATATTGGATCAGGGGTAAAACGGTCTTTATTAGATGTAATAGAACAATACAAAGAATTAACACAGCTGAATTTTTCCATAAAAGAAGCAGAGCATAGTGGGAGCGAATCAAATGAGAGTTTAGTAATAGAGGATATAAAAAGGTTAGGTTGGGTCCCAGAAATTCAATTTCATCAATCATTAAAAGATGTACTCGAGTATGCGAAGTGTAGTGAAATCTGCATTCAATGAAAAATAAAAAGGGTGTAAGAAATATATGAATGGCTATAAAACAATAGATAATCAAAATACGCTATTTCTTTTAATTGTTGATACGCTGGACTGGAAAGATGAGGAAGAGCATGTTTTGTGCCTCTATGAGGCGATAAATAAATGTCGAGCTTATGTGGAAGGTAAAAAGGGTGATAGGAAAAGTCCAGTAATAGGTACAGGAACTAGGGTGGTAATTCAAGTCTTTGCTCAGTATGAATGTAGTGAGTATGGAAATGATTTTTATGATCTCGTTAAAGATTTTTTGCAAGATATAGGATTTGAGTTAAATGTATATATAAATAATAGTAAGTTTACTTACATTTAATAGATAAGTATAAAACAAGATTTTTAATGATAAAGGTGGATATAAATTATGAATAAAAAGATTCTCTTTACTGGGGGCGGTACAGCCGGACACGTAATGATTAATATGGTATTGATTCCTAAATTTATGGAAAAAGGATGGGGAGTTGAGTATATTGGATCTCAAAATGGAATTGAAAAACTATTAGTTCAAAATGTGAAATACAATAGTATTTCAACGGGAAAGCTTAGGAGATATTGGGATTGGGAGAACTTTAAAGATCCTTTTAAAATAATAAAAGGTTGCATACAAAGTTATAAATTGATGAAACGAATAAAACCAGATGTTATTTTTTCGGCAGGAGGATTTGTGTCCGTTCCTGTAGTAATAGGAGCGTGGATGAATAAAGTACCCGTAATAATACGTGAACCAGATAGTACGTTAGGATTAGCAAATAAAATAGCATTACCTTTTACTACAAAACTATGCACAACATTTCCTCAGACAGGAGAAAATGTAAGTAATGAGAAGAAGGTTTATGTAGGACCAATTGTAAGGGAAGAAATTGAGAGGGGCAACGTATTGTGGGGAAGAAGCTATTGTAAATTTCAGCAAGATAAACCAGTATTGTTAATTATGGGTGGGAGTCAAGGTGCTCAATGGATAAATGATATGGTAAGGGAAAGTTTGGAAACATTACTATTAAATTTTAATATTGTTCATATGTGCGGTAAAGGGAAGGTGGATTCATCTATTGGTATGGAAGGTTATATGCAATTTGAATATATAGGGGAAGAGTTGCCACATATACTAAATATGGCGAGTGTTGTAGTTTCGAGAGCGGGTTCTACTGCTATTTCTGAATTGCTATTCTTGAAGAAACCAATGTTGCTTATCCCGCTAACTAACAGTTCCAGTAGGGGAGATCAAGTTTTAAATGCTGAATATTTTTCTCGGCAAGGATATGCAGAAGTTATACTCCAAGACAAAGTAAGTATGAATGTATTCATACATGCAGTAAATAAGTTGTATACAAATAAGGAGAGATATATTCAAAACATGATTGGCTATACGAAAACAAATGATGAGGGGATTCATCAATTAATAGATATAATAAATGAAGTGGTGCAGTAATAGAAATTTAAATAAAAAAAGGAAAGAAGATATAAAATGTACCCTATAGAATAGACACTTGAAAAAAGTCTATTCTATAGGGTATTTCTTGTATAATAAAAGGAAAATCGGGATCGGAGAATGTTAA
>NZ_VLTE01000209.1:0-293 GCF_007558965.1 Bacillus sp. HY001 | reverse complement strand
TTCATGAAGCAATTCCCTGCAGATGTACCACAACAAGAAAAAGAGGCTGCATGGAACAAACACTTGAGTCAAAAAGTGCAAGGATTTAAAAATCATGCGCAGAAAGCTGCCGAACAAGCAGGGATTGTGCAACAAAAAGATGGGACTAGCTATGCCAATAAGGAAGCTTTTGCTTCTCAGCTATCGCAACAATTGCAAAACAATCCAAATATAAATGCAATGGGTGTATCTAGTGTATCTGGCATTCAAAAAGCGGTAAATGGTGTAAAAACACATAGTTTAGCAAATGGATA
>NZ_VLTE01000208.1:0-1664 GCF_007558965.1 Bacillus sp. HY001 | reverse complement strand
TACAAACATTGTAAAGGTTGTCCCATTTTCGATTCCATCCGAGAGAAAGGAGAGCAATTGAATTCTTTATCGAAAAAGAGTACATTTAATAAGGTACGAGAACGTTATATGGAGAATCCATTTAAGTATTTGCAGTATAAGGAGTACTCAATTACAGATGTAGTAAAAGAAACAGGTTTAACAAAGTATCAACTAAGAAAATTCAAACAACAGCTAGAATGAAAGTTTCGGACGAGGTGAGAAATGGACTATTTATCTTTAGAAGAGGTATGCGGTAGGGTAGGTTTAACAAAAAATCAATTAGGCTATTTAATTAAGTATAAACAGATCGAACCTATCAATCTGGCGACCTGGAAAGCAGATGGCGGATATCGCTTTGAGCAAGAAGATGTAAAAAAGTTAGAGGAATTATACAAAGACTCTTTAACGTTAAAAGAAGCAGCTGAATTTCTAAATAAGTCTAAGACTTACGTTCATAATGCCGCTAAAGACGGGATATTGCCCTTTAAAGAGATTGCTAAAGGGAAATCTACTGAACGATTGTACTTAAAAAAGGATTTGGAAGTTTTCAAAGAAAAAATTGAAAACAAATCAAAAGAGGAATTAAAAGAAAAAAAGCAGCATTTAAGTCTCTATCTTGATGAAAAGGTGGTAGAAGCAATAAAGAAAAAGGCTGCAAAGAAAGGGTATAATGGCTACAAGAAGTTTGCTGAAGACATTTTATCCGCAGAAGTAAAAGAAGACATAGAAGAATAGAATTCTAGAGAGAATAGATCCCTGAAAAACGAAAAAACGTTATAAGGGGTCTATTTTTGTTTTTAAGGAGTTTTTTAACTCTCTAATCTTATTGCATTACATAGATAATCAACGTTCTTTATAAATGAATTTGAGAGCCCTTTTTTTGAGTGTGTCTCAAAAAAATTCTCTTAAAATACAAAAAAAGTAACATATATACTATATATGGAAAACGGTGGAGGGGGCGATAAAAAATTTAAGACGATTTTATTCAAAGTAAAAAAGCACTCGAATTGAGTGCTTTTTTTATCATTTATCTGGTACATAACATGTGTTGTTATCCATGTAGCATTTTTCTATCTTTGTTTTAGTATTCCCTTTTTTATCTCTGTAAAAAATTTTAACTGTCCCCTTAGCGCCATTATAATCAAATTCATATGCATTAGGGTATTTGTCTCTAACCCATATTAATCCTGAACCAGCACTTGCCGGCATTGCAGAAATAAGTAATGCAGATGTTAAACTTAGCGCCCCAACTATCTTTTTAATTTTTGACTTTGACATAAATAATCCCCCTTATTATTTTATTAACTTATTAGGATAATGTAACTAATAGGTTAATAAAATGGTAACATATACCACAAATATTTAAAATCGTTAAAACTTGATAAATAAATATTATAAAATTCGAAAAACAATTACTATTTCTAATAAAATTTAAGGGTAAGTGTAAAAAACCTTTAAGTAAACATATTTTAATTATAGTAAACTAGATTATTTGAAAATGAATGTATCATTGTGGATTCTCTATTTAAATAAATAGGAATATGATAAAATAGAAGTATAACTGTATATCGTGTGAAGGTGGGCTTGTTATTATCCCTTCTTTCCATTTGGAAGGAAAGGGGGTGATATAACATGGAATTTTT
>NZ_VLTE01000207.1:0-281 GCF_007558965.1 Bacillus sp. HY001 | reverse complement strand
AAGGTAGATTCGCAAACAATGCACAACCATGCATGTGGTTGTTCTAAGTGCTGGAAACCAGAAGAATCCATTTTTTCTATAGTAGCTGTAGTACCTCGTGACAAAGTTCATGTCATTAGTAACGGCCATAAGTTAGAGATTGTTGATAAAACAGCAGCAATTCAAAGACATTTTTGTAAAGAGTGTAAAGCACATTTATTTGGTCGTATAGAAAATAAAGATCATGCATTTTATGGTTTGGATTTTGTTCATACAGAATTATCAGAGGATAAAGGGTGGTC
>NZ_VLTE01000206.1:0-1471 GCF_007558965.1 Bacillus sp. HY001 | reverse complement strand
CTCTTCAAAACTCTCCGTTAAAAAGTCAAACTTCCATTTATATAGGGAGTTATATACTCTAGGTATTGATTGCCTACGAGCAATATTTCCCTTAATTTGGGGATTTTTAGATACTATTGAAATAATATTTGATTTTAATTGATGTAATTCTTGACTTGAAAGATACCCTTCCGTTGGTAATTTAACTTTTAAAATAAGATCTTGATAATTAAATTCCCAATAGAATGTTATTTTTTTATTAGAAATGGTTTTATCTAACCATCCTGGTTCCCAATTCATAATTGGATTATTATTACCACTGTAAATATTCCAGGCTATTTCGTTTTTTGAATTGGATTTTAGATGTTTGTAAAGGTAATAAAAAGCAGTGAAATGCGTACGATACCCGTTCTTGCGCCAAGAATCTTTATCTTTAATATTAGTTAAAGTAGGAAGTAAGTTCTTAATGGTTTTACCTTTTTTTAACTCGACTTGCAAAGAGTCCATCCAATCCCTGTATATATAGTGCTCACTATCAATGTTATTAAAGGCAGACATGATATCATTTAAGCAAAAAGTATTAAAGTGCTTATGTTTTGGAATCTGACAAATTTGAGAAGATCCAAACAGGAAAAGAATAAATATAGCATCTTCGCTGCTGTGAAAACCATCGTAGGTTGCAGTAAGTTGGTCTTTTTTGGCTATAGTGTCAACTTTCATTTCGATTACTATATATTTTAGGTCACCATTATTTAGTGTTATTTCAATAACAAGATCCACTCTTTTTCCACTTCCGATAGAAAATTCGGGTTTACACTCTATAAAATCAATATCCGAACTTTTGAAAGGGGGGAGGATGCCACACATTTTATATAAATTGCGAAGCACATTTGATTTTTCGTTGTGATCAATCAATTCATTGCTTGAGTCTAACAACCATTTTATAGCACCTGTATGAACTTTTTCAAACTGATACCCTACAATATCTACAAAATTAGATCTCACAGTAAAAAACATCCTTTCATAGTGGGAAATTTGATTATATACGAAGAATAAAAAAACAGCTATCTATTCTTCACGTTAAATACAATTTTAACGAACAAATGTTCTTGTCGTTTTGAAATCATATTCTATTTACTAATTCGCTTGAAAATTTCATTATGGATGATTCATACGTCATTCATACTATAACATTTACAAACTATTATTTAGTGTTGGGAAAGTAGGACTCTGTACTATAAGGCACTCTTGTATTCATTACCTGATAAATGGTTAACTGATCAGCTAATATTTGTTTTTCACTGGCATGGTATTCTTTAAATACTTGTAGTAAATTGAAGTAGACGGGTGTTTCTTCATAATATAATTCATTGTATGCTTCAATAAGATCTTCGAAATTATACTTCAAACCTTTACTGAAACATACTTTTTCATGTTTAAAACGAGGTTCCTCAAAGTAATCTTTTATTTCATTCCAAGCTGTCTCAATGTC
>NZ_VLTE01000205.1:0-1579 GCF_007558965.1 Bacillus sp. HY001 | reverse complement strand
TCCTTCTGGTTGAACTGAATGGTCGTATTTTACTCCGCAACATGAGCAAATCTTGCTTGAAGCGAACCATTTATCAGCTTTTACATACGCAATGCCATGCTTCTTGCACTTGTATGATAAACATTGAAAGAAGAAGTTTAATTTTTGAAATGAAAATGCTTTCGATAGTTTTTTGTTTTTTAACAGGTTTGAGATAGATAAGTCTTCCACAACAATCCTCATTGGTTTGGTTTTCACCAATTTAGCTGTCGCTTGATGGATATGGTTATTTCGGATATTCGTAATTTTCCTAGATAACCGCAGGTGCTCAGTTTTCGCTTTTTCATATCCGGCCGATTGAATTTTCACACCTTTTTTAAATCTCCTAGACATATCTCTTTGTGCTGACTTTTTCCTTTTCAAAAGTTTTTTAACCTTGGCATCTTTGTTTATATTTCGTTCTTTCATACCATTAGAAGCTACAAACAGCTCTTTTAAACCAACATCCACACCAATCGACTCATTCGTTAGTTCTTGTAATTCAAAGTCTTCTTGGAATCCTACACTCATCCACCAGTGACGACCATCAAATGTAACTCTTGGATTGGATGGTTTTTTGTTTCTTGGTAGTTGTTGGCTTGTTTTCACTTCTCCAATAGACTGAATATGAACTACTTTCTTTCCTATAATCAGTCTTTCATAATTGGCATAAAATCCTTGAATTAAATCTTTTTTGGATTTATAAGAAGTGTGAGAACCATTTTTGTACTTTTTGAACGAATGTTTTCTCGCCGTATCAAAATCTTTTGAAGCCTGTTTAGGGACTTGTGCATTGATGTCTTTTAACCACCCATATCTCTTTCGCTTCTTGATCTTTGTAAATCGTTTCTGTAAAGCTAACTGTGAAACAGATTTTCCAAATAGCTTATAGTATCTATCGCTCATTCTTTTACAATAGTTATAAGCGAATCTTGCAGCACCAGCATGGTTTCTAAGCACTTTTTCTTGTTCAGGCGTTGGAATCAGTCTGACTTTCTTCGCCAATATCATCAGAATGTAACTCCTTTAATGAAAGATTTGTTCTTCTGAATCGTAGCGTGTTCCACCAGCATTCTCCTAAGACTACCAGGATACAAACCTGTTAATTCCGATACTTGACTAACTCGTGAAAATTTCATTATTATTCTCACCTCATTGAACCAAACATAGCACGTACGTTCGATAAATTCAATAAAGTTTGATAGATTCAATAAAATTTATCTTGTTCAACTAAGGGCGCAATTCCTTAGCCAGTTCTCTTATGAACTTCTCATATTTTCACATGAGCGCAGACTATATGTTTATCTACTTAAAGATAGAGGATTTTTCCACCACCATAGGCTTGTGATGTACTCTCGTCAGTTATACGAGATAGTCGTTGAACGTTCATCTTATCCATTTTGACTTAGATGATTCGAGGCGGAAGACCCATTGTTCTAGTGTTTAGGATTTACCCTTGCACCATCTGATTGATTTTTTCTGCTTTCGCGACATTCACGCTCGCTATTTCTAGCCACGTTGTAGTTCAATCAGCTTTAGGGATTGCCCGCAGTTAACCCTC
>NZ_VLTE01000204.1:0-236 GCF_007558965.1 Bacillus sp. HY001 | reverse complement strand
TTTACAAAGATAAAGCACTACATGTTAGTTCTTACAAAGAATAAACAAGCAATAGAGGGATCGCATGATGACTATAAGCTATTTCAATTTATGTGCAAGTTAGAGATGAATCACATATATGAAGCATTAGAAGGACACAGGAAGAATACTCATATTGATTTAGACACACATCAAGAATATGTAGATACGCTTGTTGTGCAGTTGAATTTACTTCAATATGTTGTAGGCATTGTGCA
>NZ_VLTE01000203.1:0-1149 GCF_007558965.1 Bacillus sp. HY001 | reverse complement strand
ATTTGCGACTTCCTTATGTTAACATCTTCGTTAGTTAATGTCAACTAAGTTTTTCATTTTGTTTGCCGCGTTCTGCGTTATTGCATCGGCGACTTGTTTTATATTACACCTCTATTTAACAATAGTCAACAACTCTTTTTCATTTTTTACAAAAAACATTCAATACTCATAACCCTTCCTTATTTTTCATACATATAATTATGATAACTGAAAGGAGTGTAGAGATTGTTTGATTCTTCTATGTTACACATCATCAATGCTAATTTCAGAAAACCACACTACCACAGAAACTTCCCTCTCATTCTATTTTGGAGTCAAAAAAGTGGCTGCACTTCACTTGCTAATTGGTTTTTTTACCAGATTGATTTATTACAAACAGCTTTAAACTATAATCCTTTCATTCATCATTACGAATATGATATATATAAAAGTACACCCGCCTACGATGTGCGGCTAGGCATAGCATTACGAGATAAACAAAAAGAAACTTTTAAACTTGTTCGTAATCCTTTTAAAAGAGCCGTTAGTTCTTTCGTATCCTTAATCGCACCTCCCTATGTAGAAAACCCAGAATGGCAACCCATTCGAAAGTTTTTATATCAAGATGAAAATTCTCCTAAAGGAATCTCATATAAACAATTTTTATATTACCTACTCGCCAAAGATGCTCATACAGATGATATGAATCCGCATTTTACACAACAATACATACTAGGTGAAGAAGCATATGTAACCAATTATATTTACTTAGAGGATTTTGATCAGGAAATGCAAAAGTTAGAGAGCCACTTTGAATTAAAATCCGCACCGATAAATAAGTTATCAACATCCTGGCATCATCAGACTCCCGCTATGATCTATAGGGGAAATTTTAGCGAAGCAAGTATTACTGATCCTTTATTTCCTCGCTACCCTACTTTCGAAGGTTTTTATGATACGGAATGTATACAACTCGTTCAAACAATATTTCAAAATGATTTCGATACGTATAGATATAGTAAAGAATATCCATACTGATTTCAATCTATCATCTTTTTAACATTTAAACTACTTGAACTACTCACCACTTAACGTCCTTACGGACTGTTTGAAGTGGGAGATTCCTAAGTACAGAAGCCTAGTGGCTTCTAATTCATTAGGCTATCCCCG
>NZ_VLTE01000202.1:0-443 GCF_007558965.1 Bacillus sp. HY001 | reverse complement strand
CATGATACTTCTTGAATCGCTTTCGCTAGTTTGTGATTCTGTAACATATTCGATACTTGCAAATCTTCTATCCCAATCACATCGTGGTTTTTGATGATTCTTGTAGAGAGTTTTTGCAAGTAATCTGTTCTTGCATTTTTGATTCGTTCATGAATACGAGCGACTTTCATTCGCTGTTTATGCCAATTCGCTCCGCCTTTTGTACGTCTAGATAGAATACGCTGGGCATGAGCGAGTTTCTTTTCTAATACCCGAGACCATTTTGGATTACCGAATACCTCACCCGTTGAAAGAATAGCAAAGTTTTTCACACCAACATCTATACCAACAGTGGAATCGGTCTTCGGCAATTCTTGTACTTCTGCTTCAGCAAGAATCGAGACAAAATATTTTCCACTTGGATTCCTTCTGACAGTAGCACTCAAAATTCGTCCTTCTATCTC
>NZ_VLTE01000201.1:0-226 GCF_007558965.1 Bacillus sp. HY001 | reverse complement strand
GGCAATTCTTGTACTTCTGCTTCAGCAAGAATCGAGACAAAATATTTTCCACTTGGATTCCTTCTGACAGTAGCACTCAAAATTCGTCCTTCTATCTCACGACTTTTGACAAATTTGACAAGACCAAGTTTCGGTAACTTCAATTTATTATCTATAATCGCAATGTTTCCATTTGTATGTTTCGTTGTATAGGATTGGACTTTATTGTTTTTCGATTTAAACCGAG
>NZ_VLTE01000020.1:0-52628 GCF_007558965.1 Bacillus sp. HY001 | reverse complement strand
CATAGGAAAAATTCATGGACAGCACATTATTACAGGGAAAATGTCAGCTAAAATGGAGAAAAAATTCCGTTCTGCTACTTCTGTAAATCCAGCTCTTTATGCACCGTTCCTATCACAACAGGAGGTGCAGTATGCATAGTTTGTTCGCCTATGGATGTATATTATTAATCTTTATTAGTGTAGTATTACTTGTTTTACTTTTTGCAAAATCTAAAGGTTCTGCACTTTCCCAATTTGTACAAGAAAATGAGAAAGAAGAAAGGCGCTTGGAATTAAGGAATATTAAAGGCATACGAATGTATCTTCCACAATCTGTTATCCAAGAAGCCCAAAAGTACGAGTGGAAATTGACGAAAAGCATGTACTGGGTATATACGATTCTTTCCGGAATGAGTATAGCAGCAATATTCTACTTCTCCTTTGGAAGAGATCCTTTTACACTGATTTCTGCTTTATGTGGATTTTTAGTTCCGAAATTTCTTCTCTATCGAAGAAAAAAACGTTACTACTTAGTTGTCATTGACCGTCTTTCTATTTATATGAAGGCAGTAGCGAATGCGCTTCAAATTAGTAATAACGCTAAACGCGTGTTAGTACAAGTAAAGCCAATGATGCATGAGAGCATTCAAGAAGAAATAGAAAAAGTTTCTCTTTTATTAGAAGGTGGAACTACAATGCACCGTGCATTTAAAGGATTCAATGAAACTTTTAATTTTAGAGAATTGGTTTTCTTCCATGAAATGTTGGAAGTGTGTAGTCGAGAAGGCGGATCGAATTCAGTACAAGTCTTATTAGATATTGCAGAAGATTTCGAAAAACAAAAGTTATATTTGGCAAGATTACGTTCTAGTTTGTCACAAGCACAACGTGCGTTTGTACAGAATTGCTTAATCGTGATTGCCATGCCGATTGTGATTATGTTGATGTCAAAAGAAGCATATGGATTTGTAGCAGGCTCTATGATGGGGAAAATTGCATTAGCGGTAAATATGTTCATTGTATTTTTCTTAGCGACCCGTGTAGAAAAGATTGCAAATTATAATCCAACAGAAAGAGGGGAATAAATTGGCTACGATTCTAGCTTTAGTGGTATTCGTTGTCATGTACTGGGTATTCTCTACCTTTCTACAAAGTAAAAAAGACAGCGGTAGCCTACTTACAAACTATGTAGAAAATGCAAAACGAATTGAAAAAAAGAATTTAAATCAAATGATGCTCGCTCCCTTCCAGTCGCTATCACATAAGTATCTGACAGAAGAAAAGAAAGAGCTGATCCAGAAAAAATTAGAAGAAGCTGGTTTGGATACGAAACCAGAAGAATATTTGAAAATGAAGGTAGCATATCCCATCATTTTCACCTCTGTTTTCTTGATATGTACAGTGTTTCACGATTACTACTTATTTAAAGTGGGCGTTTTGATTTCACCACTGCTTTATTTCTATCCAGATTATCTATTAAAGATAAGAATCAAGCAGGCGATAGAAGCAAGGAAGTTCGAATTACCGGAGTATTTAATTCCTATGCTGCAGTTGTTAAAAACACATACAACATTAGAAGCAGTAAAAAAGGCGCAGATATATGCTGGAAGACATCTTCGACCGTATGTATCTACACTTACAGCGGAATTAGAAATGTATGCGGGTTCGGATCAACCATTTAGAAACTTTGCAGCTGCCTTAAATAGTCCAGAGGTAAATACCTTTACAATTGCATTGCAACAAGCACAAAAAACGGACAAGGTACAGAGTCTACGTATTATGGATGCACAGATTAAAATGATGCGTGAGTTAAAACATGAGAACTATAATCGTCTCATTCAAAATAAGCCAATGGAAATGAATAAATTTAACGTTGCGCTTATTGGATGTATGCTTACTTCTCCGATGGTCATTCTTATTCAATCCTTAATGCAAGGATTTGCAAGTATATAGAAAAACATTATTCAAAATGGAATAGGTAAAGGAGCAAAATATATGCTAACGAAAATGAAGAATTGGGTAAAAAATGAAGACTCACAATTATCATCAGAAAATGGTATGTTAATCGCCTTGGCGGTAATTATTGTGCTAGTAATTGGACCATTTGTATGGAAAGCAATCCAAGGCGGCTATGATACAATTCTAGCTCGATTCACAAAAGCATCAAGCAATGCAGATGTGAATACTTGGAACAAGTAATAAAAGTTTTAGGTTCATGATGTTTATTATGTATATAGTTCAAATAAATGAATAAGGGAGATTCAATCATGTTAGCAAAAATGAAAAATTGGTTAAAAAATGAGGATTCACAACTATCATCAGAAAACGGTATGTTAATTGCCTTGGCGGTCATTATCGTATTAGTAATTGGGCCGTTTGTATGGAAAGCAATCCAAGGTGGTTATGATACGATCCTGGCACGATTCACAAAAGCATCAAGCAATGCAGACGTAAATTCTTGGAATAAGTAATAAAAGATTTAAATAATTAAGTTCTTATTTTAGTAAATTCTTAAAATCGATATATAAAGGAGACGAAATGTAATGTTAGCAAAAATGAAGAATTGGTTAAAAAATGAGGATTCACAACTATCATCAGAAAACGGTATGTTAATTGCTTTAGCGGTCATTATTGTATTAGTAATTGGGCCATTTGTATGGAAAGCAATCCAAGGCGGTTATGATACAATTCTAGCTCGATTCACAAAAGCATCAAGCAATGCGGATGTAGATTCTTGGAACAAAAAATAAATTTTAATTGAAAATAAGAGGGGGCGTGTTTTATATAGCTCCCTCCTTTTAAAATATAAGGAGGTACTATGATGAAATTCAGTAAAGTAATGATTCCTACATTAGCAACATTAGCCCTTGGCATGTCATTAATTAGTACACCTGCAAGTGCAGCAACAACAGCTGATACAAAACTAAATCAAAGTATAACAGGTGGGGAACATAATATTGCTGTTACACCAGTTAGTAACTTTAACGCGGTAACACTAAGTGGAGAAACGCAAGTGACACATGCAAATCCTGGTGTGCTAACAGTGACAGATGCAACTGGTTCAGGGAATGGTTGGAGAATCAATGTGAAAGCAGATCAATTTAAAGTGAGTGGAGATGCAAAGTCAAATCGGACACTTCCAAAGGGTTCCTTAGTTTTGAATAGTGGTGGTGCTGCTATAACGAAAGTAGGAGGGACAAGTTCACCCAATCCAGAGTTTAAAACGACTAACTTTATTATAGATACTGATAATCAAGTTACGATTTTAAGTGCGAAAAAAGATGAAGGTATGGGGAAATATAATGTTAGTTTCAATGATAAGTCTCTAGCTTTAACGTTAAATCCACATAGTACGTATGTTGAGAATAAGGCTGGTGCTACCTCATATGAGTCAAAACTGACATATTCTATTGTAACAGGACCTTAAAAGAAATTTATTATATAGAAGGGAATCACGTATGTATGATTCTCTTCTGTACATAGAAAGAAGGGGCAGAATGAAAAGCTATGTATATAAAATTTTAATTAGTATTTTGGTTGTGATTATATTCATTTTAAGTATAAGCTTAAAACCTTTTAAAGTAGTTTATGCAGAAGAAAAACAAGATAGTTTACCATTTGATGTAAGCATTCATGTCCCGGATAATCAACTAGGCGATATAAAAAATTATTTTAATTTACAGGTGAAAAAGAAACAGAATCAAACAGTAAAAATGGATGTACACAATAAAGCTAATACTCCAATCAAAGTCAATGTAAAAGTTGCTAACGCTCTCACCTCTACAAATGGAGGTATTATGTATGTACCAAATCGTGAAGTCTCACAAAGTATATTAACAGATACAGATTTCTATATGGATCAGTATGTACAAGCTCCTGACGCTGTTAACTTAGAGGGGAATCAAACGAAAACTATAGAGGTACATTTAACGACACCAAATCAAGATGGAGTGTTTTTAGGAGGATTATTATTTGAGTTAGCCCACGATACTAAAGCACAGAAGCTTGAAAAGGACGGATTGAACTTTTCTGTACATAATCGCATTGAATATGCGGTAGCAATACAATTGAATAATGAAGAGACTGAAAATTCAGTTAGTAAAGAACATCTTAAACTAAATGGCACAACTGTAGAATCTTATCCAACACAACCACAAGTCCATGCACTTATTCAAAATACAAATGCAAATATTGTAAGGGATGTAGCAGTTTACTATGAAGTTTTATCACAGGATAACGTTCTATTTCATGGTAATATTCCAGCGTTCAATGTAGCGCCAAAATCTAAGGTAGGATTAGCAATCCCATGGAAAGCGAAAGAATACAAAGATGGAAAGTATACACTAAAAGTCACTATAAAAGAGAATGGTATACCAAAAATATTTACAGAACAGATACGCATAACTGCTTCTAATGTAACAGAGTATGCGGAACAAACAGGTGCAATAAAAGTGTTGCCTGGATATTCTAATCAAATATATATAATAGCCGCTGGTGTTTTTATATTAATTATTTCAATGTTTGTATTTGTATGGTGGAGAAAAAAACATGCAAGTCAGAAGGAGCAAAATAAGGCAGCTTAGATAGCGTAAAAATGGAATGGGGGAGGAAACAGTGAAATGGGGGAAGATTCTTACTTCGATCATACTTTTAGGTGTATCGTGCGTAATTAGTGATTCAAAAGATAACTCTGTATTAGCTGATCAAATAGTAAAACAGCAAAGTGGTATTCCAACACTCACTGCAAGTGGAAAAGAAAATGAAGTGAAGCTAGAATGGGCGATTGATATCTTAGAGCAGGACGTCTTATGGAAAATTGATTTTAATAACCCCAAAGACGTTAATTTGATGAGTGGTTGGGGAGAGTTTTACGGAAACGGGAATCAAAGTTTACAATCTGAAGTCTTTTATCCAAATGGTACAGATACTAGTGGATACAAAGTATTTGATACAAAATCGGGAGGGAATCGTGTCTTATATCCTTATACAGTAAGAGAGAGTTCCATTGCTGTTTTTAAGCGATTAAACGTACCTAATAATGCTTATATTTCAGCAACGTTTAAAGCAAAGTCACAAGGATTAGGAAGAATTAGTTTCTATGGTGATGGAGGCTGGGAAACAGGGAGAGAATTTGACTATTATAATGCTACTGTTTTGAAAGATGTTCCAGGCGGTTCAAAAGAAATAGAAATTAGTAATATCTCTTTGTTTCCAGAGAAGGAACCGGGTACCAACATACCAAGGGATAGAAGACATATAACT
Source organism: Bacillus sp. HY001 (assembly GCF_007558965.1). Classification (NCBI taxonomy): domain Bacteria; kingdom Bacillati; phylum Bacillota; class Bacilli; order Caryophanales; family Bacillaceae; genus Bacillus; species Bacillus sp. HY001. Next base: position 47,387 of record NZ_VLTE01000020.1, on the reverse strand, counting down.
TCGGATATAAACAAAGATGTGTATCAAGATTCCCCTATGATTGAAAAGGTAATACCGTATCAGGATGGTTCTGGAAAGGGAAAGATAATATTAAATAGTCCTATTGTGACCCCGATGAAACAAGGTGATCGCCTAAAAACAAGAAAATGGGCAGCACCTATCCAATTACCAAATAATCGTACGATCACAAAGAATGATTCTAATAAAGATATAAATGGATGGTCTACGTTTAGTATGAATACTCAAGTTGCAAATAATCCGTTTTATATTACCGAGCAACGAGGTGTAACTTTTTATATGCTTGCTTATTCAGAAGGGATTACCTATGTGGATGAGTTAAAAGTGGGATATGCATCGGAAGCGGAAGTATACAGGGGAAATCAGCAAATATATAAGGGTAGACTCTCTGACTATGTAGATAAAGAAGCAAAAGATCAGGCAGTGCCAACAACACCTGAAAGCTTCCAATTTGAAAATAGAGAACTGAAAGAAACTAAAGTAACGTTTGCCCCTGCTAAAGATGAAGGGAGTACCTATCATTATAAAATTCGTGGAGTTGGCAGGAATGGCGTTTCGGATTTTTCTAAGGAAGTTCCTGCAACTGTAACAAGTGGTGTAAAGGGATATGAATATGTAGTGAATGATAAATCCGACACTTCACTTGATAAAGTGGGTGGTGTTCAGTTTACAAATCAGACTAGCATTCAGTTTCCAACTGATTATGCGAAACCACAATATGTACATATCCGTACAGTAGATAAAGCTGGGAATAAAAGTACGACGAAGCATATATCTACAACACAAAAAGGACGAGTAGACATGCTTACTGTTCCTAAAAGTGTAGAGTTTACTCCTATTCAACTAAATGGAGAAAAGCAAAATTCATTTGGTACATTAGGGAAACTCATGATACATGATAGTCGAAATCAAGCGGATGGATGGAGATTGAATATGACAATTTCTCCATTTACAGAGCCGAATATTGCAAAACAATTGCCAAAGGGTTCTTTATCCTTAAAAAATCAGGTAAGTATAACTAAAGTAAAAGGTCCAGAGACAGGGAAACCTATCATACAAATTCCAAGTACACCTATTGATACTGGGGCGGCACACACTATTATACGGGCTTCAAAAGATGTAGCAATTGGAGAATATCAAGTCGATTTTGGACAAAATGGATTACAACTGCAGTTAGATCCAGGGACAACTTATGTAGGGAAGAATCGGCAAGCTACTTATACTTCTACGGTCACCTGGTCTCTAGTGAGTGGACCGTAATAATTCATTAAAATAGGAAAAAATAAGGAGAAAAAATTATGAGTATATATGTAATAGGAATACTACTAGGATATATGGCCCTGAATGTATTTACTGATTTGAAATATAGAAAAACGAAAAATATATGGCATTTGCTATTCTTAATTGTAGGTATAGGAATCACGTATTTTGCTGGAATAAGAACAGGGAAAGAGATTGTGATTGTACTAGCTATGGCATTAGCGTGTGGTTTGTTGTTAGAGACATTTAAATTTTCTTCACCCGGTGATACAAAAATGCTTGTGGTGGTAGCTATATATGTTAGTAATTTAGTGGAAGAATCAGCAATCCTTACTGCTATTACATTAACAGCTTTCCATTTACTATTCTTTTGGATTGCTAGTGTGTATCGATTAATTAAAATTTTGGGGTTTGTGGGGGCGTTTAAAGACCAATTGGAGCATGCTGCTTCTATATTTGGGGCAAAGCTACCAAAGAAAGATATACAGCTGATACAGAGCTTTCCGGGGGCTTGTTCTATTTTATTAGGAGCAATTGTATATGTTGCTTTCACTTTTTATCAAAACGGAGGTATTTTAGCTTGAATAGTAGAATCATTCATCAAAGAGAAACGTATATTTACTTCACGATATTCGCATTAGTAGGGGTACTTATTACCAATATGTTTATTAATATGGTGTTTATACTAGCGTATCCGTTACTTATCGGATTAATTGTACAGGTTGTCTTGCTTCAGAAGATAAAAAAACCGTTTTATCGGAGCGGAAAAGAATTAACGGAACAGTTAAAACTAAAAAACATATTCCTAGTAGAATCAAATATTTTAGGAGATGAAGAAGGAACAGTTTATGAGGTGCATCAAATGCCTTTTACATTCTCTAATGGATTAATTAATAAAGACAAGACTTATAAAGTGATAAAACAAGAGTATGAGAGAAAAGTCAAAGAGGATTTAACGAAAATTGCAAAATGGCAAGTTACAACAAAAGCTAGGCTTGTTACTACAACACATTTTCGTTTATATACAATTTGGCAGAAAAATAGTACAGGCTATCAATTAAAAAAAATAGAGGATTGTATTGATCCATATGCCAAGATGAACATTATACAATGGATGATTGCTTCCTTCTGTACGACTGGTCGTATTAAGTACGATAAAAAACCAAAAGAGTGGGCAAGTTATGAATGGATTACTTTAAGATAAATAAAAAAGACAGAAAAACTTCTGTCTTTTTTATTTTGGGCTTAAAATATGAAGTCAAAATGAATATATTAAATAGTGTAATAGATAAAATATTCGAAGGAGTAGATTTAATTGACTGATTTACCAATGATTTTAGGAATGCTATTTTGGTTAGGATGGGCTTTATTCTGCTGTTTAGCTCTTTTTAGAGCAAAAGATGAAAATAAGTACTTAAAAAGCCTCATGTTTAGTATGTTTATGACTATGTTAGTAATTAAGATGGGTGGATATTAATAGAGAATGTGTAGGGGGAATTTCCTGCCGTGTAAAATTAGTAGTTATTTATTTATCCCCTAAAAAAAGATCTCCATATAAAATGGAGGTCTTTTAAAATGACGATGAGATATGACTCAATATCTCGTGTAGGATACTTTAATTATACATGATTTCAAGAAAGTGAAAAAGAATATGCACGATATAACTATAAAATATTTGAAATGCTAAATTGTTAAAAATAGTATGCTTTTATGATTTATGTAATTATTCTTCTTGGTTGTGACATTTTTATTGGAGAATCGATTTTAAGATCATCAGGTGCATCAGGTACAAATTCATCACAAAAATAATTATGATAATTTGCTATCCATGAATATTTTTTTAGTAATTTATGATTATTTGCATAGGTATGTAATGCACTTAAAATCTGATTACGATGTGTTTCTAAATGGGGGAAGAATGGTGTGAAATCCCCATTAAACGCTTCTTCCTCGTACAATTCAAATAAAACATATAGGTAATTTAAAAACCACTCTCCGTCCATATCCTCAAGCAGTTCAAAATAAAAAGGGTTATCATATTGTGATGGGTAATAAGCCATATATTTATGTACTTGTTCTATACTTTTTTCACCTAGAATAATTCTAGGATAAACAGCTACTTGAGATTCTAGTTTATATGCTGTAATCAATTCAGGGCCGAAAACAGTTTCTTCATCCATGAAGTGAGGACCAACACTTACTCCACCACGTATAAAGAATCCATCAAGCGCTAAAGAGAATTGATATTGTGCTAGGTTAAGGAAAGTGGTTCCTAATTCTCCCTCGCCATCTCCATAAATAGGCCATCCAATTACCACGTTGTCAGTAAAAACCTTAACCTTTGCTAGCGACAATTGATTGGTGATAGCGTGTCGAGCTTTGTTTAATGATGTATGTATCTGATTTAAAAATACATCTCCTTCGTCGGAATTAATCGCTTTCATGCCCAATTGCGAAAATCCTAATACATCGATAAAAGATACAACTGAAGGAATTAATCTTGGATTATTTGAATCATACCCTATTTGCAAAATATTCTACCTCCTTTATATATTTGTATTATACCGCTAAATACTATAAATATATAACGACACTTGATAATACTTAATAAATTTAATAATATATAACTATATTTATTGTTTAATTGATTCCGTTTATTCCCACACCTTATTGTGTTGTGGTTGAGTTGTAGAAGCAAGTTGCGTCTTGTTTCACTTATGAAAGGGCTTCTTTGAGCCGATTAGTGTATATATAGCTTATTTTGCTATGCACATTTTTAATCGACTTGAAGAAGCCCTTTTTGTGTTGTTTTCAAGTCTGTTTGATTGTTAGAACCCATTATTACACTGGGCAAAATTATTATTTAGGGGGATTTATTTATGAATATCAGTTATGAAGTATCTTTATTTTGTTCTGCACATCCAGATGAACTTATTCCAAGTTTACGTGCATTACGAATGAGAGTTACAAAAGAAGGAGCATTTTGGGAACGAGATTGTTATCAGTTTTCCATTAAACCATCAAACTTGTCACAGCGAGCAGCAAAACAAGCAGGGGAAATCTATTTGTATCATGTTCATTTTAATGGATGTGTACGGGATTTCCTTTTTTTATTGGAAAGATGTTTTAGAGGAACGAGTTTTCGCTTTACTGCTATCCGTGGTTTTTTAAATGTAGAAGGGTATTCACTTAAGAAATGGAAACCAATTCTACGTAACCACCACATAAACTCTGCAGATGTAGATTGTATTTTCAAGAAAGATGATCTTGTAATGATTGTGCATCATCATGGAGGTTTAGAGGTGGTTAAGCGTGCGGAAAAAGGCGAACAATTAAAAAAAGTAAACTTCTTAGAGGTAGATAGCTGGTTACAAGCACTAAATCCGACAAAAGAGGATCTATTCTCTTTAACAGGTGTGAGTGTATCGTAATGAGTAATTTACATAACTATATGGAAGTGTACAGACAGAGGGAATGACAGAAATCCGTAGTGCAAAATGACTATGAATTTCTGTCTTTTATTTTATTCAGGAGGATTTTAGTATGAATTTATTTGAACTGTTTGGTTTAGAGGTTGGAGAAGACGTAATGGTACAAGATGTGAGAACAGATAAACAAGTTCGCAATCGATACAGTTATGATGTAGGTGAGAAATTAGTGGGAGCAAAGAAAGAGATACGAGCTTTAAAAGAATCATTTTTAGTATCATTTTCTTTAGAAATTTTAGCTGAAATTGAAAAAGAATCTCCAGTAGAGGCGCTAAATGCATTGGATCGAAATACATTGATTCCATTCTCTTTTGAACATGAAAAAGAAAATGATGTCCCACCACGTGTTGCAAAGTTAAAGCAACTGCTAGTGGGCAGAATTAATAAGAAGCCAATTGTAGATACACCGACTGCAAGGAAACTATATGTTCAAGCATGTAGAAGAATATGGCATGATATACAGTCGGTACATACCTCAGAACAATGGGTAGATCTTGTGGTCTCTTATGGAATGGAAATGAACAATAGTTGGTCTGCATTTAGAAAAAATAAGAATGTAACATTCACATTTAAAAGAATGGTAGAGGAATATTTTGATGAGTTTATTGATGCAGATGGTATGGAGTTATTAATATTAGGAAAGAAATTCATATCACTTTGCACAAATTCAAAAAGTATTAATTCTACGTATCTTCGTGTATCACATGAACTAACATGGAAGGATTTACTTACGAAAAAGGTTACGACTCGTAAGAAATCCGCAGCTGCTTGGAGTAGGAAACTGCCAGATACTCTGCAAAGAAAAGGACCAGAAGTAGAAATTGCTACCAAACCTGAAGACGTAGTTGCTATGTTTGGGTTGAAGGGGATGCAATTTGGTCATTATTGCACCGAACAATATGCAAAAGAACATATCGGGCATGTATCCGAAGCATTGCAGGATTTAGCTCGTATATTGGGAATTCCACCTGAGTATATAGGGTTAGGAGGACGCTTAGGACTTGCTATTGGTGCGAGAGGAAGCGGCAATGCATTAGCACATTATGAACCTTCTACCAAAGTCATTAATTTAACTCGTGATAATGGAGTCGGGGCATTGTGTCATGAATGGGGACATGCATTGGATCATTTCTTATATGATTGTAGTCACGATTTTCAAAATGGTAGTCTTGCTTTCTTATCAAGCGGGAAGAGTATTGGGAATATCTTGCCTGCTATTATCAAGGAAAAGATGCAAGCTGTGTTAGAGGCTTGTAAACAAGGAAAAGTTGCCAGAGTAATCAACGTGGAAAATGCCTACAGTAGAAAGTGGTATTTCTATGGTGGTGTTATCGATAGTTATGATGTGTTTAAAGGAAATCTTTCAAATATTTTAGAATCACATCATGCTAGTTTGTGTAGGAAGCTTGATACTTTATCAGGAGCTACAAAAACGCGTATGGAGCGTAAAATTGAAAAAGAATTCGAGAAAACCGCACAAATGTTAGCTGCATATCATTATAAAAAAACTGGCGAAAAACTTGTTGAAATATCCTATCAAGTGAAAGGGTCTATATACTTTGATACAGCCATTAAGTTAGATAAGAAGAGAACCAAAAAGTATTGGTCTACAAATCATGAGATGTTTGCTAGAGCATTTGAAGCATATGTAGAATCAGCTTTGCTAGATCAAGAACATAGAAACGATTATTTAGTTTGTGATACATATTCTTTTGTCTATCCGTTAGGAGAACAAAGAGAACATCTAAATAGAAGTATAAAGAGTTTAATGGAAGTAGCTGTTCCATATATAATAAATAGTATACAAGGAGTGGGAAATGATGAATTATAACATACAAAAAGGACAATTTCGTTTAACAACTGCACATCCAAGAGGAAGTTGGTGGGAATTTTATCGTGTTCCATGCCCAATCTGTAATGGTATTGGAAACTGTATGCTGCATGTTTCACAGGAGAAAGTAGCATGTACCCGTGTGGAAAGTAAGTGGGTATACGGTAAAAATTCAAGTAATCCAAGTTATATCCATTATCTAAATGGTAAGAAGCAATACCAATTACCAGAGGTAGATGTAGTAAAGGGGCATAGTAAGCGAAGTAAGGAAGAATTAGATGTATTTAATCGTAATTTAATCGGATTTTTGCCGTTAGAGGAGAAGCATCATATACATTTACTGCAAGATAGAAAAATGACTGAAGAAGAAGTACAGGTACGTCAATATCGTTCGTTTTTAAAGCAACAAATTGTGTTGGAAGATGATAATACGTACACAACTATTTGGGAAAAGTTATTTAAACAAATTGGCAAAAAAGATTGTTGGAAGGGAATACCTGGATTTTATGAAATGAAGAAAGGACAAACTTCTCTTCGTTTAATGGCAGGTTTTCCAGGAATTATGATTCCATTCCGAAACCAATATAATCAAATTGTTGGTTGGCAAGTACGTGTAGATGAAGTAAAGAACTCTGTTCATGTGAAATCTGGGCCTACAGGTATACAAGCCGAACTAGTCCAACAGCCTAATGTTGTGAAAATAACGAAAAACGAGGATTGTATCTATGAAGGAAAACTAGAAATAGGGAAAAATAAAGAATTATTAATCGACGGGGAAAAGGTTGTTGTAAAGATACATAAAGGTCAAAAATACTTATGGATCTCTTCAGCAAATAAAAATGAAGGAACCGGTGCGGGAGGTAGTGAAAATCCACTTCCTGTACATGTAGCGGTACCAAGCTCACATTTGAAACATTGGAAGTCTGGTATGCTGCACAAAACAAAATCAGTAATGATTACAGAAGGGCCGATGAAGGCGGATTTGATTGCCGATTTACTTCCTCAAAGACTAAATAAAGAAGAAATAGCTAAAGTAGGGACAACAGTTCTTGCGATTCCAGGTGTAAATGCATGGAGAATCGTTATGCCAGTATTAAAAGATATGGGAGTAGAAAATGTATACTTAGCATTTGATGCTGACTTAGTAGAGAATGAAAAAGTAAGAGCTGCCTTAATTGCTTTTGCGACAGAGTTAAAGAAAGAGGGCTATAACGTAATTATTGCGGCATGGAACCCAGCACAAGGGAAAGGTCTGGATGATGCAATGCAAGCTGCTTTCAAACCAGTTTTTCGCACAATATAAAAAATCATAATGTGTAATTACAACAAAGTCGTGGATTATACAAGAAAGTTGTTTATTCTACAACAAAGTTATACATGATACATGAAAGATGTAGACTTAAAATATTATTAGATTATATGAGGAAAAGCATGACAATTGTACGTCATGCTTTTTTTTATAGGTCAAAAAAGGAATTTTAGGAGGTTTTAAAGAATTAATAATGGTTAGGATTCTGTATTGACAAAATTATTGTTTTTATTGAGGTATATATTAAATAGAAATTTGAAGAATTATACTAATTATTAATTTAAGAAGTCGGTTTTACATACATGCATATATATATCTAACTTTTTAGTTAAGACATAATAAAGGGAGCTATAGTAATGCCAAAAAAATTTATAATTTCTAAACAAAGCGACATGGCTGGATTTTCATCTTTTAAGTGCTCATTTTGTGGAGAAGAATTTAAATTAAGAGCCGATGAAGTACAAGAAGATGATGTTATGGAGTTATTTTGTCCTAGTTGTGGTATTCCTTGTCCAGTTTCTACATACTACACTGAGGATATTAAGGAAAATGCTATGATATTAGCAGAGAATGAAATGGCAAAAGCGGTAAATGATCTATTTAAAGGATTAGAAAAGTCTTTGAAAAGAAGTAAGGGCATGAAATTTAAAGCTGGGAAACTTATGACAACAAAACAACCAAGAGTATTATATGAAAAAGATGATTTAGATGAAGTGATGTTTTTATGTTGTGATAGAAAAGCTAAATTAACTATATTAACTAAAGCAGGTCATTCTCCATTTTGTCCATACTGTGGGGTGAATTAGTTGGAAGCTTCAGTTCTTATTCCTATTAAAAAATTTAAAATTCTCTCTAAAAATTTTAGGAGAGTCTCTGGAGATTTGTTGAATTCAAGTGATATACATGAGACCATGAGATTGGCTAAAAAGTTTGTTACATATATTGAAAGTGAACCTATTATTTATGACTTTATACGTAAATGTCATACACAAGACTATAATTTAGAGGAAATGATAGGACTAAAGACATATGGTTCAAAGTATGATATTCCTATTGATAATAATGAAGAAATCAGCTTTATTTATCAACTTTTAAAATATGCAACAGTGCACTTAAATGATTATCATGAATTAACATTTGGATATGCTTTCTATAAAGGAGCAAAATTTTCAGATCAAGTACGAGAATTTAATTATCAAGTTGTAAGACTTTTAGTAAATCATATTACAGATTATTTAGAGGAGATGGCAATTGAATTGGGAATTGATGAAAAACCGAATGCAAAAGTATTAATTCAAGGTAATGTAGGACAATTTAATTATGCAGAACAAGGGAATATTGAAGCTAATCAAATAAATAACCAAGATGAGGGGAAGGAGCTTAAAAAAATAGCTCAAGAACTAATGGAACTCCTAAGAGGGGCATCTATGGAAAATAAAGATGTTCAAGAAGATGCTATAGATTTTGTTGGAGAGGTAGTACAAAATATCGAGGAAGGTCATGAACCGAAGCCGTCTCTTCTTAGAAGAACAACAAATGCTTTGACGGAAATTAATTCAACGGTGGAAGGGGGATCTCAACTTGCTATTAAGATTGGTCAATTTGTAAATCTAGTGAGCAGTTGGATTTCTTAAAAAGTCAGTGGTTTACGTTAATATTAAAAAGACATTTACGGATGATATTAGTAAATGTCTTTTTAATTAATAATTACTTTTGCAACTAATAAATCAATTTTTTTTGATTTATTAGTTGCAAAAGTAATGAAAGGCATATATATTATAAATATCAAAAAAAATTGATGAAAGGAAATTACCATGAAAGAAATAAAATTATACAATCAATCAACTCCTCAATCCTTTGAAAAATATGAAAAAAAGTTCAAAGCATTGGCAGATCAAAAAAGGTTACACATCTTGTATGAATTGTGCCAACGTGGAGAAACTTGTGTATGCGATTTAACGGGTGTTCTTGAATTACCACAATCAAAACTTTCGTATCATTTAAAACTTTTACTTGATGCAAATCTTATTACAAAAGAAACAAAAGGGACATGGAGTTACTATAACATTAATAAAGAAGAAGTAGATGCACTATTATCTGAGCAATTATGCTGTATATTTCGTCCTATGTCATAATTTTGGTTGGGGCGAAATAGCATTTTAATATATTATTAATCAATTTTTTTTGATCAATACAGCTTTTTATAAATGATTAAACTCGAATAATCATTCTGGTATTTAAATCAACTTTTTTTGATTTAAATAATTAAATTTATATTTTACACTTACAAATTTAAAGAAAATTAGGAGGTTTTTTTATGAAACCTATTCAACTTTCATTCAAAGTACAAGATTGTTGTGGAACAGACAATCAAACATTACAAAGCAATATCGATATGCAAGGATTAAAACAGTTACCAGTTGCCATTATTGGGGGAGGTCCTGTAGGTTTAGCTGCAGCTGCACATTTAGCAAAACATGGTGAATCATTTATCTTATTAGAAGCTGGGGCAAATATAGGTTCAAACATCCTTACATGGGGCCATGTGCGGTTATTCTCACCTTGGCAATATAACATAGATAAAGCAGCTCTAGCTCTTCTTGAACAACATGGCTGGGAATCACCAGACATAAAAGCATTACCAACAGGAAGAGAAATTGTAGAACAATACTTACAACCGCTTGCGAATCTTCCGGAAATTAAACCATTTATCCATTTGAATACTAAAGTACTATCTATAGGTAAGAAGGATACAGATAAAATGAAAACAACGAATCGTGAAAAAATGCCATTTATGATCTATACAGAAAAAGAAGGTGTACTTCAAGTTTATGAAGCTAGAGCGATATTAGATGCTTCCGGTACGTGGGGAAATCCAAATCCGGCAAATTCTAATGGTATCTGGTTGAAAGAAGAGCAATCCCTTAACGAGCATATTTTTTATGGTATTCCAGATATATTAGGAAACGAACAAAAGCGATATGCCAATAAGCATGTAGCTGTCGTTGGAAGTGGTCATTCTGCAATCAATGCTTTATTGGAGTTGGCAAAATTAAAGGAGTCCTATCCAGGGACTAAGATTGTATGGATTATGAGAAAGCAACGTGTGGAAGAAGCATACGGGGGAGAGGAAAAAGATGCTCTTGAAGCGCGCGGAACCTTAGGTAGCCACATTCATCAATTGGTTGATGAAGGAATCGTGGAAGTAATGACACCATATAAAATTCAATACGTAGTTAGTACAAAAAATGGAATGGACATTGTAGGTCATCAAGATGAGAAAGAAATAAAAATTACTGATATCCAAGAGATGATTGTAAATACAGGGAATCGTCCTAATTTATCTATGATAAGTGAAATACGTACTTCTATTGATACTGCTACTGAAAGTGTAGGGGCTTTAGCACCACTAATCGATCCTAACCTTCATAGTTGTGGCACTGTTCGCCCCCATGGTGAAAAAGAGCTTCGACACCCAGAGAAAGGTTTCTATATTGTAGGTTCAAAAAGTTATGGAAGAGCGCCTACTTTCCTTATGGCGACAGGATATGAACAAGTTAGATCTATAGTTGCTTACCTTACTGGTGATTATGAGGCAGCTGAAAAAGTAGAACTTGATTTGCCAGAGACTGGTGTTTGTAGTGTGAATGTAAAGCCTAATAAAGTAGATGATTCATGTTGTGGTACAGAATCTTGTTGTTAAGGAGACTGACTGTAAGGAGTAGTAATTTATATTACGCCTCCTTACAGAAGAATTAAGTTTGAAAGGAGAACACAATGAAATGGTTATTAATCATGCGGGTAATTTAAAGAAAGACTATTTTGTATCCTATATAAGATTAATAATGAATGCCCACCAATGTAATGTTGAAAATGCAAAGGATTATGTTTTTCAAAGTATGTTCAGACTCGAAAAAAACAGTTTAGGAAAGAAAACTTATCAGAGTTTCCTTGAAGCGTATCGAGAATTAAAAGAATCTAATTAAATAAGTAAATCAAAGGTGGGATAATGATGAAAGAAATATTAGATTCCATTGTAATTGGAGGAGGGCAAGCTGGTCTTGCGTCTGGTTATCACCTTCAAAAAAAAGGATTACAGTTTTTAATATTAGAAGCGAGTGAGCGAACAGCTGGGTCTTGGCCTTACTATTATGAAAGTCTGAAATTGTTTTCTCCCGCACGTTTTTCATCGTTACCTGGAATGCAATTCCCAGGGCATCCTGATGATTATCCCACGAGGAACGAAGTGATTGATTACTTGCAAAATTATGTGGACAATTTTCAGCTACCAGTTATGTTAAATCAGCGAGTAGAATCTATAGAAAAAGAAGATGGAATATTTAAAGTTCAAACAGTCTCTGGAAAGACATTTTTGACTAGAACTATTATAAATGCAACTGGTTCTTTCCACAGTCCGTTTAATCCGATAATAAAGGATCAAGAGGAATTCAAGGGGAATATTATACATTCCGCTATGTATCGGAGTCCGAATCAGTATATTAATCAAAGAGTAGTGGTGGTGGGGCGGAGAAATTCAGCTGTCCAAATTGCACTTGAACTGGCCGATGTAAGTAAAGTATCTTTAGCTGTACGAAAGCCTGTTCAACTCATGAAACAAAAAGTGTGGGGGAAGGATTTACATTTTTGGCTTAAGGTATTAGGTGTAGATACCTTTCCGTTTTGGCGATTTGGAAAAACAGCACCGAGTTCAGGAGGAGTCATCGATTTAGGTGATTACAAGGAACGATTAGCTAGGGGGAATCCAGATCAAAGGTCTATGTTTACATCTTTTTACACTGATGGTGTAGTTTGGCCTGATGGGAAGAAGGAGCCAATCGATACGGTCATTTTTGCAACGGGCTATCACCCTAATCTCTCTTACTTCAATGCTATTGGAGCACTGGACTCAGAAGGAAGACCTTTACAAATAGCTGGTGTAAGTACAGAGGTCCAAGGGGTGTATTATGTTGGCTTGGAAGGTCAACGTTCGTTTTCTTCTGCGACATTAAGGGGAGTTGGATCGGATGCTAAATTTGTTGTGAGAAAGCTAATAAGCTATTTGAAAAATGAATATTTTAGATAATGATATTAACCCTATGACTTGGTGGGGATTTGGTTACGTCCTTAAATTGCACAACTTAAGTCAAAAATCAAAAGTAATGTAAAGGTAAGGGAGATTAGGGGGAAATAAGTATGGAGATTAGAAAAGCAACTGAACAAGATGTACAAGAAATTACGACTATTTATAATGAGGGTATCGAAGATCGTATTGCAACTTTAGAGACAGAAATAAGAACAGATAAATATGTAATGGAATGGCTATTTCAACGAGAAAAAAGATATTCAGTAATTGTCATGGAAGAAAATTCTCATATCGTTGGCTGGGCTTCCATTAATCCATACAGTCATCGATGCGCCTATCGTGGAGTAGGAGAATTATCTATATACATAAAAAGAGAATATAGAGGAAAAGGTTTGGGACAGAATTTACTTTTAGCACTAGAAAAAAATGGACAACAAAATGAATTCTATAAATTTGTTTTATTCACTTTTTCTTTTAATAATCTTGGCCAAGGGTTATATCGTAAAATGGGCTATCGAGAAGTAGGGGTATTTGAAAAACAGGGAATCATGGACGGCGAGCATGTCGATGTTATGATTATGGAAAAATTATTAGGCTAATATTGTAATGATTTCAAATCCAAAAGCAAAAACCAGTGATTGGTGGCATCACTGGTTTTTGCTTTTTATTAATCTAGTACCTTAATAGTTTGGAACCTGACGTATTGGAATACATAAAATAAGGTATAAATATTATGAATGTTTTTCTTTTTAAACTTCCATAATGATTGGAAGAAGCATTGGCCGACGTCCGGTTTTGGAATATAAGAATGGACTTAATACTTCTACAAGTGTTTGTTTTATTTGTGCCCAATTTATGATCCCTTCATTTAGTAAATTACATATACAATCTTCTACAATATCTTCTATTTTCTTCATGAGTTCTTCTGATCCACGCATATATACAAAGCCTCTTGTAACAATCGCCGGCTGAGATACTAATCGCTTTTGTTTACAATCTAAATTTAGGCTTATAATAATGATTCCTTCTTCAGATAAAATTCTACGGTCACGTAAAACAATGTTTCCAATATCACCTATACCACTCCCGTCAACATACACAGCCTGAGAAGATATGGTTTTACTACTAATTCTAGCCTCTCCTTTGGAGATTTCTAATACTTGCCCATTATCCATAACAAAACAATTTTCTAAAGGGACACCACATTCTACAGCTAATTCTACATGCTTTTTTAACATACGATATTCTCCGTGAATAGGCATGAAATATTTCGGCTTTAAAAGGGAGAGCATCAATTTTTGTTCTTCTTGTGCTCCATGACCAGATGTATGAATATCACTTATTTTATGATGAATTACATTTGCACCTACTCGATATAGTTGATTAATCGTTCTGTTAACACTTAACACATTCCCTGGAATCGGGGAGGAAGAAAGAACAACTGTATCTCCAGGAATAATTTGAATTTGTCGGTGATTATTATATGCAATTCTTGATAAAGCTGCCATTGGTTCCCCTTGACTTCCCGTACATATAATAGTTACTTGGTGACTTGGAATATGATTGATTTCATGTACGCCAACGAATATGTCCTTTGGAGCTTGGATGTATCCTAAGTCTCTTCCGATTTGAATTGTTTTTTCCATACTTCTTCCTACAACTACAACTTTACGATTATACAAAATAGAAGCCTCTACAACCTGTTGCAATCTGTGAACGTTAGATGCAAAAGTGGCAAATAAGATACGTCCCTGAGCCTCTGAAAAGATTTCCTTTACAGACTGCCCAACCTTTTTTTCTGACATTGAAAAGCCAGGAACTTCACTATTTGTACTGTCGGATAGTAAACACAATACACCTTCTTTTCCGATTTCAGCAATTTTGTGTAGGTTCGCCTCAGTACCAGCGGGTGTAAAATCGAATTTGAAATCACCAGTATGTACAACATTTCCATTTGGAGTGGTGACTACTATACCAAATGCGTCAGGAATACTATGTGTTGTTCGGTAAAAACGTACTTTCGTGTGTTGAAATTTAACTTCTGTTTCATCCAATATATTTCTTATTTCAACATGGCGGATATTATGTTCTTCAAATTTACTTTTAATTAATGCTGCAGCTAGCTTCCCAGCATATATCGGTACTTGTATGCATTTAAATAGAAAGGGAACCCCGCCAATATGATCTTCATGTCCGTGTGTGATGAATAATCCTTTTATTTTATCTTTATTTCTTTCTAGATACGTATAATCGGGTATAACATAATCAATACCTAATAGTTCAGAGTCAGGAAATTTAAATCCGGCATCTACAATGATGATTTCATCTTCATACTCAATGACATACATATTCTTTCCAATTTCTCCAAGGCCACCTAAAGCAAAAATCTTTGTTTTTCCACTTTGTAGTGTTTTCATGTGCCAACTCCTTACATATTAAAATATTTCAAGTTTCCTTTATTATAAAAATTCCTGATTTTGAATAAGAATTTTCAAAATCAGGAATCATACAAAAAATATATTATTTTACAATCAGTACTGGACATTGAACCCTTTTAGCTACTTTATGGCTCACACTTCCTAGTACCATTTCTTGCAACGCATTGAGTCCACGACTACCAAGTACCACTAATTCAAAATGACCTTTATTCGCATGCTCTACAATGGTTAGCCCTGGTTCACCATGTAATATTTTAACTTCATAAGAAATACGATTTTCTTTTAATTTTTCTTCAATAGGTAAAAGTCTCTTACGACGGGATAACTCTAATTCTTCTTTCCCTTGTGCGTGAATAACTTCATTCTTTGCTTTTGCATAATCAACTACAAATACAATCTCAACTGTACATTCGTTAGCTAAGGATGCAATTTTTATTGCTTCTTGTGTAGCACGTAAGGAATGTTCAGAACCATCTACAGCCAATAGGATTTTTTTATACATAATTTTCACTCCTAATCATGAATTAATGTGAAGAAGCTTTTCTATTTGGGTTATTATATACAGCTAATTTTTCTACGAGTTTCTTACTAGAAGAATTTAAGTTTGTAATGGTAACAATATTTTGATTTTCTTGGTACTTAATAACAACTTTGTCGATAGCTCCAACTGCCGAATCATCCCAAACATGCGTGTTTGAGAAATCAATGACAATGCTTCTATTTTTAACATTAAAATCAAATGATTCTACGAATCCTTCTACAGATGCAAAGAACAATTGACCATCTACATCAAATATCATATTTGAACCATCTTGTCGTTTTGTAACTTTTATCTTTGAAATTTTAGCAACAAAGAATATAGCACTTAGTAATACACCAGCAATTACACCTTTAGATAAATCATGCGTTGCAACTACGATAATAACTGTCACTAACATAACTGCTGCATCACTTCTTGGCGCTTTTACTAAATATGAGAACGAAGACCAATCAAATGTACCAATGGAAACCATAATCATAATACCTACTAGAACAGGCATTGGAATTTGTACAACTAAATCTCCTAATACAATGATGAGAAACATTAAAAATAGTCCTGCGATTAGAGTAGACAGTCTACCACGTCCGCCTGATTTTACGTTGATTACAGATTGCCCAATCATTGCACAACCTGCCATACCACCAAAGAAACCCGTAACAATATTAGCGATTCCTTGACCTCGGGACTCTTGATTTTTATTACTTTCTGTTCCAGTCATGTCATCTACAATAGACGCTGTTAGTAAAGATTCCAATAGTCCAACAATCGCTAAAGCAATGGAATATGGAAAAATAATGCTTAATGTTTCAAATGTGAATGGAACGTCTGGAATAAAGAACGATGGTAATGATTTTGTAATCGCTCCTAAATCACCGACAGTTCGTAAGTCCAAATGCATATAAATCGCAATCGCTGTTAATAATACAATCGCTATTAATGGAGCTGGAATTGATTTAATAAATCGCGGTACAATATAGACAATTGCTAATGTAATTGCAACAAATACATATGTCAGATTGGAAATACCAATAAAATGTGGTACTTGAGCCATAAAAATTAAAATTGCTAAAGCATTAACAAACCCAATCATGACAGCACGTGGGATAAATTTCATTAATCGTGCTACTTTACATACACCAAAAATAATTTGTATAACACCTGTTAAAATTGTTGCGGCTAATAAATAATTTAGCCCGTGCTCTTTTACTAAAGGAACCATAAGTAATGCCATTGCACCTGTTGCCGCTGAAATCATTCCAGGACGACCACCTACAAAGGCAATAATAACTGCAATACAAAAGGATGCATATAATCCCACCATCGGATCTACACCTGCAATAATTGAAAATGCAATTGCCTCTGGAATTAATGCTAGTGCAACAACAATCCCCGCAAGGATATCCGCTCTAACATTTGAAAACCATTCTGTTTTTAATTTTTCTACCACTGTTTTATACACCTCATATCATTTATTTTTTGGCTTTTAAGTCTCATAAAAGCCGTGTTCACATTACGATAAAAACAGTCTAACACTTATCGTCCCAAAAAGGAACCTTTTTGATACTTATTTTACTCGTCCAAGTTATGGTATGATAAAAGAAACGTCTTAACTGTTAGGAGAGCATGTATGTTAATCGGATATATGAGACCGTATCAAGATGATCTGAAATGCGAAGAACAACTAAAAAAATTAGAAAAAGTAAATTGTACAACAATCGTTTCAGAGGAACATTCATCAGCCAAAAAAAGAACACAACTTAAAAGTATGATAAGTAACCTGAACCCAGGTGATAAAATAGTCGTTACAAAACTTTTTACATTAGCTGATTCAACACGCCATCTAGTGGAGTTAATAGAAAACATTGATAGGAAAGGTGCTTATTTTCAATCTCTTACTGAGGGAATTGATACAAGCAATACAGCTGGATATCCATTCGGCTATATTGTAAATCATCTTGTTAATTTTCAAAGTGACGTGATAAGTGAAAAAACAAAAAAAGGTTTATATGAAGCAAAACAAAAAGGAATCACTCCTGGACGACCCAGAAAACCTGACAAAAATGTAAAACGTGCGATAGTCATGTATCAAAGTGGAGAGTATAGTCTCGTTCAAATAAAAGATGAAACAGGGATTAGCAAATCCACGCTATACAGGTATCTAGAAAATTAAATAGTAATTATACTTGGCATAGAACCTAATTTAACCTACAAAAATTGTGTAGAAAAGTAGTTACTCACTAATAAAAAACAAACGATTCTTTCTCTAAAGAATCGTTTGTTTTTTTATTTTATATAAATCATGTTAAAAATTTCATCATGTTGGTTTAAATGTTTATATTGAAAATTTTAAGTTCTAGAAGTATCATATACATATTCAAACATTTGAAGATGTATATGATACTTTTGGGGTTATAATTAAAAATAAATACTAGAGGTGTTTTAATGGGAACCGAAATGCAACAATTTAAAGCTGATTTTTTTAAAGCCTTATCACATCCTTTGCGAATAGGTATTCTAGAACTATTGTCAGAGGGTGAAAGAAGTGTAAATGAAATTCAAACCATCCTTAACAAGGAAGGTTCAGCTGTTTCTCAACAATTAAGTGTACTACGTTCAAAAAACATTGTTGTTGGTACTAAAGATGGAAAACGAGTTTTATATTCTCTACGAGACCCTATGATTGTGGATTTACTGGTAGTTGCACGAAAAATTTTTAACAACCATTTAATCGATACGATTTCAATGTTAGAAGAACTAGATGAAACAGAACTTGAAACGATAGGTAAGGAGGGTTAGGTTGAGCATTGAAGTTAAGAAAGAAGATATCATTCAACATGGAATGGACATATTTCGCTCAATAGGAGCTCATCACGTTTGTAATGTTTGTATTAAAAGTGGAAATTCTTGTTGTTTTTCATGTCAACATTTACAGGATGGAGTTGGATGTCAAAAAAGAAATACTGCTTGTACAGCTTGGTTATGCGGGATTCAGAGCTTTTTATTTGACCAAATAGGGTTATTGGATGAATGGAATCGTTTCTGGATTGAAATTCCAGGACAAATGTTTCGTAGAGATATTACTCCAGATAAGGTAAGAATTACCTCGTTTATAGATACGAAGAAGCTAGATAGTCGAGCCGGAGAGCTTCTAGCGGAAAGATTGAAATTCTACGTACAACAAGGTGGAGATATCAGCAAACTAGAGCGTCATTTAAGCAAAACATATAACCAATATTAGGATGATGCTCTCTTTTAAATAAGGAAAAAGTGTAAGAGTATAAGAAATGAATTTGCAATTCAAATTCAATAAAAGATAATATTCTTTCGGAGGAAGTAAGATTTATTAAAAATAGAAAAGAAGGGTTTGTAATGAGAGGGTTATTTACGGGAAGGTTTGCAGGATATTCATTGGGACATTTTCAAAAGGATCTTCTTTCAGGAATAATTGTTGGAGTTGTTGCGATTCCACTTGCTATGTCTTTTGCTATAGCCTCTGGTGTTAAGCCAGAGTATGGGATTTATACAACATGTATTGCCGGGATACTCATTTCGCTATTTGGTGGTTCAAAGTATCAAATTGGAGGACCTACAGGTGCTTTTGTTCCGATTCTTTTAGGAATTGTTATTACCTATGGGTATGAAAATTTACTACTTGCTGGTTTATTAGCTGGAATTATCTTATGTCTTATGGGAATTTTTAAACTAGGCTCTTTAATTAAGTTTATTCCACGACCTGTAACAATTGGCTTTACATCAGGTATTGCTGTCATTATCTTTACGGGACAAATTGCTAGTTTTTTAGGTCTAACAGGTATAAAAAAGCATGAGGAATTTATAGCAAACCTGAAGGAAATCTTCACTCATATCGGTACGATCAATTTTTACAGTGTTATAACTGCTTTGATTTGCCTTTTTGTTATACTCATAACACCAAAGATTTTGCCAAAAGTGCCAGGTTCATTAGTAGGTGTTGTTATATCAACTTTAATTGCAACTATATTTTTCTCAGGTCATGTACCTACTATTGGTACAGCATATGGTACGATTCCAAACACACTTCCTCAATTTGGTATACCCGAAATCACATTAGAGCGTATAAAACAGTTAATCGGTCCTGCATTTGTTATTGCTATGTTGGGTGGTATTGAATCTCTTTTATCCGCTGTCGTGGCAGATGGTATGACAAATAGTAAACACAACAGTAACAAAGAACTGATTGGTCAAGGAATTGCCAATATTGTTACACCGTTATTTGGAGGAATTCCAGCAACTGGAGCGATCGCTCGAACAGCAACTAATATTAAGAGCGGAGCTACATCTGCGATGTCAGGTGTTTTTCACGGGGTATTTGTGTTATTCACACTTCTACTATTGGCTCCATATGCTTCACATATTCCACTTGCCAGTATGGCTCCCATTTTAATGGTGGTAGCTTGGAATATGAGTGAACAAAAACATTTTGTTCACATACTTAAAATGAAGACGGGGGATTCCCTTGTCTTGCTTGTAACATTTTTGCTTACTGTATTTACAAGTTTGACAACAGCTGTAGAAATCGGTCTTATTTTAGCGGTTATTTTGTTTACAAAACGTATGAGTAATATGCTTGTCATATCTAAAGTGCTTCCTGATCATACAAAAAAGAATGAAAAATTGTTACCCCATGTGGTAAATAAAGCTCATGATTGCCCGCAAATTGGTATTTACACAATAGAAGGGCCATTATTCTTTGGGGCTGCTCAAACATTTGAACAAAATATTTTAGCAACCATTCATTATAAACCCAAAGTTTTAATTTTACGTATGGGAAAAGTTCCTTTTATTGATACAACAGGAGAGTCTTACTTTAGGAATATTGTTCAGCATTTTAAAAAACAAGGTGGCGTACTTCTCATTTCAGGAATTCAATCAGAGCTAAAAGCAACTCTAGATAAGAATGGATTGTATGCTGAGATTGGGGAAGAAAACTTTTTTGATCATACCGGGGAAGCCATTAACTGTGCTTTAGGACATTTGAATACAAAGAAATGTATAGGGTGTAAGCATTTCGCTTTTCATGAATGTACCGAGCTTTCTCAACAATCTCAGGAAGTGAATACAATAAAGAATAAGGCAAATGCATTAGATTTTTAAAAAATTTACTTCACATACAAAGTTTGTTTGATTAGATCTACTCTTTTAATCCTTTTATTAAAAAATAGAGAAGGAGAAAGTTTGCTTTGGAGAATGCGGAAAAGATTTTTGCAAGGTGTGAACAAGAAGGTTTTTCATACATCCAACATATGATCATGAAACAGCAAGAAGAGAATATCTTCCTTACATTTAAACGAAAAACGGATTATACAAACAGTATCTTTTCAAAAGAGGATAAAAATAATTATGAAAAAAATGTCTCGTTTTTTTCTCATGTTTCTGGTGGTGTAATTATATGGGGAGTAGCTTCGAGTAAAAATAAAGATGGTGTGAACATAGCTAAAAAAATCCAACCTATCTCTAATGGAAAAGAGTTCTTAAGTAATCTAAATTGTTTATTTCCAAAAGATTTTTCTGCCATAAACCCGGATGTTAAAAACATATATATTCCTTTTCCTAAAGAAACAAACAATGGATTTGTAATCACATATGTTCCAGGGAACAACTATCTGTTAAGCCTTAATAACTATTATACAAAGACCAGGGATAACTTTGTAATGATGATGGGGCAAATTCTTTTAAATGATGTGTTAAAAAATAGAATACTATGAAGAAATTCATTATAAATCATGGATATAGAGGAGAATAAATAATGTCTCAATTTAAAGAGCAAGTATTAAATGTGTTAGAAGA
This sequence comes from Bacillus sp. HY001, assembly GCF_007558965.1. NCBI lineage: Bacteria > Bacillati > Bacillota > Bacilli > Caryophanales > Bacillaceae > Bacillus > Bacillus sp. HY001. The sequence continues at coordinate 25,593 of NZ_VLTE01000020.1, read as the reverse complement.
CGTATGTGAAAATGATATCGTAAAAGAGAACCCAGATGTGCAATTATTCGAAGAAGGAATTCTAGATTCTTTTGCTACAGTATCTTTATTAGTAGAATTTCAAGAACGTTTAAACATTGAAGTGTCTATTTCTGACTTTGACCGTGATGAATGGGCAACACCGAACATGATCATTAAGAAACTGAAGGATCTGCGATAAAAATAGGTTCTTGAAACATAGATAAGGGCAACTTCTTAAATTTCAACTTTAGAATTGTTAGTCTTATGAAATTATAAAAGGGAAGTTTTAAAAAGCTATATATAATGAATGACTACAAGTGGAGGAAATAAAAATATGTCTAATTTACCTAATTGCCCAAAATGTAATTCAGAGTACACTTACGAAGATGGAAATCTTTTTGTTTGCCCAGAATGTGCCCATGAGTGGACTTTAGAATCAGAAACTGAAAATAGTGAAGATACAAAGGTAATTAAAGATGCAAATGGAAATGTACTAAACGATGGTGATTCTGTAACAGTCATTAAAGATCTTAAAGTAAAAGGAACTTCATCTGTTGTAAAAATCGGTACAAAAGTAAAAAGTATTCGTTTAGTGGATGGAGACCATGATATTGATTGCAAAATTGATGGTTTTGGAGCGATGAAATTAAAATCTGAATTTGTTAAAAAGATATAAATGCGATTTTCATGCAACAGAACTAGTTTAATTGTTTAAAGTCAATGAATATACAACATTTTTAAGGTAGAAATGAAACAACTTTTATAATAAAAAGACCTCATTCATGATAAATATTCTTGAACGAGGTCTTTCTGTTTTTTTGAACTTATTTCAACCATACCTGTGTTTTTGGGGAAAACGATGCATGAGTATGTTGGAAGTATAATAACCGAAATTACTTAATATATAGAAAAACAGTTTTTAAATTGGAAATTAGAGTCTTAGAGTGGTTTTTATGTCATTTGGTTGGCGGGACCCCGTCATGTATCTATAAAAGTAGAAAAAGGTTATGTCATGGAAATGAAATCCAGTCTATGACCCATTTTTACACGTATCCCGGCTGAACCCCAAGATGACTTGAAATGTGAAGAACAACTCAAAAGCTTAGAGAAATGTAATTGTACGATGATTATCTCAGAGGAACATTCATCGGCAAAAAAAGAGTACAACTTAAAAATATGATAGATAACCTAAAGCAAGATGATAAAATTGTTGTTACAAAACTGTTCACATTAGCTGATTCAACACGTCATCTTGTTGAGTTATTACAAGTCATTGATAATAAAGGTGCTTACATTTACTTTGTTCAAGAAGATATTGATACGAGTCATGCAAATGGGTATCATTTTGGAGATATTATAAAACATCTTGTTGATTTTCAAAGTGATGTAATTAGTGAAAAAACGAAGAAAGGCTTGTATGAAGGGAAACAAAAGGGAGTTACAGCAGGACGCCCAAGAAAACCTGATGAGAATGTAAAGCGTGCTATTGTAATGTATCAAAGTGGTAACTATAGTTTAGCTGAAATACGAGAAGAAACTGGAATCAGTAAATCTACTTTATATAGATATTTAGAAAATTAAATCACATTAAGGGCCTTTGTAAAAGGCTCTTTTTATTTTATCTAGGTACAGTATGTTTACAGTATGTAGTAACAACTAAAAAATAGAAAAAAGTGAATTATTAAGTATATAACTATATACTTATGTTATTGTTATAGAAAAGAATTTCTAACAAATCTTTACAAAAGGGATGAAAAATTTATTAAAAGGGGAGATCTATTTGATTGATCAATTATTTATTGTGGGGATTTACCTACTAATCATTTTTATGTGTACATATATCACATTAGAGTATCGACAGCATAAAATGAGTAAACAGTATTTTGTAGTATGGTTAGTTGCTGTTTTTTTAACAGGTCCATTCGGTTTTCTTTTATATCTGTTATGTGGCAAGAGATACAAAGGTCTGTAAGAATACGTTGTAAAGAAGTATTGTAAAGGTTTTGTAAAGAATGAGCTTTTCGGTTGATTATATAAGTAGTTAATTATATACTTATTTCAAGAAGGAGAGAAAATTAAAAAAGAATCTATTTAATGAATATTATGTTTAATTTTCGCTCAATATATAAGTGTATGCTTATGTATTTATAAATAGGAGGTGTGGATATGGAAAAAACGGTTATAGAATTAACAAGAGTGTCACAGTTACTAAAGCTACTAGGAGACAAAACAAGACTAACAATAGTATCAATTCTCAAACAACGTGAATGTTGTGTCTGTGAACTTCTTGAAGTGTTTGACATGAGTCAACCTTCAATCAGTCAACATCTTCGAAAGTTAAAGGATTTAGGCTTGGTGCAAGAAGAGCGTAGAGGTCAGTGGATTTATTATTCTTTAAATCAAACAAGTGATTTATACGCACTTTTAGAAGATATTTTAGCGCATGTACCAGACCAAACAGAGAAAATTAAACAAATTGAGAAGAGCAATCCTACACTCCAGTGTGGTTGTTAATAAATAGTTAGAAAGGGAAGTGAGAAGGATGAGCAACACGGGGAAAAAACGTCTGTCTTTCCTAGATCGATATCTAACCCTTTGGATTTTTCTTGCAATGGCAGTAGGAATTGGAGTTGGCTATATATCCCCTGGATTTGTTGAGGGCATGAATAGCTTACAAGTAGGAACAACCTCTATACCACTTGCGATTGGGTTAATTTTAATGATGTATCCTCCATTAGCAAAAGTTCGTTATGAAGAGATGGGGCGCGTTTTTAAAGATGTAAAAGTATTGGTATTATCACTTGTACAAAACTGGATTATTGGTCCTATTCTTATGTTTGCCTTGGCAATTATATTTTTACAGGATAAGCCAGAATACATGGTGGGCTTAATCATGATTGGTTTAGCTCGTTGTATTGCGATGGTTATCGTATGGAATGACTTAGCGAAAGGTGATACGGAGTATGCGGCAGGATTAGTTGCTTTTAACTCTGTATTCCAAATGTTATTTTTCTCAGTATACGCTTATGTGTTTGTAACAGTCATTCCAGAATGGTTAGGAATTGAAGGAGCTGTTGTAGATATTACAATGGCAGAGGTTGCAAAATCAGTCTTTATTTATTTAGGAATTCCGTTCATCGCAGGAATGTTAACACGTTTTATTTTTGTAAAAACAAAAGGGCGAGAGTGGTACGAAAAAGTATTCATTCCCAAAATCAGCCCAATTACATTAATCGCATTATTATTTACAATTATTGTGATGTTCTCATTACAAGGTGAAGCTATTATTAGCGTACCATTCGATGTTGTACGTATTGCAATCCCATTACTGATTTATTTTGTATTAATGTTCTTTATCTCTTTCTATATGGGTAAGAAAATTGGTGCAAGTTATGGAGTATCAACAACATTAGCATTTACAGCTGGAAGTAACAACTTTGAATTAGCAATCGCTGTAGCTGTAGGTGTATTTGGAATCCAGTCTGGTGCAGCGTTTGCGGCAGTTATCGGACCTTTAGTCGAGGTGCCAGTTATGATAGCGCTTGTAAATGTAGCACTTTGGTTCCAACGTAAATACTTTCAAACACAACCAAAATAACTAATTATAATAAAGGTGGAATTATCATGGAAAACAAAAAAACAATTTACTTCTTATGCACAGGAAACTCTTGTCGTAGCCAAATGGCAGAAGCTTGGGGCAAAAAATATTTAGGTGACAAATGGAATGTACTTTCTGCTGGTATTGAGGCACACGGAGTAAATCCAAATGCGATTAAAGCACTGAATGAAGTAGACATCGATATCACGGATCAAACATCTGATATTATTGATCGCGACATTTTAGACAAAGCGGATCTTGTTGTAACGCTTTGTGGCCATGCAAATGATGTATGTCCAACAACGCCACCACATGTAAAACGAGTTCACTGGGGCTTTGATGATCCAGCTGGTCAAGAGTGGTCTGTATTCCAAAAAGTTCGTGATGAAATTGGTGAACGTATTAAAAAGTTTGCTGAAACAGGAGAATAATTGAAAACAAAATAAGCCGAGAATTTTTTCTCGGCTTATTTTATAAAGAAGGGGAGAAATCAGAGATGAAAAAGATTGAAATTTTTGATCCTGCAATGTGTTGCTCTACCGGAGTTTGCGGCCCAAGTGTTGATTCAGAATTAATTCGTATATCAGTTGCTGTTAACAATTTGAAAAATAAAGGAATTGATGTAACTCGTTATAATCTTGCGAGTGAACCAGATGCTTTTGCTAATAACAGTGTTATTAGTCAGTTATTAATGGATAAAGGACCAGATGTGTTACCTGTAACTATAGTAGATGGAAAGATAGTAAAAGAAAGAGTTCATTTAACAAATGAAGAATTAGCACAATTAACGAATATGACGGAAGAAGAGTTAAGTCAGAAGCCAAAGATACGTTTAAATGTAAACGTAAAAAAATAGAGAAAGAAGTGAAAGGCAATGACAAACCTATTTAATCCAAGCACAATGACATTTACACCATTTCTATTCTTTACTGGTAAAGGTGGCGTAGGTAAAACATCAACCGCATGTGCAACAGCCATAACGTTAGCTGATATGGGGAAACGTGTTTTGTTAATTAGTACTGATCCCGCTTCAAATTTGCAAGACGTATTTGAAATCGAACTAACCAATAAACCAAAAGTCATTCCTAATGTTCCGAATCTACATGTAGCTAACTTAGATCCTGAAACAGCTGCTCATGAATATAAAGAGCGTGTTGTTGGTCCATATCGTGGAAAGCTACCTGATACGGTTATTGCGACAATGGAAGAGCAATTATCCGGAGCGTGTACAGTAGAAATTGCAGCTTTTGATGAGTTTTCTACGTTACTTACAAATAAAGAATTAACATCGAAATTCGATCACATTATTTTCGATACAGCGCCAACAGGACATACGCTCCGTCTTCTTCAACTTCCAACAGCTTGGAGCGGATTCCTAGAAGAAAGTACACATGGAGCTTCTTGTCTAGGACCGTTAGCGGGACTTGGAGATAAAAAAGAATTATATAGTCAAACTGTTGAAGCGTTATCTAATCCAAAGCAAACATCGTTAATGCTTGTGACACGTCCTGATAGTTCCCCGTTGCAAGAAGCAGAACGTGCAGCCAAAGAGTTAAAAGAAATTGGAGTTAGTAATCAATATTTGCTAGTAAATGGTGTTTTAACGAACTATGTGCAAAATGATAGTGTTTCTAAAGCATTGTTTACAAGACAAGTACGTGCGTTAGAAAACATGACAGAAGAACTGAAAGATCTTCCAGCTTATGAAATTCCATTAGTGCCGTTTAATGTTACTGGCATAGAGAATATGAGAAAGTTGGTTCAACCAATAGAAAATCTTTCAATTTCAGATGAAGAACAACACAATGTTTCTATACCACCTCTTCAAAACTTGATTACAGACCTATCTAAGACAGGAAAAAGAGTTATTTTTACAATGGGAAAAGGTGGAGTAGGAAAAACAACTGTAGCTTCAGCAATTGCAGTTGGGCTTGCTGAAAAAGGACATCATGTACATTTAACTACAACGGATCCAGCGGCACATATTGATTATGTTATGCATGGCGAACAAGGGAATATTACGATAAGCCGTATTGATCCAAAACTAGAAGTAGAAAATTACCGTAAGGAAGTTATTGAGCAGGCGAAAGATACAGTAGATGAAGAAGGGTTAGCGTATTTAGAAGAAGATTTACGTTCTCCTTGTACAGAGGAGATTGCGGTATTCCGTGCTTTAGCTGATATTGTTGAAAAAGCAAATGATGAAATCGTGGTAATTGATACCGCACCAACAGGTCACACATTATTGTTACTAGATGCGGCGCAAACGTATCATAAAGAAATCGCAAGATCTTCAGGTGAAGTACCGCAGTCTGTGAAAAACTTACTACCACGTCTTCGTAATCCAGAGGAAACAAGTGTTGTAATTGTAACGTTAGCAGAAGCGACACCAGTTCATGAAGCAAGTCGTCTACAAGAGGATTTAAAACGTGCAGAAATTTATCCGAAATGGTGGGTAATTAATCAAAGCTTTTATGCAACGCATACAATAGACCCAGTATTAAAGGGACGATCACAATCTGAAGTGCAATGGATTCAAGAAGTTCAAAAAGAATCAAAACATAATAGTGTGATTATTCCTTGGCAATCAGAAGATGTTATTGGATATGAAAAACTAAAAGAATTGACAGTTCAATAATTGTTCATTAGGAGGCATTCACAATGCATAAAGTCGTTATTTTAGGAACAGGACCAGCCGGATTAACAGCAGCTATCTACTTAGCACGTGCGAATATGAATCCACTTATTATTGAAGGAACTCAGCCGGGTGGACAATTAACTACGACAACGGATGTAGAGAACTTTCCAGGTTTCCCTGATGGTATTATGGGACCAGAGCTAATGGACAATATGAGGAAACAAGCAGAACGATTTGGTGCAGAGTTTAAAAATGGTTGGGTAGAAAAAGTGGATGTATCTAAGCGACCATTTAAAATCACTGTAACTGGAATGGAAGAGATAGAAGCTGAATCCATTATTGTTTCTACAGGTGCTTCTGCTAAATTACTCGGGATTCCAGGAGAGAAGGAAAATATGGGTCGTGGAGTAGGAACTTGTGCAACATGTGATGGATTCTTCTATCGTGGTAAAAAAGTCATTGTAGTTGGTGGTGGAGACTCTGCAATGGAAGAAGCAAACTTCCTAACAAAGTTTGCAACAGAAGTTCATATTGTACATCGTAGAGATGAACTACGTGCATCTAAAATCATGCAAGATCGTGCAAAAGCAAACGAGAAAATTACTTGGGGATTAAATAAAACACCGATAGAAGTAATAGCAGATGGAAAAGTTACAGGTCTAAAAGTGAAAGATAACGAAACTGGTGAGGAAGAAATTATTGAAACTGACGGTATTTTCATTGCGATTGGCCATCGTCCAAATACAGAGTTTTTAAATGGTCAAGTTAAGATAGATGAAGCTGGTTATATTGTTGTAAAACCAGGAACGACAGAGACAAATATACCAGGAGTATTTGCATGTGGAGATGTGCAAGACCATAAGTATCGTCAAGCAATTACGGCTGCAGGAACTGGTTGTATGGCTGCATTGGATTCCGAACGCTTCTTAGAAAATCATGCTGTGCATGATTGGAGTCAATCTTTATAAAACGGGGGAAGTTAAAATGAATATTACAGATAAAGCAAAAGAGTTTATTGAAACTGCTATGAAAGAAAATGGTGTTACAACATTACGTTTTACATTTGATGGTGCTGGCTGCTGTGGTCCTAGCTACGGTATTAATCTAGGCGAAGCACAAGAAAATGATGTCACAGAAACAGTAAACGGTATTCAAGTTGCAATGGATCCAAAGGTTGTTGAAATTGTAAATACATTGACACTAGACTATGTAGAAGATCAACAAGGTGCAGGCCTTGTTATTAGTGGCGGATCTAACTGCTGCTAAAGTATAAATAAAAGGAGACTAACAAACATGACGAACTATCACGAACTTGTAAAAGGAAAAGTATATATTGGTGGAGTAGACGCTATACAAGACGCAGTAAAAAAGCATGGGATTACAGAGGTGTTTGATTTACGTGCTGGAGGAGAAGAGCCAGAAGGATTTCCAGGTGAAGCTAAGCGACATGCTTATCCAATTGTAGAGGGTGTAGAAGGGCAAGATGAATCTGTTAAAAGTGCAATTGGAGCCGTTAAAGAAGCTGTAGAACGAGGAGAAAAAGTATTTTTCCATTGCTCTGGTGGACGAAATCGTACTGGTACGGTTGCTACAGGATTATTATTAGAATTAGGTCATGCTTCTAATGTAGAAGATGCAGAACAACAAGTAAAAACAGTTCGTTCTATTATTGCAATTAAACCAGAGTTAAAACAAGTATTACAAAACCTATATCAACACTAAGAGTGAAACGGATATTTTTTATAAAATATCCGTTTTTTTATAAACAAGAATATGTATTGTACGCATAAAAATATCCGATAATGGAAATGATAAAAATTTTTTAAGAGGAGATATGTAAATGGCAAAGCGTAAAAATGATTGGACGGAAAAGAAAATAGAGAAGTATATAAAAGAAGGCAGAGGACAAGGGGAGTTAAATAACTATAAACCCTGGTTAACGATACAAAATGTATCTTCAACGGGGAATAGCTCTCGTATAATGGGGTGGAAAACTAATAGGAGACATGAGTTTCTGTCGGATTTAGAGAGGGATTACTTTTTTATATTAGAATGGATAGAAGAAGTTATTGATATTCGTGAACAATTTCCATTAAATCGAGAATTGACATATAAAATTGCTGAAGAAAAAGGGATACATCATCCTATTTGTAAAGGAACTGAAACGTTAATAGTTCTGACAACAGATTTTTTCCTGACGGTTCGAGACGGAAAAGAAATTAAATATATTGCTAGGACTATAAAGCCTAGTAGTGAATTAGAAAATGAAAGGGTAATTGAAAAGTTTGAGATAGAAAGAGAATATTGGGAAAGGAAAGGAATCGATTGGGGAGTTGTAACAGAAAAGGATATTCCCGATACGATGAGTCAGAATATTTCGTGGATTCATAACCATTATTATCTCGAAGAAATTGAGGATGAAACTTTTGTGAAATTCTTTTTTAGTTACTTAATGACGTTTCAAAATGTGGATAAGAGCTTTATAGAAATCTGCAATGAGTTTGAAGAACAGTATAATTTGGAACAAGGTTCGTCAATTAATTATTTTAAATATTTAGTAGCTAGAAAGTTAATTTCTGTAGATATCAATACGCAAAAATTAAATATGCGAGGTTTACATATAAGCGAACTAGCTTTTAGTGAAAGGGGCGATGAGAATTTTGATTACGCTATCAGTTAATGAAATATTTAAGTCAATTGATGATTCAAAGATATACAGATTACTCTGGATAGATGAAAGTAATGTTATTACATATTTAATCGATGTATATGATGAAAAAGCTATGCCTTTTGTAGATACACTGAAAAGTCTTCAAGAAGGCTTTTCGAATGGACAGTATATGAAAGTAAGCAATGATGAAGTATTTCCAGTTGTAAATCATCAAGAATTGACAGAAAAAGATATACTTATGAGAGATAAGGCATGGAATATTATACAAGATTTAATAATTCAAGAACCTAACATTTATAAAAGAGATAAAAGAGGTACGTTAATTAGACAAACGAGAGGGAATTTTGGGTGCTCAAAACAAACGATTTACAAATATTTAAAGCGGTATTGGCAAAGAGGAAAGGTCAGAGATAGCCTACTTCCTGATTTTAAAAATTGCGGTAATAAGGGGAAGTCGAAGAATTGGAGCGGAAATAAGACGGGTAGACCGAGAATGACTAATAGCACGGGAATCAATATTACATCGGAATTAAAAGGAATATTCAAGAAAGCTATACAAAATTATTATTTTACAAGTCCAGAAAATACACTGACATATACATACAAAATGATGATTAGGGATGCTTTTCAGGCAAGCATTCGTTATCAAGATGGAACAAAGTATATTGTGATTGAAGACGCAGATACCATTCCTACTTTTCGACAGTTCTATTATTGGTTTCATAAAGAATATGGAGTTGAAGAAATTACGTCAGCTAAGCATGGGAGAAAGAAATTCGAAAGAGATCATAGGGCTGTTTTAGGTTCGTCTTCTTTTGAAGTTTTTGGACCGGGATCCAGATATCAAATTGATGCGACAATCGCTAACGTATATATAGTTTCTCGTTATAATTCTGATTGGGTATTGAAGAGACCAACTATATACTATGTAACGGATGTCTTTACCCATTTAATTACTGGTTTTTATATTGGGCTTGAAGGCCCCTCATGGACTGGAATGATGATGGCACTTTTGAATTCTACAGTTTATAAAAAGGACTTTTGTGCGGATTATGGTATTAATATTACAGATAATTGTTGGCCAGCAGCACATCTACCAGAGATTATTTTAGGAGATCGCGGAGAGTTAGAAGGATATAATGTAAATCATTTGATACAAGGGCTTAATATTACAGTGGAAAATAATCCATCCTTTCGTCCAGACTGGAAAGGCATTGTAGAAAAATTATTTGATACATCTCAAGAAACAATACGCCCCTTTTTACCTGGATATGTTTTAAAAGATTGGGGTGAAAGAGGGGCAAAAGATCCACGTTTAGAGGCGAAACTCAATATAGAACAATATACAAAAATTATTATCAATTTTATTCTGCATTACAATAAAAATTTCTATATGAAGAATTATATACGGGACAAAGATATGATAGTTGATAATGTAAAACCAACACCAATTGAATTGTGGAAATGGGGAATAAAAAATCGCTCTGGGAAATTACGAGTCGTTCATCCTGATATCATGAAATTTTATTTAATGCCGAGAGGTGTTGCTAGAATCACTGCAAAAGGAATCAGATTTGAAAAAATGTTGTATAGCTGTGACACGGCAATACAACAATCATGGTTTGCTACAGCAAGAACAAAGAAAAGTTGGAAAGTGGATGCTTCTTATGATCCTCGAAATATGAATAATATTTATATTCATACAAAGGATGAAAAGATATTTGAAAACTGCTATTTATTAAAACATCAAGAGCGATATCAAGATAAAGCCTTAGAGGAGGTTAGACAGTTAAATAGCTTAGAAAGTAAAGGTTACAAAGAAGAAGAACATATATTACTACAAAATGAAATTAACTTTTTTGATAATATTCAATCGATTGTTAAAGAAGCTGTTAAGGAAGCAAGCAAAAAACAAACAAAGCATGTAATAAAGAGAAAGAAAATTAAAGACATCAAGCATCATACCCAATTGGAGAGGAAAATGCGAAGAACTGAGGAAGTATTTCAACTTGATAACAATGAAGAAGAGGCTCTACCAGAGGTTATTCATTTGGATAAACAACAAGAAGATGAATTCAAGCGTCGCTCAGTTAAAGAATTATTTAATAAAAGGAGGAGGCATAAGCATGAGTGACACTCTAAGAGAAATACAGTTAGATAATGGGACATACGCTTTTCTAGCTCAATATCAGCAACAGCAATTAGTTGATTATCAGGGGAATCCGCTGATAGAAGCTTTACCTGGCATATTGTCATATGAAGAAGCTTTTGATCAACTTAGCTTCCTACCCAATTATCATGAAAAAGAAAGAAATTTATCAGATCATCATCGATTTCATGCCTTATTACGTTTAACTCGTTTTTTTCAACCAATTTCTCAAACATTAGACTTGGAAAGACGTTTTTCAAGATTTTTACGCTATGGATATGTGAATCGGAATCCTCTTCAAAAGCAACACGTTCAAGTATTAAATGAATTACATCATCAATTAGTAGAAAGAAATAATTTAAGTCTGCCGGCGGATATACGGGCTACTGCATCTAGTTTTACATTAATGGGTTTCTCTGGCATTGGAAAATCAACAGCTATAGAACGAATACTTTCATTATATCCTCAACTTATTATTCATAGAGATCCCCTCAATACGCTTCAAATTGTTTGGTTAAAATTAAATTGCCCACATGATGGGTCGTTAAAGTCATTATGTCAAAACTTCTTTGAAAAGATAGATCAATTAATTGGCACAAACTATCTCGAAAGTTATGGGAAATCCTCTAATTCTATAAGTTCAATGGTAACTAGGATGGGGCAAATTTCTAGACTACATTGTGTTGGTGCATTGATCATAGATGAAATTCAACATCTGTTGGCAGCGACAGGGGATGCCTCTGAGAAAATGATGAATTTTTTTGTTACCCTTATTAATGAAATTGGTATTCCGGTAATGATAATTGGAACCATGAGGGCTAGGAGCCTTTTACAAAAAGATTTTAGACAAGCACGTCGTGGTAGTGGACAAGGTGATATGGTCTGGCAACAAATGAGCAATAAAGAAGATTGGGAAGTTTTAATTACAAGTATGTGGGATTATCAGTGGACAAAGCAACATGTGGAACTAAATCAAGATTTATTAGATGTTATTTACGAGGAAAGCGAGGGTATTACTGATATAGCTATAAAGTTGTTTTTACTAGCACAGGGGCGAGCGATTGAAACGGGCATAGAAAAAATTTCATCAGAATTAATCAGAAAAGTGGGTAAAGAAGATTTAAGACTTGTTCAACCTATGCTTCAAGCTCTTAAATCTGGTTGTGAAACAGAAATTGCAAAGTATGAAGATCTTGTATCGTTAGATATACAAGATTATATATTTAATAAACTTCCAGTAATTGATATGAGAGCCAAACTCCAAGATAAAAAAGAAAAAATCGCACAAGAGCGTCAGAAAATAGAACCAACAAAGGTAGAGAAATTGATTATTTCCCTTATAAACTTAGATATAAACGAAAAGGATGCAGAAAGAGCAACAAAATATGTATTAAATAAATCACCTAACTCTAAAATTAGTGAGTTGATGAAAGAAGCTTTACAATATATTAAGGACAAAGGAAGCAAAAAGAAAAAAGTTGTAGTAGAGGATAAAAATAAATTAAAGTGTATCATTGATGAAGGTAAAAAGAATAGACAGTCTGCGTATGAGGCTCTCAATGGTGAAGGATATATTAAGGACCCTTTAAAAGAATTTAATTATAAAGAATCAAGGTGATGTAAAATGCTTGATTATTTTCCTGTACCGTATGAGGATGAATTGTTTTATAGTATAGTCTCTAGATATCATATTCGAAGTCCAGATTTATCAAAAAAGCATACTATGAAGAAGTTGTTTAATAAAAGTGGCTGTTTCTTCGGGATTGAATCCATTGGTGAATTAAAATATTTAGTTGATAATTTACAAGTGTTTTCAGATGTGTTTACTGAAAAGTATTTTATAGAAAGGCATTCACTGATTCCACTTATAAGACCATTTAAAACAAAAGAATGGTACGAACAATTAAGCATAGGAATCTCTTCAAAAGTTTATCAGAGTTTATTTAGTTTGAAAAAAGGGAATATAAAGTCAAAAGAGCATTTATATTATTGCTCTGTATGCGTAAAGGAACAATATCAACTTTATGGTGAAGGGTATTGGAATAGAGTACATCAGGTTCCAGGAGTTTTTGTATGCATTAAACATCAATTACCTCTAAAGAAACATCCGGTTAATATTATGACTTTTCGGTCTCATAATTTTATCTATCCAAATCTAAAGGATAGTAACAGCAATGAGATATTCATGGAAAGTGAACTTGTGGATGAATTAATAGGAATTGCAGAAGATGTAAAATATTTGCTAGATAAAAATTTTTCGTCTTTTTCAAAAGATTATTATGTTGAGAAATATGAGACACTTTTGAAGGTTAAAGGGATTGGATACCCCACTTTAAAAAGACATCAGCGCTTAAGGGAGTTACTTCAAGATCATTATTCGCAAACCCTATTAAGGATGTTAGAATCCTCATTTAAAATAGATGAAAGATTATCATGGGTAAATTATATTCTGGGGAAAGGTAGTATACAATTTTGTCATCCCATTAGGCATATATTGATTATGCGATGTTTGTGTGGCTCAGTAAAAAATTTTTTTGAAAATGAATATTTGTATGAACCCTTTGGAAAAGGTCCATGGTTATGCATGAATTCCCTATCGAATCATTATTTACAAAAATGTGTAGATAAGGTGGAAATCAGTGTTCACGGATTGAATCGAGAAATTCAAGGGGATTTTGAGTGTGATTGTGGTTATATATATAGACTTAGGGAATGGGAGCAAAACCCCCTAGAAGTTGCATTCTTTAATAATAGGATTATTCAAAAAGGCCACGTATGGGAAGTGGAGTTTAGCAAACTTTTATCTAGTGGATTAACACAAAAAGAAATAGCTATGAAAACGGGTTTTACACCACCGACTATACGAAAAATATTGAAGGATCGTAAAAATGTCCCAATTAAAAAATCGAGAGAAGACAGTTTGAAGGTCGCTCGAGAAAAGAAAACAGCTCAGTACAAGCATAAATGGATACAATTACGAAATAAATATCCAGCGTATACGAGAGCGAAATTAAGTGGTTTAAATAGAGCTGCATATGCGTGGCTAAGCAATTATGAGAGAGCGTGGTTAGAGGAACATTCACCACTTAAGGTTTTGGGGAAGCATTCAAAAAAAAAGAGTGTAGAAAGCTACAATAGAGAAGATTTAATATTAATCGAAGAAGCAAAAAAAATAGTTGATAACTGGGATGAATATGAAAAAAACAGAGGTAAGTTAATTAGAAAAACGTATGCAGCTGTTACGAAAATATTAGGTGTATACCAGAAATGTCAAAAAAAGAAAAATCATTCTTTATTACAAAGTTACATTGTCACAGTTGAAGAATCTTTACAAGATTTTCAAAAAAGAAGAGTTCGATATTTATTAAATACAAAATTCAAAGATAAAGTAGTTACTTTATCTAAAATAAAAGAGGCTGCAAGTATAAAGGTGGCTGTAAGGGAAGGCGAAGGGGATATAAAAGAATACGTTGAAAAATTGATCAAAGCTCATAATCAAACAAACTAAAAGATAGTATGGGCTAAGGATTATAAATCATCGTTTTTAAAACAAAAAAATTCATTCGTGAGTTTAAAATAAATATAACTCTTTTATAAAAAGGATAAACCGAAATCTTTCTATGATTTCGGTTTTTTTATTGAGATATAGTGAGTATGATGAATAAATAAGAGAAGAAGAAAATTAATATCGAATGTATAAACAAACAAGGGGATATAGATAGAAAGTTAACCCATTTTGTTCTGAACTTTTGTTTTACAAGAAAAAATATAAAGAGTGTGTTTTGATCCTTTTCAGAACACACTCTTTATTTATGCTCAAGTATTGAGTGGGAGTGTATAAATTTTTAATAATTTATTTTAGTAGGATAGTCCATAACTTTCTTGTAATAATTAAGATAGTATGCATTCCTAAAGGAAATACATTAGTGTTCAACTTTCTTGTAATTATTTTCTCTTAAGGGCCTTAAATATAATGGTTTAAAAGCATATTAGTAAAAGGGTTTGTTGTAATTAAACACATAATTGTGAAGTTAAAACAAAATTGTACACGTTAAAAGAAAGTCGTACATTTTACAACAAAGTAGAAGTATTAGTGTAAAACTTTCTTTTAACAAAACACTTAACAGTTTAGCTAGAGGACTTTATATAAAAGAAAGGTGTGTATTAAGTATTATGGATATTATGCAACAATTAATGGACGTAGATAAAAAAGCTAGGGAACAAGAAAGAATGGAACTCATTCAACGATTTTATAATGAGGGAGTTTCTATCACGACAATTGCAAATGCGACAAATATGTGTGAAGAGGATATTTCTTATATAGTAAGTAACTAGTAGCCATATTTGATGAGATGAATAGAGGAGAAAAAGATAGAATATAATTCTATCTTTTTTTATGCTCTTAAATACAATTTTAAAACGAGAAAGGTAGAGGGAAAACATGAGTGTATATGTAAAAAAGAATCTAGTAAATTTACGAGTTGATTATGCTTTTAAGCGTTTGTTTGGAGTAGAAGGAAATGAAGATATATTAATTGGGTTTCTTAACGCGGTACTACAATCATCTATTGATGAAGAAATTACATCTTTGCACTTAGATGATCCGCATCTTCCAAGAGAGCAGAAGGATGATAAATTGTCTATTTTAGATTTGCGAGCTACGCTAAATAGTGGTATAAAAATTAATATAGAGATTCAAGTTCGAGACAAAAAAGATATGATAGAACGTTCTTTGTTCTATTGGTCAGGTATGTATTATTCTCAAATGACTCAAGGGATGAAATATACAGAATTAAGACCAACCATTTGTATTAATATAGTGGATTTCATTCTATTTCCAGAAGAGCAGGAGTTTCATAGTATTAATACAGTGATGAACAAAAAATCTAAACGTATCATTACCGAAAATATGCAGTTGCATTTTCTTGAAATTCCAAAAGTGATTCAAGAATGGCAAGGAAAACGAATGGATCCGTGGGAAGATTCTTTAGCGCGTTGGTTACTATTATTTCCTGCGCATGAGGATGAGAGATTAACAACAATCCTGGAGGCGATAGCAATGGAAAAAGATCCAGTTTTGAAAAAAGCAATAGAGGATTGGGAGCGTTTAAGTAGCGATAAGGATTTTTTACGCTTATATGAGGCTAGAGAAAAAGCAATAAAAGATAGAATATCAGAAATAGAGACAGCAGAAGAAAGAGCTGCGAAAAAAGCTGCAGAAATAGCTACAGAAGAAACTAAAATTGCAACTAAGATAGAGATGATTGAAAATATGTTTAAAATAGGATTACCTATAGAAAAAATTGCAAAAGTTGCAGAATTAAGTGTTGAAGAGGTTAATGAAATTATAAGAAATAAAAGGTAGATATAAATGATAAAAAAACAGGTAATTGTGGGTACACACGATTACCTGTTTTTTTGATTTAATGAAAGTAAGTGAATAGATGTGAAGGAAGGGGGAATAGTTATGAAAGTAACAAGAGGAAATGCTATTTGAAGTGTGTAATTTTTACATACTCAATTATTCTGTTATTAAAAAAATATAAAGAATATAAGGGGAAGTTATTTGTATTATGAAAAAGAAAAAAGAAGCATATTATGTACATGTGTATACGCTTAGAGACAAAAGTATAAAATCTATAAAAATAGAACCATGGCGCTCATTGAAAGAGGAAATGAATGTTTTGGGTCTTAAGGACAGTGATATTTTTCAAATTCAAATGGTATGGTACGATCCAAACAAAGAGGATAAAAAGAAATGAAATAAAACGGAACACGAAAAGTCCAATTTTACTTTTTAGGCGTAAATAAGGCTTGTTTTTTTAAAATCGTATTGCTATAATATAAACGTAATAAGATTTAACAATAAAATAAAAAATTAATCAGTTCGCATATAAGAGAAGACCTCAATATGCGCCATGTCCTTAGGGGACGTGTGCGTGTATTGGGGTCTTTTTGCGTTTTGCGAGCAAAAACACCCGGAGGTGCAGGAATTATGTTGAATTGGTTGTCTGCAAAACTTATGACAACATCAGTAGGAGATTTTCTACTGGCAAAAAAAAGTTTTGAGGGGGGGCTTACTGGGCACACCAGTGGTGCAGATGCTACCACTGTACAAAAAAGCATGAATACCCTTGTAACAACACTAATTGGTTTTGGTGGTATTTGGGTAGCAGCTTGCGTTGTATTTGCAGCTATTAAACTATCTGGTGCACAAGGTAAAAACCCTGAAAACCGTACACAAGCCATGATTGGTTTAGCGTGTGCAGCAATTGGAGGCTTTGTCATGATCAAAGCATACGACATCGCTTCTTGGGTTACAAAAATTTAACATAAGAGTTTGTAAAAGCTCTCCTCTATTTGGGGAGAGCTTCTCTTATATAAGGGAGGAAACAAAATGAGAAAAGTAACCGTTCCTGTTGATATGACTTCGGAACAAAAAACACTGTTAGGTGTGCTGAGCAAACGCCAATTGATTTATCTATTGGGTGGCGGAGCATCCCTTTATTTATATGTGCCATTCTTATGGCGGTTATTTGCACCTTTTAATGCGGCGGTAGCATTTTTTATTTGCTTAATTTTAGCAATACCAACAGTAGTAGTTGTAATAACGTTTGCTTTTATTTATAAAGAAAAACAACACATGTATCTAGATAAATATTTACTTATCAAAATGCGTAGCCGTTCTGAAAAAGGCAAGTGGAGAAAAGGATACGAGCCAATTACATGGGTAAAGGAGAATTTATAGATGTTAGAAATGATATATTTTGCGTTGGTAGCCATTGTAGGGTTTTTCTTTTATCGGAAAATGAATGGAAAACCGATGTTTGGTTCTAAGAAAAAGGGGAAAAGCCAGGGCGGGTTAGAGAAACGTACTGCTGAAAAAAATGGAAAGAAAAATAAAAAGAATACGCCTGCTGAATCGGAAATTGATGAGGATAATGTTGATTTCTTTCGTGCTTTTATAGAAGACATTAAGGAAGTTGAAAATCATATGATTCGTTATCATGATGACACGTTTATCCTAATCGCGGAGGCACACCCAGTAAACTATTATTTACTTTCCAATGCGGAACAAGAAGCGATTGATATCAAAATTGAATCATGGTTAACCACATTAGAGTTTAATACGAAGGTATATATCCAAAGTAAGTTTGTAGATTTAACAGATCCTGTACGAAAAATGACAGAAACAATGAAAGGTGCGAAGGACCTTACACCAGAGACAGTACTTTATGGGCAAGAAGTTATCGACAACTTAGAGTACTGGCAACGTTCGCAGCCTCGATATGAACAAAAGCGATATTTAATTTATCCATACAAAGTGGATATTAGTACGATTACAGCTGATACAGAGGATGAATTGGAAGAAAAGATTGTAGATAAAGCGTTTAACGAATTATATCGTCGCTATAATGCTTCCCGAAATCTACTATCGAAAGCAAAAATTAGTGTAGAAATGTTAACAAAAGATAAATTAATAGAACTCCAATATGTAGCGTTTAACCGTCGTAAAGCGGTGAAAGCACGTTTCCAAGATTTAATTGAAAATGAGAACTTCTCTCTCTATTCAACTGGTGAAACAAATGAGAGAAAACTAGAGTTAATGAAGAAAGTGCTAGCGGAAGAAAAAGCTGAAAAATCAAATAATGGGGTGGCATAAGTATGAAATTGTTTGGAAAGAAGAAAAAAGAAAAAAAGAAGTTAGAAGCTGAAAAGAATGACGAATTGGAACTAGAGGAGGAAGCGTACGAACAAGAAGAAGTTCCGCCTCAATTAGAAAATCAAACAACTGTGTTTGATGTCATTGCCCCAGAAGGAATGAAAATTGATTCAGAAGACTATGGGGTAATTAAGCAGTCTTTGGGAAGTAATACTTTCTTCCGTCCATTTTATATTCCACGTGATGGATACCCTCGTATGATGCAGACCAATTGGCTGAACATGTTAACTTCAGCTGGAGAGGTTGATGTCATGATTGATATTCATAAAGAGCCAAAAGCAAAAGCGATGCGTTCGTTAGATATGCAGCTGACGATGTTACGTTCGAACCTTTCTTTCCAACGTACACGTGGAAATATTGACCAAGAAAAAGATTTAGATGCAAAAATTCAGGATACAAACAATTTAATGGATGAAATTCAATTTAATGAGAATGACTCTTATATGGTAAGTACCATGGCGGTTGCGTATGCTGACTCAAAGAAAGAATTAGATGTTTTATGTGAGTATATCGAAGATGAAATGCAAGCATCTCACTTTAAAATAGCGAGTACTTGGAATCGTGTGAAGAGTGGCTTGAAAGCAGTTATGCCACTAGGTGCACCAAATACTCTGCAAGATACATATCGCAATATCGATAGACGTGCTCTATGTACATTTGCTCCCTTTGTATCAGGTTCCGGAAGATTTAACGGTGGTATACCAATAGGAAAGAACAAAATTACTGGCCAAGTAGAATTTTTAAATTCATTTGGTAACGCAGATTATCGTCCACCAAACTATAACATTGGTGTGACAGGGATTTCAGGTTCCGGTAAAAGTTTACTCTTAAAAATGAAGCTAGCTCGTGAAACATCACTTGCAGATACACATGCGATGATCATAGATCCCGAGGGTGGTGCGACACGTTCCTAAGTGAAAAGCTTAGGCATTGTCGAACTTACAGTTCAACAGTGAACTGTCATTCCAAGAAGTCAAATGATAGGGTAACGCCTTGAAGGGCTTCCTTTAATACTCCGACATGCAGTGAAGTTAGCAAGAACTGAACTGTATGAAGCTCGGTGAAGTCGGTTGAGAGTTACCGTAATCCTATAGGATACGAAAGTCACTCAGAGGTGGGTGGTGTAACCTATAAACCGGAAGTCTATAAATTACCTATGGTTAGTATGCACTATGAACCAATAGAGTATGGTATGTGCGGACGAATCTCTGATGGTACGGGTCTATATCGGAAGTAAGTCGAAAGGCTTACTGACACAATTAGTGTCGCTACTGTGGATGAGTAAAACTCGCCTTTATGAAAGTCCATATATTGTTACAGGCAATATCAAGGTAGCAGGCTCATAGGAGAAACCTAACGGTATATGCACAGATAGGAATGACGGAACGTGGTAAGCTGTCAACACTGAGGGCTTGCTTCCGATGAAGTGGTTCTAGGGAAAACAATTGTAAATTGTATAACCTAGGTTTATGACAGTGAAAGTGGTGGCACAGTACCTATGAAACGTGTAATGAACGTGGAGGGATAGCCACTAGTCGATTGAAAACTGACTGTTACTTATGGTTGACATGGTTTCGAGTAAGACTAAAGAGATGTAAACCTCCAGTAAATAAGGGGAGGTTACAGCCCATGTTAAAGAAAACTAAACTAAGGCACAGTGAATATTACGACATGCAAAGAAAGTATGATGAGTTATATTCTAATAGCCTTAATGGTAACAATTTCTATAAATTAATTGATATTATCGGTTCGGAAGAAAATATTAGATTAGCATACCGCAACATCAAAACTAATAAGGGGAGTAACACGGCTGGAGTTGACAATTTAACCATTAAAGATATTTGGCACCTAAACGATACAAAGATTATTCATGAAGTTAGGAAACGATTAAATAACTATCAACCACAAGCAGTTAAAAGAGTCCTTATCCCAAAAGAGGGCAGTGATAAGAAGCGACCCCTGGGGATTCCAACAATTTGGGACAGATTAGTACAACAATCTATCCTCCAAGTATTGGAACCTATTTGTGAAGCTAAGTTTCATAACCATAGTTATGGATTTAGACCGAACAGAAGTACACACCATGCACTAAGTAGAGTTGTAAGTCTTATTAACATAGGTCACCAACACTACTGTGTTGATATTGACATTAAGGGGTTCTTTGATAATGTATGCCACAAAAAGCTATTAAGGCAAATGTGGACTCTGGGAATAAGAGACAAATCACTTCTATGTGTTATTTCAAAAATCCTTAAATCTGAGATAGAAGGAGAGGGTATTCCCAATAAGGGTACTCCGCAAGGAGGAATTATTTCTCCTTTACTTTCCAACATTGTTCTAAATGAACTTGATTGGTGGATAAGTAGCCAATGGGAAACCTACAAACCTCACAGAATCTCTACTCGGCATTTAGGGTTTCGACAATATGCTAGGAAGTACACGAATCTAAAATGTGGTTATGTAGTGAGATACGCGGATGACTTCAAAATAATGTGTCGGACTTATGATGAAGCACAACGCTTTTATCATGCGACAGTTGATTTTCTCAAATCCCGCTTGGGATTAGAAATTAACCCCAAAAAGTCCAAAGTGGTTAATCTCAAGAAAAACTCGTCAGTTTTCCTTGGATTCAAAATCAAAGTGGTTAAACAAGGTAAAGCTAAATTTGGATATATTGCAAAAACCAGTATGTCCGACAAAGCTATTACAAAAGCTAAAAGACAACTAAAAGAACGAATCAAAGGAATTCAAAAGGAGCCCACTTCAGAGAAAGTTACTCAATTTAATTCAACCCTTCTTGGTATACAAAATTACTTTAAATATGCGGTTACAATTTACATGGATTTAACGGAGGTAAATTACTCTCTGCGAAGAGTCATAAGAACCAGACTTAGAAACAATATGAAGCACATGAAGTTCTGTGAAACATCTGTGAATTTTAAAAGGAAGACCAAAGGAATACAACCTAACACTAAGATTTACGTTGTACAGAACACTCCACTCTTACCAGTTACAGGAATACATCATAAAAACCCGTGGAATTTTTCGCAGGTTATCTGTAACTATACGGAAACGGGGCGTAATAAAGTACATAGTAATCTTAAGGCAATACCTAAGGATGTTCTCAACCAAGTTATGAGGACTTATTCGAAGAATAAAAGTATTGAGTACAACGATAATAGGATATCAAAATACGTTGCTCAATATGGTAAGTGTTATGTAACTGGTGAGGAAATTGGTATTGAACGTGTTCATTGTCATCACATTGTTCCCATTAAACAAGGTGGGGATGACAAGTACAACAACTTGGTAATTGTAGATTGGTTTATACACAAACTGATTCACATGACGAATCTTAATAAGATTACACATTACCTTCGGTCTTTTAAACTTAACAAGAAACAAATGGATAAACTGAATGTGCTAAGAACTAAAGCTGGAAATGAACCGATAGTAACATAATTTGATTTTAAAGTCAGTTGGAAACGATGGAACGCCGTATGCTAGGAAACTAGCACGTACGGTGTGAGGTGGGGGAAAAGGTGGAGATTACATCAAAGCCTTACCTATCATCATAATTCGTAAAAATCACCAAACGATTAGGTGGTATTAACTTAAATATTTCACCAGAAAGTAATATCATTATTAATCCTTGTGCAATTGCAGTAACAGAACTTCAGATTACGGATAAAGATGAAGAGCTAGAAGCGCTTGAACAATATGACAAGAAAGAACTCGTAGAGCGTGATGGCGTGAAGTATGTAAGATTTGTGCCTATTTTAGAGAAAATCAATGAAATACTAGGATTCTTTGACATTATTATTCGCGGACAAGATTTTGATCAACCAGGATTAAATGTATTCCAGCGCACAATGTTAGAAGATGCAATTCGTGAAGTATTCGATAAACATGGTATTACTTCTCATCCCTCATCTTTATATACAGATGAAGTGAAGAAGGTGGATGGACAATTAATTCAGTCTCAAGTGAGAAAGCCGGAGCCAGAGTTAAAAGAAATTTATGATGTAATAGTAGAAAACCATGGAGACGATGTGAAAGCAGAAGAGTTAATTGCTGCGATTCGTCCGTTTTTACGTGATGGCTCAAAACCATTATTTGATGGACAAAGTAATTTTGGACGCGGTGTAGAAACACAGTTAAATGAATCACGTGTTGTTAACTTTAATATTAGTCATTTAGAAGAGGGCTTCTTAAAACCGATCGCCTTCCACGTTATCTTGAACTATATTTGGGAGCATTGGATTAAGAGTCCAGAACACGCTATCAAACGAAAAGTGTTATATGTGGATGAGATGTGGCAGTTTATCGATTATGAACAAACTGTTAACTTCTTAGAAAAAGTAGCACGTCGTTCACGTAAAAGAAATGCCGGTATGTGTTGGGCAAGTCAGGACTTTGTTCGTATTTTGGAAAATGTGAAAGCGCGTGGTATCTTGCAATCTACTTTCTCTTATTTCTTCTTAGAGCAAAATAAGATTGATAAGAAAAAAATCCAAGAGAACTTTAACTTAACTGCTGGGGAGCTTGACATTATTCTCAACAATCCAGGGAAAGGTGAAGGGATTTTCCGCATAGGAGATAGTTCAGTTTGGATTCAAACAGATCCATCAGATAAAGAAATGATGTTCATTGAATCCAATGAAGCCGTACTGCAAGAGCTTTTAAATAACATGAAGAAAGTACAAGGGTACGCAGGATAATAGCGTACCTTTGAAAAGGAAGGTGAAATTATGCTTGATAAGATAATAGGATGGGTCGGCGGCTTAATTGTTTCTATGGTCAAGACCTTTCTTTCTCCAATCTATAAATTAATTGATACTATCCCCGATTTAATTTTTGGTGGGGATAGTGCAAAATTAAATTTTTTATTTAAAGACGACACAGCTGGGAGTGTATTAAATACGGGATTACCAGTCATGTTTAAATTTGCAGCCTTTTTAGTCTTAGTCAGTGCTGTAATTGCTGGTGCAAAGTATTCAGCTGCTGCTATTAATCCAACAAATCGAACATATATCATTGAATATGCGAAGGATTTAATGATCGTTTCTATTTGTATATGGCATCTAGATTTCTTCTATAACATTATATTTGATATGAATACTTGGGTAGCATCGGAGTTTAAAAGAGCAATAGGAGAACAATCGCTAGATGTTTTTAAACCAGGTCAGACAATTGCCGAATTGTCTATGGATAAAAATAAGGATGATTATTTATTTCAAATTTTTGCGATGTTGATTGAAGTTGGATTGTCACTTTGGGCAAACTTCTTCTATTTAATGCGAGCGGTATCTCTATATATTTTGATGTTAATGGGACCGATTATGGTTGGTATGTGGTTATTTCCTCAAAAGAAACAACAAACTCTATATTGGATGCGTGAATTTGTTGGTACAGTACTCATCCAAGGTATCCATGCGATTACTATATGGTTGATTTTTGTACTAGTAGGCAAATCAGATAATACCATTATTAAATTAATCTTATTTGCTATGTTTATTCCTATAGGTGAAATTGTAAAAGGGTTCATTGGTTTAAGTACAAATACGGCGGGAGCGGTAAATAGAGCAGGTACGATGCTTGGAATGGGAGCCTTAGCAAGTATGGCAGGTATCGTTAAAGGGATACGTGATGACCATCGTAGTAATAAAGAGAAGACAAAAGCTAGAAAAGAAGGTGAGGAAGATAAAAAAGAAGATGCTGATAACCCTAAAAACGCGTTGGGAGCCAATTTAGGGACAGATGTAGGTACAACATCTCGTGCAGCTCGTATGTTAAAAGCAGGTCAAATTGGAAGCATGGTTGGAAAAGCAACGGGCGGACTCGCGGGGTTAGCAATGGGTGCAGGACTTGGACCAGAAGGAATGGCAGTAGGAACATTTGCTGGAAGTAAAGCAGGTGGAGTTCCTGGTGCAGTAACAGGAAGAACATTGGCAGCTGGACTTGAAGGAGTTACTAGTGCTGGGAAGCATATTGGTTCTAGTGTGAAGAAAGGTCTAGATACGTATAAAGGGTTAAATGGAGAACAATATCCAGAGTTAACAGATGAAGATATTGCACAAGACTTAGCTACGAAAGATTTTGAAAATTGGAAAGCTGATAATCCTGATTCTGCAGTTGCGAGCCGTTTAAAACAAGCATTCCCTGGTGCATCTGATGCAGAGATTGCAAAAAAAGTAGCAAAAACAAATAGTGATCAAATGTCTCATTTCAAAAATCAGCGAAAACAAGATTTACAAAATATGAAGAAAAATGCTACACCATATGGAAACGCTAGAGATTTAGTTAACGCTGCAACTAACGCATTCCAAAAAGGATATGAGGCAGACCATAAAGATGCGTTTATGAGTCAATTACCAGAAAACATGTCAGCGGAAGAGAAAGAGAAAAAATGGAATGACCATCTAAACTCAAAAGTTCAGGGATTTAGAAATCATGCAGAACAAGCGGCAATAAAAGCTGGAGCAATGCCAGTTGATGCGAAAGATAAGCAAGGCAACAACCTGTTTGATAAGTCTTATGTAAATAAAGATGCCTTTGCTTCTCAACTTGCACTTGGAAAAGTTGGGAAAGCGGTTGAAGGAGTAAAGGGAGAAACACTAGAGAGTGGCCATCAAAATATGGGACAAGTAGACTCACTTGTGGGTGCGTCCACTGCTGCATTTAAAAAGGCATATACAGCAGATCATAAGGCAGGATTCATGAAGCAATTCCCTGCAGATGTACCACAACAAGAAAAAGAGGCTGCATGGAACAAACACTTGAGTCAAAAAGTGCAAGGATTTAAAAATCATGC
>NZ_VLTE01000200.1:0-216 GCF_007558965.1 Bacillus sp. HY001 | reverse complement strand
TTTGGAGGTACTATAGGATATACACACCTAGTAATTATTTTATCTTCCTCTAACTCTCTTAATCGTCGGATTAACATGCATTGATTCATATCAAGAAAATTTTTTTGTATCTCACTTCATCTTAAAGGTGAACGGTGTAACAAAATCCATATAATTGCTATTTTCCAACTTCCTCCTATCTACAGATAAAGTTAAATCGTGTCCATTGAAAAATTC
>NZ_VLTE01000199.1:0-504 GCF_007558965.1 Bacillus sp. HY001 | reverse complement strand
ATCTTAAAGGTGAACGGTGTAACAAAATCCATATAATTGCTATTTTCCAACTTCCTCCTATCTACAGATAAAGTTAAATCGTGTCCATTGAAAAATTCTTTGTCCTTATAATGAATAACCATAATTTCCGACTTTTTACCACGAAAAATGTTTATAGTGACGGATTTGTCAGTATTGTAATTAAAAATATAAAGTGTAATCTTAGTAATGTAAATAATAAAAAAAGAAGGTAGGGATTCAGTTGAAAAGTAGAGCTGCTGTTGCGTTTAAATCAGGAGAACCACTTCAAATTGTAGAAATCGATGTAGAAGAGCCAAAAGCAAAAGAGGTATTAGTAAAAATATTATACACCTCTGTCTGTCATACAGATGCTTTTACCTTATCAGGTGATGACCCAGAAGGTATATTTCCCGCTGTACTAGGTCATGAAGGTGCTGGTGTGGTTGTTTCTGTAGGGGCTGAAGTGACTTCAGTAAAGCCTGGTGATCACGTGATTCCACTATA
>NZ_VLTE01000198.1:0-4897 GCF_007558965.1 Bacillus sp. HY001 | reverse complement strand
GACTAGGAGGTAAAGAAATGAAAGCAGTGACGTACCAAGGGGTAAGAGATATGCAGGTTAAAAATGTCCCAGATCCAGTTTTAATAAAAAACGATGACATTATCGTAAGAATCACATCAACTGCGATCTGTGGTTCCGATCTCCACATTTATCAAGGCGCATTACCAGCTCAACAAGATTATGTAGTTGGTCATGAGCCAATGGGAATTGTTGAAGAGGTTGGCCCAGAGGTTACACACGTGAAAAAAGGCGATAGAGTTGTATTACCTTTCAATATTGCTTGTGGTCATTGCCAATATTGCCAACAAGATATGGAAAGTCAATGCGATAATGCCAATACTGACCCTAACCCTTATAATATAGATACGGGCGGGTACTTCGGTTTTACAGACCGCTACGGGGATTACGTCGGAGGTCAAGCGGAATTATTACGTGTACCATATGGGAACAATATTCCCTTCATTATTCCGGAATCATGCGAGCTGCCCGATGAGTCAGTATTGTTCCTATCTGACGTATTACCAACAGCTTATTGGAGCGTCGTGCATGGTGGAGTAAAAAAGGGTGATACTGTCGTTATTCTAGGTTGTGGACCAATCGGCTTAATGGCACAAAAGTTTGCTTGGATGCATGGAGCTAAACGTGTTATTGCTGTTGATCGCCTACCATACAGATTACAAAAAGCAAAACAAATGAACAATGTGGAAACAATTAACTTTGAAGAATTCACTGATACCGGACTATATATCCGTGAACTAACAAATGGCGGAGCGGATGTGGTTATCGATTGTGTAGGTATGGATGGTAAAAAAACAATGCTTGAATCTATTGAACAAAGTATGATGATGATTGGGGGGACACTAAGCCCTCTCAAAATCGCCTCAGATGCAGTCCGTAAATGTGGTACAATTCAAATCACAGGCGTTTATGGTTCCACATACAATCAATTCCCTCTCGGTAATATATGGGAAAGAAATATCAATTTAAAAATGGGCCAAGCCCCTGTTATACATCTCATGCCAATGTTATTTGAAAAAATTACATCCGGCGAACTAGATCCAACTCAAATTATTAGTCATCAAATCCCATTGGATCAGGCAAGTGAAGCTTATCGGATTTTTAATGACCATGAAGATGAGTGTACTAAGGTTATTCTCAAACCATAAATATAAAGCAAAGTCGTGTTTGAAAGAACACGACTTTGCTTTATATTTCAATGATATTAAAAGAAAGTGGGATTACTTACATGAAGGTACTTTCAATGATTCAACCATGGGCTAGCCTTTTTCTGTCTAATGAAGCTCACTATGAAACAAGGACATGGAATACTAAATATCGTGGTTCATTGGCAATTCACACGAGTAAAAAGATTGATAGTAATGCTTGCAACAATGAAATAATTCATTCTATACTCAGCAAACAAGGATTGAACACCAACAATCTACCAACCGGTAAGATTATTGGTGTATGTAATCTTATAAATTGTTTAAAGGTAATAGAAGACAACCAAACGAATGCAGTATTGGAAGATGGACGTATAGTTTCAGGAAATGACTACTTTTTAGGGGATTTTAGGGTTGGGAATTATGCTTGGGAAGTTTCTAATAAAGAAATGTTAATAAATTATATACCCGCTAGGGGGAAGTTAGGCTTGTGGGATTATGATATTAATTCATTGTAGCCTAACTATAGGATAAACAAGCTACGCATTCTCTACCTGTCCTGATTGTCAAGTGACAATATTGTTGTTTAATAATAAATAAAGCCGTTTACATAACAATTAAGTTGTTATCATTTACAATAATTGCTTAGCTTTTTACAGCTAGTACATCTACCTTCCCTTGCATATTTAGCAAGGGTTTTACAATGTAAATTATATAGTTATTAAAATTCCTACATACAAAAATTAAACAACTTTATTTTCATTAGAAGACTATTATCTAACGTAATAATCCCGATCCATCAAGTGAATATTAAATGATGTGTTTATGGGTTGGGTGAAGCAGTTAAATGTATCAGTATGATAAACTTTATTTAACGACAATTATTGGAATCAATGAAAATTAATAGATTTTTGGGAGGATAAATTAAATATGTCAGCCATTCACGCTGCTTATTATGACTTAATGGGAATGTCCTATTTGTTAAGACTACAAAAGAACCAAAAGAATAATGCTGTACATATATTCCCTTTAGCTAGGGACATATGTCTAATAATATATCAAATAAATAAAGAACTCTTTGATGATTCTATTTCTATTGATCCAAACATAAAAAAAATTAGACATCGCGTCAAATTATATGAAAAGCGCGATAACATAAAAATATATAATCGAATAATGGATTTTCATATTAATCAATTTGGTAATGATATAGATAATTTAGGCTTTTATTTAAAAGAAGGACAGTTAGTAGGGAGTACTATCTATCCAACTTATATATTTATTGATACTGATTTTTTTCCGGATTTATCACAAGAAAGTCAAATTGACCTTAAGAGTTTTTTTGTAAAGGTCGGTGAGACAATAAACTTACTAAAGGAAAAGCTAGTAATAGATTCTAATGGTACATTAAAGTACTCAGAATTCCCGATATTTGTTCATAATGATGAAAAGAATTATAGAGATAAGGATATTCATGATTCAGTGTTTTTTATTGGAGAGGCAGAAGAAAAAATAATAATAACCAGGTTAATCTTGTCTCTTCAGGAGGCTTCGACTTGTATATGGCTTTATAATATACTTCAATTGAATACAACTGAATTAAATCTAGATAAATATATTTTAATGAGATTATCATCTATAAAAATAGATGAAGTTATGGACAATATAAAAAACATGAATAAATTTTTGAAAGGGAAATTTACTCAAATAGATGAAAGTTACAATTATGAATTTTCTCGTTTGATAAGTGATTATGATAAAGATATTGGAGAAGAATGTAGGGTATTAAGGAACATGATTCATTATAATAAAAATGATGTAAACTTTCTTGATTATTTACATATAAAACTAGCTGATGATAGTACATATATCGATGGACTATTAAACAAAATAATAAATAATTATATGGAGCCATTATGTCTATTAATAACTAATTACCTGGATGTTGATAATAAGAGAAGTATGAATGACTGGGAAAAGATTTCCAAACGGCTTTATTCAAGGCTAAGTGGGATTCTAAGGAGGTAAATATCATCTATTATATAGGGAAATTCTTTATTAGTATCGAGTGACAATATTACTTTTAAATTAAAAATAAAATCGTTTAAATAACGGTTAAGTTGTTATCATTTACAATAATTGCTTAACTTTTTACAGCTACTACACTTACCTTCTCTTGCATATTTAGCGAGAGTTTTACAATTTTTTTATATAGCCATTACAATTCCTATATAAAAAAATTAAACAACTTTATTTTTACAAAAAGACTATTATCTAGCGTAATAATGCCAATCCATCAAGTAAATATTAAGCATCTTTATTGTCACTGTACACCAATAGAAAATTCACTGTTTAGAGCAACTTCTAAGTACATACTAATGATTCATAAAAAATATTGAACTTACATTTCTTTTCTCTAAACCTATATTTTTCAACTCTCTTTGTAGTTCCTTGAAAGTTCCCTTTATAATACTTGTAGCAATCCACACTGCTATATTCATTCATGCAAATTTAACACGTGACATGATGTGTTAGTTTCTCTATCCGCTTTGCTAATCAAAAAGTCTATTTTTTCTGTCGTTGACTTCAAGAATAGCGAAATCCCTATGCTATTCTTGAATCTCATACTATCATTTAGGAATGCCAAATTTCTATTTTTAACTACTTATACAAAGAAATAACATTGATAAATATATCGCCATAATGGACCACCATTCCATTATTTTGAATGCCTACTCTAAATCAATCGTTTAAAATCCCTTTCAAGCTGATATATCCCTGCATATTATTTATAACGATTTATCGTTTTTGCTGCCCACATAAACAACGATATATATCCATCATAAATATAACCATAGTGATTTCATTACAGCTAGAGTAATAAGTGTAAATATTCGTTTCCTGATAATCTGCAATAAAGCTTTTAAGACATTATAACAACTAGCTCAAATTAAAGGACTTGGAGTAGAATTGTCCTTACAATCTTCTCAACTAAGCATACTTCGATATCTTAGCTATAGATATTCGATTAGCTAAGACATCTATCACTCCGAACGATTGTTGATTTGTAAGTCTGTAAAAATGAACTAGGTCAGCAGCCACTACATTAATACATGTAAAACTTGGACTGTGAATATCTTACAAATAAACAGTCGAAGTTTTTAAAATTATGACCACTAATATGTATTAATTAAGACAAATCCCATTGACCGAAATCCATGTTAAAAGTTTATTAATAACAGATAAGTGTATTGCACTCCTTATAAAAACGTCTTTAAAACACAATATCAATACTACATAAACTTTAATAGATATCGGCCAGTAGAAGTTAGAACGTCTCTTTAAAATAGTCTCAACAAACAAAATTTATATTTTTAATAATATTCATCCGAATAAGACATAGCTACACGTAACGCTTCGCCAGTACGTGATCCCTTGTTTTGAATAGAATCCGATGGTATTCCCGAGTAACAGATGCGGCCTCCATATTTACCCGCATCTGGACCCATATCAATCAGCCAATCTGCTTGTGAAATAACGGTTAAATTATGCTCAATCAACACTAAAGTATTCCCCTTATTTACCAAATCATTAAATAACCTAAGCAACTTTAATGTATCCTGTAAATGAAGTCCGGAAGTTGGTTCATCCAAAAAATAGATTTGACCAGTATTCTCCAACTGAAATGCTAATTTTAAACGTTGCAACTCGCCACCAGATAAGGTAGTCATTGA
>NZ_VLTE01000197.1:0-456 GCF_007558965.1 Bacillus sp. HY001 | reverse complement strand
TTATTTTTCTATTTATGATTTAGAAAAAATTGCGGATCGAAAAGCATTTTATGTGTCACGTATTCGCTGGAATACACAAGTCTATCAAAAAGAGAAAGGTGGAAAATGGACTCTTCTCGATTTAGAAAAATTGACGAAAGATCTATCTGAAGGACAAATACTAGAATTACCGGAAATCTATATAGGACTTCACCAAAAACATAAAACACGCCTTGTCATATATCGTCTAACACAAACTGAGTGGACGAAACGTTTGGAACATCACAAGAAAGCGAAAAAGAAGATGCCGAAATATGCAAGCCGTATCAACCTTCTTATTACGAACGTATCTAGTAAACACCTTCCGCACAATGAAGTATATGAACTGTATTCTTTACGGTGGCAAATTGAAATTATATTTAAAACATGGAAGTCTATTTTTAAAATTCATGAAGTGAAACCTGTGAAACTGGAACG
>NZ_VLTE01000196.1:0-2377 GCF_007558965.1 Bacillus sp. HY001 | reverse complement strand
TCTTTCCTATAAAAGCCTTTTGCTATATAAGCTGATACACACCAAAACTCATTACAGCAATCATCAAACTCTCGCTCAGATGGTTTTTTAATCCAATATTTCTTGTCATTTGGAACAATTTTTTCATTAATGTGTTTATCTTTGTCAATCAAAATTTCCACTAAACCATCTGCGTCAGATAAATACTGATCTATTTCATTTAGAGGAATTAAAGTTAAATCAATCTTTATGCCATCATTAAAATACATAATATAGCTGAACCAATTTCCTAGCTCTGCTGGAAATAACTCCATATCTTCTGGTTTTTGCATAAAAATTAGGTCACCAAATATTTCGAGCCAATAATCATCTTTCTTATAGGACTCTATATCCGATACAAAAAAGGAAATATCATAATCTTGAAAATCATCTTTAGGAATGTTTTTGTTAGTCCTGGAACCCTCAAGAACTGATAATCTGATCCTATCATCATTCATAGCAATATTTTCAAAAAGAGACATCATCTCATTTTCATTACGCATTTAAATTCCCCCTTTTCACTACCATAACATCACTACTATTTAGTGCTTTTTGTTAAATTATTCTGCCTCGTTACTTTTATACATTTCATCAAAATCTCATTCAACCGTTACTTAAATATCCATTCCGAATAGAGAAAATCATTCCAAAATATGACTCTAAAATTGAAAACGACCGCTTACCCTTGCTCCAGATAAGCACCCTTTCGCTGAACGAATCCTTTTTCTTTGGCTAGGTGTTCTAGAACATGAAGAGACATATGTCGTTATAATTCTTCAGCAATCAGTTGAAATTCGTCAAAAATCGAAAGATTCATAAAGAAACGCCATCCTTTCTGTATATTTCTACAAAAAGAATAGCATTTTTTTAGTTTTATGGATACAATTTTTTAGCTTGATGCCGATGTGATGCTACCCCATTGCCATCAAACTAAGAGAAGACAACTACCCTAAAAATGAAATTTTGTGCTAACTTGTAATAAAAAAGCTCATTTTTTCTTTTTGGGTAAATCTGTTTTCTTAACATGTATGGTGGCCCACTTAGGTTGTAATAGAATCTATATTTGTATATTCCGGAAGAAATATACAGGAAAACGTATTAGTGTTTCTTGTGTTTAGGAATCGGATGTGTCATTTTGTATTATGAAGGATTATAGAATAGTATGGTAAAGAGACATGTAATTTCAGATCATTCAATAGTTATAATGATAAGGAGGATATTAGTGAAAAAACTTACTTTTAAGGATTTGAATTCGCCGGAAACCATGCGTAATCCCATTATGTTTTATGAAAATCTCATCAAGCAACAAGAGCGTTTTTTTCAAATTGATGACTTTTATGGCATGGGAGGGACATGGGTCGCATTACACTATGATGACGTGATTACTATTCTGAAAGATTCTCGTTTTATCAAAGATTTACGGAAATTCACATCACCCCATGATAAGCAACACCCAAATTCGGGAAATACAGCTGCGAGTAAAATGTTTGACTGGTTGATGAATATGCCGAATATGCTTACGGTAGATCCACCTGATCATACTCACCTACGCCGTCTAGTCTCTAAAGCCTTTACACCACGTATGATAGAAGATCTTCGTCCCCGTATTCAGCAAATTGCCGACGAATTGTTGGTTGCTGTACAGGAACACGGAAAGATGGATATTATTTCAGATTTTGCTTACCCACTACCCATTATTGTTATTTCAGAGATGCTCGGGATTCCCGCCACTGATCGAAACCAGTTCCGTGAATGGACACAAATACTCATGAACGCCTCTGTGAATCCTAGTCAAGGAAATGCAGTTACAACAACACTTGAAAAGTTTATTCAATACATCGAGGTATTGCTTAACGAAAAGCGTCTAAATCCTGCTGCTGATTTGATAAGCGAGCTCGTTCAAACAAAAGAGCAAGAAGACAAGTTGAGTAATAACGAGCTTCTCTCGACAATTTGGCTGCTCATTATCGCTGGACATGAAACGACAGTTAATCTAATCAGTAATGGTGTACTCGCATTACTTCAACATCCTGAACAAATGAATTTACTAAGGGAAAATCCTTCCCTGATTCCTTCCGCTGTTGATGAACTATTACGCTATTCCGGCCCGGTTATGTTTATTAGCCGTCTTGCTAGTGAAGATATGACAATACATGGAAAGAGGATTCGCAAAGGTGATTTAGTTCTACTCTCTCTAACTGCTGCAAATATTGATCCACAGAAATTTTCCTATCCAGAAGAATTGAATATTTCACGGGAAGAGAATAATCATTTAGCCTTTGGAGCTGGTATACATCACTGTTTGGGAGCTCCATTAGCGCGACTAGAAGGACAAATTGCATTAGGCACTTTGCTACAG
>NZ_VLTE01000195.1:0-455 GCF_007558965.1 Bacillus sp. HY001 | reverse complement strand
ATTTTACCATCCATATAATCTTTAACCATTCCTGGAAGCTGCGTTCTACCTTTTACGCCGCCAAAAGCAGAACCACGCCATACTCGACCTGTTACTAATTGGAATGGACGAGTATGAATTTCTTTACCAGAGCCTGCTACACCGATAATCGTGCTTTCACCCCAACCTTTGTGACAACATTCAAGAGCAGACCTCATTACTTCAACATTTCCAATACACTCGAAGCTATAATCTACTCCTCCATCCGTCATTTCAACAATGACTTCTTGAATTGGTTTATCAAATTTAGAAGGGTTTACAAAATCAGTTGCGCCCATTTTTTTAGCTAATTCAAATTTATCCTCATTTAAGTCTACAGCAATAATTCGGCTTGCCTTCGCTTGAACCAGTCCTTGAATAGCGGCTAATCCAATCGCTCCTAAACCAAATACAGCTGCCACAGCCCCTTCTTCTAC
>NZ_VLTE01000194.1:0-1391 GCF_007558965.1 Bacillus sp. HY001 | reverse complement strand
GACTTTTCTAATTCTATTTTCTGCTTCAAACCACTATAAACATATATGTATAACTATTTTCTATAGAAAACCAACTCAACTTTGACAGAGGCTCCCAAAATAGACATGGTAAAATTTTATCGGAATATTTATTTTTTAAAATACATGTAGTTCCTGGAAATGATATTATTACTGCACTTAATTCTTTACTATCACGAAATCTTTTATTGTGTCCCATCTTTATCGCTTTCCTTCCAATTCCCTCACTAATACTATGAAATTCGAATACAGGAGCTTCTATCCATAAAACGCACGACATATTTCCTTGGAAGTAAATCTACC
Source organism: Bacillus sp. HY001 (assembly GCF_007558965.1). Taxonomy (NCBI): domain Bacteria; kingdom Bacillati; phylum Bacillota; class Bacilli; order Caryophanales; family Bacillaceae; genus Bacillus; species Bacillus sp. HY001. The sequence goes on along the minus strand of NZ_VLTE01000194.1, from coordinate 1,070 downwards.
TCTAAATGTTCATAGTGGATGCACATTTTCTTTACCAAGCCCTAAACGGAAAAATTGAGTTTTGATAACACCGAAGTTCAGTTTTATCGTTTAGAAAAGGATCTACTTTCTTGAATTGATGGACATGGAGTACCAGAAAATGGCCATCATCCAAAAAACGAAAATGAGTTCATCTTCTCATAGGTAGCCATGAAAAATGAACTCATTTTATATCTATCAATATTTTTTATTGATTAACTGAGAACCTGCCTGATAGTATACTTTCATTACCTCTTTTGGAACCATACTCCCTCCAGTTCCCCATACTATATGAATACCTTGGTTCAATTTTTTTGTTAAGTCATTATTTGTTATATATCTTTGTCCTTCTTTAAACAATTTGATTGGCCCAATCATACCCGCTAATGCTGATGGTTCCAACTCTATACCCTCTGTATCTACTAACCCTTTTAGTAACTTATATAGGTGATTATCGCTAATTGTATATATACCACTTAAAAATGGCTCTATTGTTTTACCTACAAATCCAGATGCTCTTCCCACCGCAAGTCCATCTGCATCTGTTTTATTGTCAATTCCAAAATCTTGCACGGAGATTCCATCATGCAATCCTGTCATCATACCTAATAGCATACAAGGAGAATGAGTAGGTTCTGCAAAAAATACATGCGCATTATCACCATACAATAACTTTAAACCAAACGAAACACCACCTGGACCTCCACCTACTCCACATGGCAGATAAACAAATAGAGGACAAGACTCGCCGATTTTTATTTGAAATTTCTCTAATTGTGTATGTAAGCGCGCAGCGGCTACAGCATAGCCTAAAAATAAATGCCTTGAATTTTCATCATCGATAAAATAACACATCGGATTCTTATCAGCTTGTTTTCTTCCTTCTTCTACGGCTTTACTATAGTCCGCTGTATATTCTATAACATTAACTCCTTTACCTCGAAGTAAATCTTTTTTCCACTTTTTCGCATCTGCTGACATATGAACAGTCACATTAAAGCCTAACTTCGCACTCATAATACCAATACTTAAACCTAAATTTCCAGTGGAAC
>NZ_VLTE01000193.1:0-200 GCF_007558965.1 Bacillus sp. HY001 | reverse complement strand
GTCATCGTTTTTTATTAAAACTGGATCTGGGACATTTTTAACCTGCATATCTCTTACCCCTTGGTACGTCACTGCTTTCATTTCTTTACCTCCTAGTCTGTCTTGCTCAGAAATTTCATTATAGTATCGTCCAGTAAATTTAAGTATATACATTTGTATTGATTCAATTTAATTTTTTTCAGCGTACTGCAATGAGATTT
>NZ_VLTE01000192.1:0-207 GCF_007558965.1 Bacillus sp. HY001 | reverse complement strand
TTGCTCAGAAATTTCATTATAGTATCGTCCAGTAAATTTAAGTATATACATTTGTATTGATTCAATTTAATTTTTTTCAGCGTACTGCAATGAGATTTTTTTGGATTAGGGATCATCCACATGTTACGCTCATAAACTTGTTAATTGTATTATTGTGCGATGAAAGTTTCTGCCGTATTCTCTGCTAATGAACGAAAAAACTGAGGG
>NZ_VLTE01000191.1:0-281 GCF_007558965.1 Bacillus sp. HY001 | reverse complement strand
AAGGTAGATTCGCAAACAATGCACAACCATGCATGTGGTTGTTCTAAGTGCTGGAAACCAGAAGAATCCATTTTTTCTATAGTAGCTGTAGTACCTCGCGACAAAGTTCATGTCATTAGTAACGGCCATAAGTTAGAGATTGTTGATAAAACAGCAGCAATTCAAAGACATTTTTGTAAAGAATGTAAAGCACATTTATTTGGTCGTATAGAAAATAAAGATCATGCATTTTATGGTTTGGATTTTGTTCATACAGAATTATCAGAGGATAAAGGGTGGTC
>NZ_VLTE01000001.1:0-91882 GCF_007558965.1 Bacillus sp. HY001 | reverse complement strand
TATAGCGGGAAATTCCAAGAAGCCCATGATGCCTCAAAGGCGAGTATTCAGAGTAGGATCTCGAATTTGGAGAGTGGTGGGGTTAAGGGTACGGGTAATCCTCCTAAGATAACGGAAATACAAGAGGGGGACCTTGGGAAGCACATTATTAAAGGGAAAAATGGAAGAAAAGAACTGGCACCAAACGTGCGTTATGTTACCGAGGATGGTTATAAATATACAACAGATGAGTTTGGTAGAATAGTAGATGTTGAGGCAGGAGAATTAATACTTCAAAAAGGAAAACGAAACAAAGGAATGCAAGTGGCTGCAGGCCGTGAAGATAGGTTACCTGATGATGATGGTGGCCACTTGATAGGAACTCAATTCCATGGTTCTGGAGATATTGATAATTTGATTGCTCAAAATAGACAAATTAATCGCTCTGGTGGAGAGTGGTATAACATGGAGCAAGAGTGGGCTAATGCATTAGGTGGAAAGCCACCTAAAAAAGTGTCAGTAAAGATTGAAACCGTATACTCAGGTTCATCGCTAAGACCAAACTTATTTAAAATTAAATACCAAATTGAAGGTCAACGTAAGGTAATACGTGAAATACTTAATAAAACAGGAGGTTGATGTAAAAGTGTTCGAATTAGAATTAAATAAAATCTATCAAAATATAGCTCAAAAAATAAATGATACAATTCCCGTAGAGTGGGATATCTTTTATTTTAATGCAGAGATTCATAACCAAGAGGGTGGGGTATTATTCTTTTTCAATACCCCAGATAGGTCGGATGAATATATATATTCCCATGATATACCAGATGTATTTAATGTGAGTGAAAAAGAATATGATAAGAAATATGATGAATTATTTCATTTAAGTGTAGAATTACAAGAGATATTTACAAAAAATAATCAGGAACCTTGGTATTCTTTTGACATGATTGTAACATCTGAGGGTAAATTAAAAATCCATTATGGGTATACTAAATGGTATCAATCTACTTTTGGACCGAATGACCGAGTGGATTATTTTGAATATAAATATTTAGGGAAGAAACCTAGTAATGAAAATGAGCGAAGAAAATTCGAAGAGATGAAAGAATATGAAGAGCAAAATAAATCTTAAAATATTTTTTGTTAAATTAAGGAATGCATTATTAGCGAGTAAATATGTAAAATATTCAAATCAACTAGCTTTGGTTGGACTATTGAAAAAAGAATAGTGACGGATTAATGTTACTTATAAAATATATAAATTTAAAGCACTTGATTGTTATTTTTGACAACAAGTGCTTTTTTCATAGACATATTTAAACTTGATGAATAATGCGCGGTATATATTGATAAAAGAAAATAAATTGTTAATATTATATAATTGAAATTAAATTAGCAAAAGGTGCGGACTCCGTATCCCCAATCTTTAAAGCTGGAGAAATACTGCCAGATGGAAGTGTCGCTAGAACTGGAACGAACTAGCGGGAAATTCTAAGAAGCCCATGATGCCTTAAAGGCGAGTATTCAGAGTAGGATCTCGAATTTGGAGAGTGGTGGGGTTAAGGGTACGGGTGATGTACCTAAAGGCTTTTATCAAGATGCAAATGGAAAATGGCATCGACCTAATGAGGAATACGCCTGGGAATGGCTACAATATGGGTAGAGAAGTAAATAGAAAGAATGGAAAATTCAATTTCATCAAAAATCCGTACAAAAAGTGATGGTAAACTAGAATTTATGGCAAGTGATAATAAATGGTATCCTCTAGATCAAGCAGATATGGCTCATTGAAGTGATTCAGTTTCATGGTGGAATAGTACATACAGGTAGATATTATGGAGCGAAGTCCCCAGAGGTTAGAGAATGGATGTTAGACTCCAATAATTATGTATTAGATCATGATAGTTTAAATCGATTCGCAGGTACAAAGTTAAATGAAAACTACTTGCCACCAAATAAATAATTATGGGGGGATTTATATTGGAACTCAACGATCAAGTGTATGACCGAATTGTAAAGTTATGTAACGAAGGAGATGCTTTTGTTGAAAAAGGAAAAGATGATAAAGCAATAGAGAGCTATATCGCTGCTCTGGATTTGGTTCCGTTACCGAAGACCGATTGGGAAACAAGTACATGGATTTATACAGCATTAGGAGATACTTATTTTTTAAATCGTGAGTATGAGAAAGCAAAAAGTAATTTATATAATGCGCTAAACTGTCCGGATGGTATTGCAAATCCATTTATTTTACTGAGACTTGGAGAGAGTTTATTCGAGTGTGGGGAGCTTGATAAAGCTAAGGAGTATCTGTTAAGAGCTTACATTTTAGACGGCTATAAACTCTTTTTTAATGAGGATGATAAGTATTTTGAATTGATTAAGGATATGATTTGAGGAGGGGAAATATGGCTATTTTACAATCACCTATAAAAGAAGAATTTGAAAGTCTTTTGGAAAAAAGCAATGAACAATTTCATAATGGTAACTATAATGATTCTATTGTGTTACTAGAAGAGGCATGGGATATAATACCTAATCCTAAAGGTATTTATTGTGAAGAGAGTTACCATTTAGCTAAGGATATTATCTCTACTTGTTTTATGGCAAATGATTTAAAAAAAGCAAAGGAGTGGGCCGATAAAATATTTTTAACTGGATTTGCGCGTATAGATTCTGGTGATAAGGAATTTATTGCAGGAAAAGTTTCTTTTGAATTAGGTGATTTAGAAACTGCAAAAGAATTTTTTAGCATCGCCAATACAAAATCAGAAGGTAGATGTTTTGGGAATCCGAAGAATACTAAGTATCTTAAATTATTAAAAAGTTAAATGTTTAGCTGCGTAAAAAGAATTTAAGAAGCTGATTACATTATATCTTAAACAGTGGGCCTGATTTATTACCATTAGAACATAGAAAAATTGGAAAGGAGGATTAATATGGAAAGTCCAGGAGCTGTTTCTCTTTGGTTTGGAAATTGTACTAGCGAAATGGTGTTAAGAAAGTATGTAGAAATAAAATATGATAATGAGGGGAATAGGATTCCTTCGCGTTTTATGACTGATTTTCAAATAGATTTCATTGAGTATAACCAAGACTTATTAGAATGTACATATAATGAACATGTTACATCTTCTTTGTCTGAATTACTACAGAATGCTTCGTATTCTGAATCAATCATAAGTGAACTGATAGACTTTTATGGTGAAAATTTAGAAGAACAATACAATACTGTCATTAGGTTATATGATTTTGAGTATGGAGAACTTGTTGAAGAAGCAAAACTGGATGGTAGGAACTTTAAGTATATAGGATCGGTAATTTATGAAGATTAGAAATTTAATGTAATGGTTTTGTAGGATTTTAAAATGATATTGGGAGTTTCTAAGTTAGGAAGATGAAATATTAAAGGAGGTTTCACAGATCTTATAAACAATGTATTTATACCTTCGACATAGTAGTCCTGCAAATACATATTCGGATATGGATTACTTTATTTTGACTGTAAATACGGAGAGTTATATGCTAAGTATGAAAGGGGCGATTATTAATGAACATACTACAGAACATCAGTGATATGTATACAGTCGATAATAAAGAACCTCCTTCGAAAGAAAAAGAAATTAAAGCGCTTCAGCATTTCTCAGTAATAGATGTACCTACAGAATATATAGAAATGATTCAGCTTGCTTCAAATGTTGAAATTAATGTTAATGACCAAATGTATATTAGGATATGGGGAGCTTCGGATTGCATAGAAATGAATGAAGCTTATAAAGTGCAGAATTACCTTCTTCATTCACTCGCAATTGGTGATGATGAAGGTGGGGGTGCATTAATTTATCTACAAGGTAAAGATGGTTTTGGTATATATTATAACAGTTTTGGAAATTTGGGCATGGAGGATGCAGTTAAAATTGCACCATCTTTAACCGAGTTATTAGTAAATAATGTTGGTGTGAAGATCTTATTAGACATTTGAGAACATGTAGAGAATTTGGTGTTATAGTTTCATTGTAATTTGTTTTCTAATAGCTATAGGGAATACAGCAAAGAAAAAATAACAATATCTATTATTAATATTCTTGGCTTAGTTTGTTAGTAAACAAACAGATACAAAAGAATACATATAAAGTATGAATAGGGATGTAGTAAAAATGACAATGATACAATTTAATTCTTATCATCAAAAAGTAGAGATTAAGAGAAATTTAGAACTTATGAACTTAGAACATAAAAAAATTAGAGAGTATGTAAATTTTGATGTATGTTCTTTTGAGCAATTAGATGAATTTCAAGTAGGATACAGTATTGACACCGATGGAAACTCCCTTGTAACCGATGAGGAAGATACTTGGGATGCAAATTGGATTGTTATTGCATATGAAACTATGTGTGGAGATCCAATTATTATTGACTTAAGTGAGGAAGGATACCCTATATCTTCACTCATGCACGGAATGGATAGTTGGAGTGGTGGCAATTTTCTTGCAGATTCCATGGAATCATTTATTAATTTTATGAAAGATATAGGTGATTTTCTAACTGAGAAACAAGTGTTAGAAGGTAAAAGAATGATACTAACTAAAGAATTGGATATATTGTTAAATGAGTTTTTGGAAAGAAATAAATTTACTGATTTTGAAATATGGAACTCTTTATTAAGTCCATTATTTGATATTGCAGAAGAATATGAGCAAACAATGGAGAGAAAAGTAAAAAAGATGAAGGAAGAAGGAAAGAAAATAACGGAGATTGCCCACATGCTTAATATAAAACCTAAAGAAGTGTATGAGTATATTAAGAAAGTTTAATAGTGCCTCTTCACTTTAGAGGGAACAATCAGGCACGATGATGGAGCGATACAGGCAGAAAATGCTTGGATTTTTTATAAAGCCCAAACAAAAATCTGCCTTATATATTAGTAGAAAGATCTCCATACGGTAAGGCGAAAAACTTATTGAAAAATTAGCAATTGATAGTACTATACTGAGTATAGAAACGACTGGAAAAAACAGTTAATATTAGAGGGTAACTTTCATACGAATAGAGAAATCTATATGGATCCAAGGGAGTAAATAGGGAGAGTTAAAAATGATTATAAATGATGCAGTTTTTGGTGAGATTGAGTATACATATGGATGGGTTAAGGACATTACCGTTGAATTTTGTGGAAAAGAAGTTGAAATAGCATTGATAGTGAAAGGTGAAGAAGACGGTAAGTTTGATGAAGGACAATATACTGCTTATAATTCATTATTGCAAAATTGGGAACAATTGCAGCAAAGTTTTTTACAAGCGATTTTAGACTATTACAAGCAAGAGCGTCAACAATTAGGATATGATATTGGATTTAATGAAAATTATCCGCATATCGAAACAATTGATCAATTACTTAAGAGGATCACTTTAGTTGGAATTGTAGTCCCATATGGAGATATTCATGAAGAACGAGATATTGGGATAACTTTCGATTGTACGTGGGATACAGAGAATGGATTAGGAATACGTTTACTAAATGAAAAAGTAACTGAAGTGGGGTATCAAGACGTTGCTATTTAACTTTTAATCTAAGGAGCGAAAAAGTAGTATGAAAGAATTTGAGGAAAGGTTTAGTGAATTGCAAGCTGATATGATATCTATATGTTTGGAATATGTTGAAGATAGAGCGGATAAAGTATATGTGTACGCTTCATGTGAAGAAGATATGATTTCTAGTAATTTCTTTTATTTAATTAACAATAAGTATGTAGAGTGTCACAAGGTTAATGATGTATTGAAAAATGGAGAAAAAAGATATGATGTATCTCCAGAACGAATGTTTCAGGTTCTACAAATTATAAGTGAAGATATCGAAAGAATTGAAATGTTATGCAAAGAATACGAAAAAGATATGCCAACTGAGATGAAATTAATATACGATGCTAAGAGTGGTAAGTTTAAAGCTGAATATGAGTATGATTTAATTCATACAAACGATGATATAAAAACGGCTAATGATTTTGCTGATGAGTGGTTTGAGAAAGTGAAAAATAATAACCTTTAAAAGGGGTACAGTAATAGTTATATCTTAGTGAAATAGGTAATGAGTGGGAGTAGAAAATGGAGAAATCAATGGATTTTAATGAGCAAATAGCCATTTTATATAAAATGCGTTTTCTAGAGAATGAAGGGGAAGATATTGAAGTTTTTGAGAGTATTCTTAATGAATTAGCGAATAAAGGGACAAATGATATAATTCCTGATCTATGTATAATTTTTGAGGATGATATTGCTGAGCCATCAGCGGGTGACTACCTTATTGAAACGATTTTTTATATTGCTGAACATTCCGGGCGAGAGGAAGGGCTATACAAATTAGCTATTAGTATTCCTAAAATGTTACCTCACGCAGAATTCTGGGCGGAAAGAATTCATCGGACACTTTTACATTCAAAAGGTTTAGTCGTATCGTATATGAATGTTTTAGAAAATATAAATAATTCAACAAAGCAAATAATTAAAGGGATTCTTCTTGAGATAAGAGAGGACGACCCAGATTTATATTTAGAAAAAGTAAATTCAATATTAGATAAATTGTGATAAGGGGATATTATGGAAAAGATAAGTGATTTTATATGTTTCGAAAAGCCGTCGCAAGAGATTGTTGAAAAGTATACAGGTAAAGTTCCTGAACAAATAATAGATTTATGGAAACAATATGGATTTGGAAGTATGTTAAACGGATATTTAAGATTGATAAAACCAATTGTAGAACTACTGTATTATAGATAAAATTAAGAACACCCTAGCGAAGAGCTAGGGTGTTTGTGTTATATAGTTTCACCATATGCTTCCGAATTAGGAGCAGGAGTAATCAACGAATCTTTTGTAGCGTTTCCTATAATAGAATGAAAGTGTTTAACGTTTAAATATAGGAAGAAAAACAATTAAGCTTTTATTTTATTTAAAATGGATACTCTATTAGTAGTGAATAATAAATAATTTTGTTTTACTGTCTTAATTAAAATACGATCAGTTGTACCATATGCTGTTCCAATTCGGATTGCGCTTTTTTCTTCAACACCAGCATATGTATTATCTTCCGTTACCTCAGTGATTTCACATAATGGAATATGAATTTTAGAGAATTGCCATGAAATAATTAGTTCATCTTTTGTTTTTTCAACATGAATACCTAACATATTACCAGAACCTTTCTATAATAAAATTTCACTCGTACTATTTTATTATACAAATTTACAGATTGTATTTCTATTTTTTTACAGAGAGTATACAATTAACAACGAGAAAATGTTCATTATTACTTTCATCCCTATTATAACGAATTCTACAATAGAAAACAGAACGTATATTTGGTATAATCGAAATATACTATATGAAACGATGTACATGAGTTTGAGATTTATGAAAAAAGGTAACATAATAATACATACGCTATAGGATTCAGTTCATGTTATACAAATCAATCGTTAGAAAGGAAAAGAAGTATGAATCAAATTTCATTCGAAGATTTATTTGAAGAAGAAAACAAACGAGAAAAGGTGGAGGTAGCTGAGATTCCCGTACCTTTATCGCCCTTACAAAAGGATATTTTAGAATTAATTAATTGTGAAGAAATAAGTGCACTTGAGTTATGCGAACAATTAATAAGAGCTGGTAAAATATCAGATGAGAGATTCACAACGAATAAGCCTAAAGCATACGGGCAAGTATGCTTACTGTTAGAAGGTTTTGTTAAAGAAGAAAAGCTTATTTTTGTCAAAAGTGATGAGAAAAGAGATAGAGTATATAAATTGAAATACGAAGATTCTAACGAATAAAATGTATAAAGTATAGTAATGAAATAAGGAAGTCCTCATAATTGTGTTGAAAGATTATTTTCACATAAGCGTGGGGATTTTTTTGAGGGAGGATGTATGAAAGATTGGGAGTATAATGAATTATTTCATGCAATTCGGGAGGCGTATGAAGAGTTATTAGATGAAGAGAGAGGGGATCGATATGCTATAGCAAAACTAGCGGATGAATTTGATAATTTAGGAAAGATTGAAGATGTTATCGTTGATACTGCCATAGGCGAAATAGCAGTCGAATATCATATGGTTTTTGTTGGACGTATTAAAGGTATAACAAAGAGGCTAAGTATGTTTAACCTTCAAGAGGCAGAAGGTGAATTGACAGTAGAGGAAATAAAAGATTTATCGATAAGAATAAATAATGTAATAGAAGGATTAAAAAATGTAAAGGTTGCTTATAAATCTTCGATTGAATAGTTCATGTTTCTGCAAATGTAAGAGACATAATTAGACAAGAGAACAGAAATTGCTGCATACATAAAGCGTAAGATGGATAAGAGATAATAAAGATTGTAAAAGGGATAAGGCTAAGAATAAAGAGATTAGTAGGGGCAGTGTTTAATGATTGTGATTTTGAACTGGCTGACTTTAGAAGTTGTAATAGTATTGCCTTATTAATATTGTAAAGGAGTATGAACATGACAAATAGAAATGATGCATATGGAGGGTTTATTGTATCTAGAAATGTTTTGAATGGAGTACCTATTCGATATAGTTTTCGAGAAGAAAGTTCTATTTCTCAATTAAATGGTTGGAACATCTTTTCAGAAGTGGATGATGATGATGAATATGTAAACAATCCAAAAAACTTTTGCATAATTAATGCAGAATCAATGTCTTCAATTGCACCTCAAATGCTAGAAATATTTGAAGCACCATATGGAACAGACCTTTTTTGGGTATATGAAGATAATGTACATGTTGGTTTTTACGATTTAGTGAAAGACTGTATGACAGATATAAATAAGATTTTAAATGTAATTTATTAAGGTCTCTTATAACTGTTTTAGATGTGTAGTAATTAATTAAGGAAATTCAGAGGGATGGTGCGAGATGAATAAAGTGGAATGGAGATTACCAGATAAGCCTTTATTGCGAGAAAATGTAAAGAATGTGGAAAAGGAGTTGGGCATTCATTTTCCTTTAGATTATATAGAATGTGTAATGAAGAATAACGGAGCACATGTTAGCCCAGAAGTATTTGAAATTGAGGGGAAGAGAAAAGTTTTTGGTACATTACTAACTTATGATATGGATGATGATGAAAATATTATTGAGGTATTCTATGACTACAATGACACATTACCGAGTGCATTGGTGCCATTCGCATTTGATCCAGCAGGAAATTTAATTTGCTTTGATTATAAAAATCATAAAGAAGATCCAATTGTTGTCTTTTGGGAACATGAGGGGGCATGGGAAAAGGAAACATTGATGGAAAGTGAAGGGATTACGGCTGAGGAGGCAGAGGAAAGAGCAAGAGAAAATGTATTCCATATTGCTAATAATTTTATGGAGTTTTTAAATAAGTTACATGATTAATAATATTATCCATATAAAATGGTTCGTATAAATGTAAGTAGCAATAAAAGGAGGGAGAATGATGGAATTAGAGGATCTAAAAAAAGATATTTGGTATGGAAAAGTTTCTAATTATACAAGAGAAACTCTTAAGTCTAACTTAAGGGATAGTGCAACAGAGAAAGAATCCTTTATTTTAATTAATGAATTGTTAAAGCTTGGTGATTTCTCTGTAAAGAGGTTACTAATCGAACTTATGAATAGTACTCGAGATGTGCTTGTTTTGAATTTATGCACTAGACTATTTTGTTCAGCAGCTACTCACGATGATTTATTAGAAACGAATAATTTGAAATTCCTTTCAAGTGCTTCAGAGGATGGAGTTCATAATTTTGTAGTAAGTGCTGGTGAAACTCTTTCATATCATGTAGTACCATATCTTTTAGCATTACTAGAAGAGTGGGAAGATACCTTTGTTGAAAAAGCTATAAGAAATGAACTTTCATGGATGCTTGGAATTGAGGACGAGTATTATGAAGTATCGTTAGAAGAATTTAATGAAGCTTATTCTAAATTTATCGAAAATAACGATACGCAAGAATACTATTATCGTAATAGACTATCTTTTCCTGGAGATTTGGCAAAGGAGTTAGTTTCGGAAGTTATGAGTTCTTTAAGAGATAGAACTACTTATAATGTTGTTACTATACCTTCCGTTTTATCAATTTGGAGTGGAATCAAATGTCCAATTCAATACGATACGATAATAACAAATGAAAAAAATAGAGAGTTGATGTCATATATCGATGTTCTAACAAAGAAAGAATGGAAGATTGGTAAAAAGTATTTTTATGGACATGTAGTCGTATAAGAAAACGATATATGTGATGAATCATTCTATGACACTCTGTTAAGGAGTGATTTTTATTATAACGGAAAGCTTTAATAGATGTTTTATGGGAGAAAATAAAAAAACAACTAGTAGCTCAACTAAATGTAAAAAGTTATAAATACATCAAGAAGGTGAAAAAATGATACTACCAGAGGATTTTCGAGAGAAATGGGATGTTAATAAAGATGGCCCACTCATTACATTTCCTGAAAAAGAATTAATAAACAAAAACTTTTCAGCTGAAGTGAAACGATTTTTGGCTATAGGAGGCTTACCGGAAACACCGCCACCATATTTAGAATTTACTTCATCTCAGTCTTTCGTAAGGTCTATTATAAATGTATTTCAAATGCCAGAAGAGTTTCGAAAATATTGGTATTTAGGAACAACAGGTTCTGGAAATCCAATTTGTATAATTGAAAAGCAAGAAAATATAGTATTTCTAAATAATAGTGATGCGTATAAAGAAGTGTTTATGAATTCTTCTATACATCAATTTGCAGCATGTTTATTAGTATATTCAAAAATGATCGATAGGGCAGTAGAGATAAATGGTGAGGATGCCTTTATCGATAATAATATACCAGAGTGTACAATAAGTTGGTTGAAAGAAAAATTAGAAAAAATTGATGAAAAGTGTATGGAAAAGGGATCTTTTTGGTTAATTGAAATTGAGAACTTATATGAATAATTGAAAGTGAAAAAAATGTATGGTGCATTGAAGAGGAGTATGGTGATAGTGAAGAATCCTATGAGTACATATTTTAAATTAAGAAAAGAATATTTTGATAGAGGTTTGAATTTCTTATTTAAAACACCATATAATGAAAAAGTCAATTTCGTTATATATCATGGTGAAATAGAGGAAGAAGAAATTTCATGGGAACCGGTTGAGAAATATATTAAAACGGATTTAACAATAATTGAGGAACGGTTCGGGATTAAGTTTCATGATTCGGTTTATCACTATTTTAACTCATATTGGTTTGCTGATTTGGATGGGTTTATCGGTGACCATTATATTAGTTTAGAAGCTGTATTACCAAATATAGAATTGGAGAATTTTGAAGGTAAGTTAGAAGGATATGAAAAAGATCATCGTAAGCTAGATAAGATTCCTATAGGAGTAGAAGGAAATGGTTTACTAGTTGTTTTAAATAATGTAAGTGGCAAAGTCGAATTGGAGGATTTCGAACGAGGTTTGTTTATAGAGGTTTCGAATAGTTTAAATGAGTTGATTTCTAGTTTGAGATTACAAAAATAGTAAAGTGAAGAATGTTTATATGAATTATAGACCGGCTAGATGGGGTGGGAAAGTGGAATATAGTGGAATGGCTTCAATTTGGTTTGGAATTTCTAAATCACTCCAAAATCTTGAGGAGTATGTCGATATAGATTACACGATAGATGGTGATTCAGTTCATTCAAATTTTGGGACGAGCTTTGAATTCGGTTATTATGATGAAGATAATATTGAATTTTGTTTTTATGAGAATAATAAAAGGGACGTTGAACATGTTTTAAGTGATTTTTCTTACAGTGAACGAATTACTCCTAAAATAAAAAAGCTAATAAATGGAGATAGTTTAGCGAAAGATATTAACTTTGCTATTGTTCTTTATGATTTTAAATATAATGAAGCGAAAAGAGAAGATATGTTTGATGGTTTAGAGGTAAAATTTATTGGTTCTATGCCGTACAGGTAGTTTGTACAGAGTTGCTAATTTGTACTATAAGCATTTCTATGAAGAGATCAAATACAAGGTAATTGAAGTAGGTTATCAGGATATTACTTTTTAATTTCAATACATTTCAATAAATGCCTGTATATTACTTTAAAAATAAAATAGCTGATTTACTTATGGAATTTATGATAAAGATCTATCGGGACAGTGAATATTTTGAAGATGAAAAAAAGAAAGGATAATCTCTTTTGGATACTAAAGAACATTTAAATCGATTATATGATAACCGTTTGCTAGAAAATGAAAATGAGATACAAGAGTTTAATGAGTCATGCATACGAGTGATTGAGTGTAACGATGTTTCTATTATTCCAGATTTATGTTTAGTCTTTGATGATGATACTGAACAACCTGAAGTGATGTTTAGTTTGATTCATGGGATAGAGGGCTTATATGAAAATCATATAGAAGAGGGATTGAAATGTATTGCTACAGCTGCTCCGTCGATGATGAGCGGCGCTAAAGACTGGGTAGAGATTATACATTACAGAATACTTAATAATCTCCAAATAAGAACGGTGTATGGAAAAGTACTTTCGCAATTTGATTTATCCATTACAAGTAGCATTAAAGAACTATTATTGGAAATGAAAAATGAAGATCCTGATATGTTTAGTAAATCTATTAATGAAGTCATTGAGCTTATCTAATAGTCGAATAATCTCAATAAAAAAGGTGTCAATCTTTATCGAATTGACACCCAGATACGAATCTGTTTAACATCTTACATACTTACGTTTGAAACCAAGTCTTCCTCTATCAAGTTCTTTCTGAATACTCTCTGAAGCATGTAGCAAACTGCTTTTTTTGTTATCACGTTTGATTTCAACTATACCAACTTCTTTTGCAATCTCGACTGCTTTTTCGTGTAGTGGTACATATGAAATTGCCACGGTGTTTAGGAAATTATTCATAGCGGATTTTGTTCGTTCTGGAGAATGATGAATTGTATCTTTCACCATTTCAAGCATATCGGAAATTTTACTTTCGGAAAATTCATTATCTTTGCGATTTCCTAAAAGCCAACAGTAGCAACTCCACCCGGCAGACATTTTAAGCTCGTCCCCACTTGCGATCCATTGATCAGCAACGTCTTGTGCAATATTTGACTCCGATAAAGTTACTGCTACAACATAATCAGATAGCATATAAAAATAAGCCCCATCTATCCAACGATTAAAATCCGATTCACTCATAGCTTTTGGGTCGGCAATAATGCCTGCAAAATACATAGCATCGTAGTTGCCTGTGGCATAAAGTTCTTCAGCTAATTCTTGATTTAATTTTATTTTTTTAGCGATTGGTTTCATGGCACCTGTAGCTACGCCAAAAACTGGCTCGTGGGCGCCGTTAGATATGTATATTTTTTTCGTTCGTTCCTTACCGAGGGCTTCAAGCTCTTGCATAACTGTTTTAAAGTCCATAGCTGTGCACTTCCTTCCTTAATATAAAAATCTTTTTAAGTGTAATTATCTAGTTTATATTTTTCAGTCTTTCATACTTCTCAATGTTAATACTAATTGTATTTTGGAGGTATGTCTACTTTCTAAAGTTTATCAAAATTCGATCTGATTGTTGAATAAAATGAAGCCAGAGATAATTGGGGAAATGGTATAATATAGAAAAAGCGGGCGGTAAAAATCATATAGGAGGAATTTAATTGGAAAAAAAGCTGAATCGATTATATAGAGAGATAGCGGAGACGGTTAATGAAATGATTCCAGCAGAGTGGGATAAATTTTATTTTTACGCTCAAATATCAGAAACTGGAGGGGGAACTTACTTTTACTATAATACACCTGAAGATAGAGAAGATTTTAATTATAGTGTGAAAATCCCGTTTTACTTTGCTGTTGATAAAATAGAATTTAGAAGGAATAAAAGAAAGTTATTTGAATTGAGCGATGAATTAAGAAATGTTTTCAAAGATAACCACCAAGAACTTTGGTATTCCTTTACAATGTCTGTTGAACATAGTGGGGAATTTAACATGCATTTCGATTATACAAATTGGTTCGATACAGAATATAGTTTTAGTGATCAGATGATTATTTGGAAACATAAATACTTAGGTGAATTACCAATTGATGAAAATGATAAAGAGCTAATTAATAAGTATGCCAATGAATTTCCGAATAATCCTATTTGACTGAAAGGAAAGAAGAAATGGTTTTTATCCCGCTTTAATGGGCAGTAAGGCCCCCGCTTCAAAATTCAGCGAAAGCAAAGAAGTTAGGTGGGGGATCAACTGCCCATAAAAGTCCGATTGGTTCAACTAATAATCAGTGGGGGATGAAGAAAACCCCCACTGATTAAAGTTTCACTTTATAAAAATCATGAGTTGTAAAGTAGTTGATAAGTTATAAAGTTAGTTCTGTAAGATAATAATTAAAGGAGAAATACAATGGATAAGATTCAATTTGCGAAAAGAATTAGAGATTCCATAAAGAGTGGTCAATTAAACACATTAAAAGATTTACTTGAGAGAGAGCCTAAGATGTTGGAATATACCACACCATTTGGTACGTGGTTACATGTAGCGACAGCGCATGGACAGTTAGAAATAATAGAGTACTTAATCAATTCAGGAATCAATATTCATGCAAAGTGTGGAACTTTTTCTACAAACGCACTTGAAAGAGCGGCTACGAAAGGACATTTACATATTGTAGAGTACTTTATTAAACATCAAGTTGAAATGGATACTAGTGAGCCAGATCGAAATCCTCTGTTTGCTGCTATATATAGTGGGCATTTTGAGATTGTTAAATTGCTAGTTATGAAGGGGATAGATATAACGATAAAATATTCTGGTAATAATATGAAAGAAATGGACGCTTATATGTTTGCTGTTGAAAGAGGGGAGATGGAAATTGCAGAGTATGTAAAGCGTAAGATGAATGAGAATATATATTCATAATGGAGGAGGATATGAATGGAAGTACACGGAATGGTTTCAATATGGTTCGGTAATATGCAAACGCAAGATCAGTTAGATACATATATCGATGTTACATATGATGAAGAAGGAGATTCTATACCAGCAAGATTTTTTGTTGATTTTAATATAGATATGATTGATGTAGATGAGGATTTTATTGAAAAGGAAGTGTTAGAAGAAGCGAGTGATGACATTTCTATGTTATTAACGGGATGTTCATATGATGATAAAATACTCTCTCGAATTAAGGAAGTAGTTAAATTAAATAAATCCTATAATTCTATCGTTTTAATTTATAATTTTCAATATGAAAATTCAGTAAGTAATTGTGAAGACTTTAATTTTGTAACTACTACAAGCTATCTATAATGGTAAGAAGATCACTGTAAGGTAAGGAAGAATGAAAAGTATGTATAGTTTTTCCAATAAATATTTGGTATGATGGTGAATGGGAAAAATATACAAGTTGTTAGTGGCTCATAAAAGGGGGATTGTATTGAAAAGAACGCTTGAATTCGTACTAGGTTTAATTGGTGGCATCATAGGAATTATTATTTCCATACTATTAATAGTTGTAGCGTTTAATATTATGGAAGGTTTTGATTATGAACTTTTAGCTTATTACTCTATTATTTTAACGGTTCAAATAGGGTTGCTTATTTTATCATGTTTAGTAAACAAGGTTAATAATAAAGTTTATGGAGTTTGTATGATTGTGATTCCTATAGTTATGTTATTTATGTCATTATTCTTTTTACTTATTCCAACAATATTACAAATTATGTCTGGTTCATTTGCATTTAGAACACTAAAGTTAGAATCGAATGTAGGATAAATGTAATTATTCACGTCTGAATATTCGGTTTATTAGATGTTTTCATTTGCAGTTCAAATTAACATAAGGTACAAAATTGTGCGCTTTAGGAGGAGAAATAGATGATTATTTGGTCTGGTTGGGGTTTTTTAGTCGCAATTATTGTAATTATTAATACTCTTTTGGGTAAGGTTATCTTTGGATCTATAACGGGGGACGCTACATATTTTCAAGACCATAGTTGGCCAATGGCGGTAATGTTAATTATATCAGGGGTTATGTCTTGGTATTTAGGAAAATATATTAATAAGCCAAATGGAAAAGTTTATATAGATGCTGAAACTGGTGAAAAAGTTATGTTTAACAAAAAGCATTCACTATTTTTTATAAAAATAGAATATTGGGGACCGATTCTAGGAGTTATTGCGATTGTAACTTTAATTACAAGATAAAAAAAGAGGCTGGGTATAGTAAGAATAATCGATTGAAGTAAAAGGGGAAATTAGTCATGAATGTAAAGAAACTACTAGGGGTAGCAGTTCCGGTCATGTTGTTATTTGGTTGTGGAGTGTCTGAGAAAACGACCACTTCTAAACAGGAGAAAACAGAAGAGTCTAAAGTAAAAGAATCGAAGTCTAATAGTAAGAAAGAAAAAGTTTCAAAGGAAGACTATCCTAATAAAGTGTATAAATTAGGGGTAGAGTTTGATAAGTTGTTTACGGAGCATAACAACATTACGAGAGAGGTTTTTGACGGTAAGAAAAAGAAATCAGATATAGTAGATAGTGTGAAAGAATTAAATAAAGTGTTAGATAAATTTGAGTCGATAGATCCGCCTGCAGAGTATGTAAATCAACAAAAGGATTTTGGAAAAGCAATTGGTTATTTTAGAGAGTCTTTTTCTTTAATAAATGAAGTATTCACCCGAAAAGAAAAAAGAGAAAAAGGTGATAAAACTGATAAAGAGTTAATGGAGAAATCCGAAAAGTTAGTGAAAGAAGGAGATATTTACTGGCTTAAGGCATTCAAAGATCTTGAAGGAGATATTAAAATCGGTGACGGTACAGTATCTGTGAAAGATTTGAAAGAGTTAGATAAGAAAGCTGGAATTAATACGGATAACGTTATGAAGAATGTGAAAGATGGTACGGAATTAATCGGTAATTGGGGATTCAAAGAAACAGACGGTTTCATTATGTCACTCATTCTAAAAGGTGATAAGACATTTGAAACGTATGGTAAAGGTGAGTATCCAAATAAAAAGAATTATATTGAAGGCACTTGGGAATATGATAAGGAAGCTTTTACAATCTATTTACATCTCAATAAACGTTTAGTAGACGGTGTAGAAGATACAATTCAAAAAAAGAAAATAGCATATAAAGTTCAAGATTATGATGGGGAAAACTTACGATTATTTAATGAGGCTTCATTCAATACAATTAAATATGTGAAGCAAAGGTAAAGTTATGTAGGACTAGGTTTAAATGGCCTGGTCCTTAATTAAAATGTGGGAATGCAACTAATATTTTATCGTTGGCTTTGCCTATTTTATATCATGTTATTATTTAATAAATTGATAAATGGAATTTAAATGTAAGTATGAGGAGTTGTTTATAAATGATAAAGAAATTTACTAGAGTAGTACTAACTACGGTGATGCCAATTAGTCTTATCATCGGTTGTGGGAACGCTGAAAAAACTAAAGCGCAAGAGACGAAGGCGGCACAATCGGAGAAAAAGGATTATAAGGATTACTCATATGGTAGCAAAGGTATAGTAGTAAGCAGCAAAGTGAAAGAACGTCAACAATACGAGGTTGGATTTATAGATGGCAACAAGTTAATAGGTATTGATGAAAATATTGAGGACTGTATAATTTTAGATAATAAAGATGAAGCAAGTCTCGTTTGGAAACAAGTAGAGCGGGGAGCTATTATTGAAGTGCAATTTGGTAAGGACCGCAATGATATCGTAGGCGTACAATTAGTAAGAGACCGTGAGCCATACGAAATTAGTGATAAGTTTGATCGAAATACGATAAACGAAATTGTTGAAAACGTTAAAGGGAATTTGTAATAGAAGCTAAAATAAAAAATATTTTACTATTAAAAAAGTCGATTCCTTATTAAAATAAGAAACCGACTTGTTATAATTATTTATTTTGTAAGTTGTCTTTCCAAAAATTATAGCTATTATCAATAACTTCTTTTAATTTGAAATAGTTTTCCCAAGTATCTTTCACGTGGTAGAGAGTTTCTTCGTCTATAAAAACGTCTGAGTAATCACTTATATATTTCCATTCCTCATCATTATTAAAGTAATACATCGCGAATTGGTTTCCCTCTTCATTTAACATGTCGTCTGCCAAAACACCATCCCAGTTCATATAAATTTCTGTGCCAGTTATTTGTCTAAGTTTAAACTGTTTAATTTCGTCTTGAGACTCTTCTTCAAATTCTTCACTACATAAATGATGTTCAATTATCCATCCTAAAAACATACCAGTATGTACAAAAGCTTGATCAATTGGTAAGTCCTCAGGAAAATCACCTTCATAATGGTACTTCGCTTTATCGTAAACAAACGTGTGTAACAATTCGTTCATCCCCTTTAACGTATGATCTAATAAACTCGTACTGTTTGTTTTAATCTTTTAACTATGTTTTCAAGCCATTCTAGCAGTGTTATTTCTAGCTCTTCAAAATATATTCCATTTGCTGAATATCATATGTACTCTCGTTTTTCTTCATCATTTTTTGTCTTCTTTATTATGAGCAATCTTTTCCAAATAAAACTCCCTTCAATGTAAAAGGTTACATCTATAGTATCGTAAGAATATAAAAATGTTAATATTTTTAACGAGAAAAAGTAAAAAGAAACAGGATTTATTTAATAGATACTTGATCGTTATGAAAATTATAAAAATCATTCTTGTTGAAAAAAATGAGTAAAAGGTATCCTAATCTGTTTTTTGAAAAGTAGTAGGGTTTAAGTGCTTTTGACGGCAATTGCAATTGGTTATAAAATAATGTCTGTTAAGGGATTTTATTGAAACTATCATTCGCCTGCTGGGGATAAAATGAAAGTATTTATAAAAGGGTGAATGTAAAAAGGGTTTGTTAAAAGTACATAGTAGATTCATAGTCTATTACTAATGAGAATATAAAGGGAGGTTGAGATACTACACGAACAGTGTAGGTATCGATTACAGCAATGAATACAATCATAAAAAAAAGAGTAATTGCACTATCAACAAGTTTAGTAATGTTAGGGAGCGCCCCTTTAGCAATATCAGCAGAAGAGAATAAAAATCTTCAAACGGATCAACTTCGTATTGCACAAGGGGAAGTTGGAACGAGCGGATTAAGTTATTCGAATTTTAATCTAGAAACTCCAGATCACATGCAAATTAACGCAGCGGAAGTATCAGAGAATGAGAAAATTCTTTTAGAAGAATATAAACATAAACATGATGAAACAGAAGAGTTACATAAAATGAAAGAAGCGAAAACAGGTCAAGTAGCGGAAGATGAAGCGGTTTCAAATATTGAAAAGGCATTTGAACATGTAGACGGTCGAAATGATGGTTCCACTCGCGAAATGAAGCCAGTTGAAAAGCCAAGAGCTATTCAGTATAGTGCATCGACGACTACAAAGAAATATGGGACACTTGCAGGCACTCCATTTGTAGAGTGGATTGTTCCAGCAGGAAATTCTGATATTCGCCCGGCTAATCCGATGAAAGCACGTTATATTACAATTCATGAGACTGCAAATACAGCTCGTGGTGCGAATGCTGAAAATCATGCGAAGTATTTGTATAAACAAGCAACGGAAGGTACGTTCCGAACAGCTTCATGGCATTTTACTGTAGACGATAAACAAATCTATCAGCACTTACCAACAAATGAAAACGGTTGGCATGCAGGAGATGGTGATGGCTCAGGAAACAGAGAGTCTATCGGTATTGAAATTTCAGTTAACCAAGATGGAGATTACAATAAAGCGTTAGAGAATGCGAAGCGACTTGCAGGTTACTTAATGAATAAAGAAGGAATTAGCGCGGACCACATTTATAGGCATCAACAATGGAGCGGAAAAAACTGTCCTGATATTTTAATTTCTCGTGGAAATTGGAATGGGTTCGTACAAGGTATTCAATGGTATGCAAATATTAATGCACAAATTGACGCGCCTTTACAAGAAAGAAACGAGCGATTTGATTCAAATGAATTTAATCCAGCGGAGCCTAGTATGGAGCTAGTCGTTAATGGTGACGGTATAAATGTACGTAGCGGTGCAGGACTTGAACATCAAACCGTTCGTAAGGCTTCAAAAGGTGACCGTTACAAAGTGTTAGCAGTTAAAAACGGCTGGTATAAAGTAGGCAATAATGAGTGGATCTTCTATAATCCAAGTTGGATTAAGATAAACTATAATGTACCAAAAGAAGAAGTACAAAAACCAAAAGATGATATTACAGGTGGATGGTTTGAAGGACATATTCGTAAACTATACAGTCTAGGTATTATGAGCGGGGAAGGAAATGGTGTATTTGCGCCTTATCGTAATGTAACGAGAGCTGAGTTTGCGACATTAATCTCAAATGCTCTTCAATTACCAGAAGGAAATAAAACATTTGTAGATATTAACAAAGCGCATCCGTCACTTCATAATGGTATAAAGCGTAGTGCAAGTGCAGGAATTATTAGCGGTCGTGGTGGAGGCATTTTTGACCCGAATGCACCAATCACTCGTGAAGAAGCATCAGTTATGATTGACAAGGCATTACAGTATAAAGGTGTTACAGGTAATGTAGTCGCATTACCATTTAGTGATCAACATTCGATCGCATACAAACAGCCTGTTCAGCGATTATACAGCTTACAGGTAGTTACTGGTGTTGGAGATAACAAGTTTAATCCTAAAGGTACAACAACTCGTGGTGAAGCAGCAGCCTTTTTAGTGAAGATGTTAGATGCAAGTCAAAAATAGAAAGAATGGTAAAGGAGCTATCCAACATGAAAATTTGGAACAGCTCCTTTTTTTTAGCCCCTATGAAGCCCCTTCCAAGCCCCTTATAAGCACCTACCAAGTAATAAATCACTAAGAAAAAACAAAACAAAAACAACTACAAGAACAAAAAAGCACGAAAAAATAAAACCGTCGTTGTAGTAGTTAAAAAAATTTGAAATTCAAACGCAAAAACCAAGCCCTCCTTCCTATATGTATATGGAAGGATTGAAATCTGCCTTTTGATGAATAAAAGGAGGAGGTAAACATATGGCGGTGTACCGTAATGTGCAAGTGAACTTTTGGCAAGATGAATTCATATTAGATTTAACGCCAGAGGAGCGTTATTTTTATATATATTTGTTAACTGGTACAAAAACGAAGCAATGTGGAATTTACGTATTACCAAAGCGTGTTGCTGAACTGGAAACAGGCTACAGTATGGAAACTGTTGAGAAGTTGTTAAGTAGATTTGTGGAATACGGGAAGATTTTATATGATGCGGAAACGAAAGAGGTATACATACTAAATTGGATACACTATAACCCTATTGTAAATACGAATGTAGAAAAGTGTGTGTTACGTGAATTAAAGACTGTGAAAAATAAAGAGTTCGTACATATGTTTTTACGTACATGTCTGGAAGAAGAATGGAAGATTCCATTGTTATTAGAGTATTTTGGTATGCCGGCAGAAGAGGATAATAGTAGTTTAGAAGTAGTTGCTGAGGAGGAAGTTATAGAAGAGGATACTTCGCATAGTGAAGTGTATAAGTTTTACGAACAACATATAAGTAGTCTATCTCCCTATATCGTGAAGGAATTGAAAGAGTGGATACAAAAAGTTTCAGGAGAGAGAGTATTAGAGGCTCTGAAGATTGCGTTTGAACAGAATAAGCGAACACTTGCTTATGTGAAGGGAATTTTGAGGAATTGGTGTAAAAAAGGTAGAGTAGATTTCTTTGAAGGAAAGAAAGGCATACATAAGGGAGATGTATGTAGTTTGTATGATCCATAGTCTGGGTTTTTTAACTTTTCTAAAAGGTTCTTCCTTAAATAGGAGCGAATAGTTTGAGAAAGGAGGGGTTATATGGAAGTCGTCATAAAGAAGAAACGAACTAGAGGGAAGAGAATTTTCATTTGGTCTAGTAGTATCGTTCTTTTGTTCGTTATTTGTACAGTGATTTTTTTGAACATATATACACTTAGTTCTGTGCCAAAGATAGATGGAACGATAAAGCTAGAGGACATACAACATGCTGTTACTGTAAAGCGAGATAGTAAAGGGGTACCGCATATTAAAGCGGAAAATGCACATGATTTATATTTTTCGCAAGGGTATGTACAAGCGCAAGATCGCTTGTTTCAAATGGACTTAAGTAGAAGGCAAGCTTCTGGGATGTTAAGTGAAGTTGTAGGGGAAGCAGCTGTTGATCGAGATAAGTTGTTTCGAACGCTCGGTTTACGGCGAGCAGCCGAAGCGTCTGTTAGTCAATATGACGGAGAAGCGAAGTATGCCCTGCAGTCATTTGCTGATGGGGTGAACGCTTTTATACGCGAGGCAAAAGAGGAAAAGAAATTGCCAGTTGAGTTTACTATATTAGGTTATGAACCTGCTGAATGGTCTATTGTTGATACGTTAACGATTGGAAAGTATATGGCGTTTGATTTAGGTGGACATTGGCACGGACAGGCGTTTCGATATTGGGCGCTGAAAAATTTACCGAAAGAGCAAGCAAATGAGCTATTTCCTACATATCCGAAAGATGCGCCTAGATTGCTAGCGGAACTGAAGAATACAAATGTGGACGTAGCACAAAGTTTTGCAAAAACAATCATTCCACCTGAGTTTAACGGTAGTAATAACTGGGTCATAAGCGGTGAGAAGAGTGCATCTGGTAAGCCGATTTTAGCAGATGATCCTCATTTATCTCTTGCGACGCCTTCTATTTGGTATCAATCGCAACTCGAAATGAAAGATTTACATGTGAGTGGCGTTATTTTCGCAGGCGTACCAGGTGTTATATTAGGTCACAATGACAAAATAGCATGGGGCGTTACGAATACTGGTCCTGATGTGCAAGATTTATATATTGAGAAGAGAAATCCTAATAATGAAAATGAATTTTTGTATAACGATAAGTGGGAAAAAGCTACAGTTGTTGATGAATCTATTAAAGTAAAAGGCGGGAAAACAATTCCGTATAAAGTGACGGTTACGAGGCATGGTCCAGTCATTTCAGAGTTTGCGGATAAAGGGAAAGAGAAAACGAAAACGGTATTCGCTTTGAAATGGACTGCTTTGGAGCCTTCCGCTGAGTTAAAGGCTGTATTAAATATGAATAAGGCGAAAGATTGGAATGAGTTTGAAACGGCACTTCAAGATTTTCATACACCAACTCAAAACTTTGTATTTGCATCAAACGATGGCACAATTGCTTATAAAGCGAATGGAAATATACCAGTGCGTAAAAAAGGTGATGGTAGTTTACCAGTGCCAGGATGGACAGATGAATATGAATGGGAAGGGTATATCCCATATGATCAACTTCCAAAAGTAATAAATCCAAAACAAGGGTTTATTTCAACTGCGAATAATAAAATTGTGGATGATCATTATCCGTACCATATTAGTAATACGTGGGCGCAGCCGTATAGACAAATGCGTATTCAAGAGTTTTTACAAGAGAAGGAAAAATATACGGTTAAAGATTTAGAAGAGTTACAGATGGATCAAAAAAATTTATACGGGAAAGAGTTTACTCCTATATTGTTAAAGGAGTTAAATAAAGTATCTTTAAATGAAGTAGAGAAAGAAGGCGTAAAACAATTAACAAAATGGAATTTTTACGATAGTAAAGATGAAGCGGCACCATTACTTTTCCATTTATTAATGAAAGAGATTTCGAATACGTTATTTTCAAAAGAAATACCGAAAGATGTGATGGAGTTATTTGAAGGGAAGTCACAAGTAGTTGATGAATTGATTCGAAAAGAAGTAGCAGGAGAAAATAGCGCTTGGTTTTCGAAGTATGGAGGTTTCACGAAAGTTGTGCATACATCGTATGAAAATGTAATGAAGAAATTGCAGAAGGAATATGGACCGAATGTTGCGGAGTGGAAGTGGGGCGATTACCATCAACTTGCTTTTACACATCCAATTTCAAAATCATCTAGTATGTTAGCACTACTCGCATTTAATCGCGAAAAACCAGTTCCAATCGGTGGAAGCCAAGTTACAGTCCAAG
Organism: Bacillus sp. HY001; assembly: GCF_007558965.1. Lineage (NCBI taxonomy): Bacteria > Bacillati > Bacillota > Bacilli > Caryophanales > Bacillaceae > Bacillus > Bacillus sp. HY001. The sequence goes on along the minus strand of NZ_VLTE01000001.1, from coordinate 67,862 downwards.
CAGCGAGTTACGGAGATAACGGTATTGTCAATCACGGAGCTTCATGGCGATTTGTGATTGATACGAAAGATATGTCAAATGGTTATCATATCGTAGGGCCAGGACAATCGGGACATTTTAGAAGTGATTGGTACCATGATCAAATCGATGATTGGGTAAATGGAACGTATCATACGACTACGTTGAATACGGATGGGATAGAGGGGAAAGTGTTAACTTTAGAGCCGAAGTGATAATATCTCCACTGATGGAAATTGTTAAATTAGAACATAACCAAGTTCTTAAGTAATATTAAAAGCCTACTATCAGTTAAATTGATAGTAGGCTTTTGTATTTTAGAGGATAAGATTCAATGATTTTATTATGACAAAACAGTAAATGTTTTAACATTTACTTATACGATAACGGGCCTTATTTACTCTGTTACAAAAGAAACCACACAAAGCGTTCTGTTTCTTTGTTACTCATTTTTATATACCGCAAAACATGTTGTTATTCAATAATTCCAACTTCTAGAGCCTTTTGAACAGCTTCTTCTTTGTTACGGACTCCTAACTTTGTATAAGCTGTGGAAGCATAATTTCTGACTGTGCCACTCGATAAATATAATCTTGATGCTATGGTAGTGTAACGAAGTCCTTTTGCTACTAGCTGCAATATTTCTATTTCCCTAGCTGTTAGCTCATAAGCGGTTGCTTTTGATTGTGGTGTCTCTTTTTGCTCATCAAACTTCTCAAATATTTTGTGAGACATTCCCTGATCGATTAGTGTCCCACCTTTGTGAATAAGTCGGATCGTATTAGCTAGCTCTAACGTTTCAATAGATTTGAGTAAAAAACCATCCGCACCGTTGCGAAGTGATTCCAACGCCTGTTCGGTATCCTGAAACGTTGTGAAAATCAATACGCGGATATGTGGCCATTGTTGTTTGATCCTTTTGGTTGCTTCGATTCCATCCATGTGCTGCATATCTAAATCCATAAGTATAACATGGGGTTGAAGGCGCCCACACAAATCGATGGCTTGATTGCCATCCTCAGCCAAACCGACTACATGTAAATCTTCATATCTATCGAGTAGTGTCCTTAAACTTTCCCGAACAAATGGTTGATCGTCTACAATTAATAAACGAATAAGTCCATCTTTTATTTCAGTTTGTCGCGGTATGGTGCATGTAACAAGCATTCCTTCCTCTGGCTTTGTATATACAGACAAATGACCTTGCAAATTCATTGCCCGTTCTTTCATCGCATTCATACCGAAGCCTTCCTGCCATTCTACATTTCCTTTTCCATTATCTTGAACTTCTAACCTCGTATATTGTTCGTCAAACTGCAATGAAACTATAATTTCAGTCCCCTGACCATGACGTACTGCGTTCGTAAGGGACTCTTGTAAGCAACGAATGAATGCGATCTTTGCTTGCCGAGATAGTTGATATTCCTCTCCGAATGTCCTAAAACTTACATTTACCTGAGCGTGCTCCTGAAATTCGGCTCCAAGATTTTGTAGAGATTGAATCAAGGAAGGCGATTGACACGGAGAATCCATTTGATGTAGGTAACCTCTCACGTCCTCGATGCTTTTCCGTCCCATTTCAAGCAGAGAATCTAGCCTCTGTATACCCATCTCAGTAGCAAGTTCGGTACGCAACGTTTCCATCCCCATAATAATAGAAGTATAAGCGTGACCAACTGTATCATGAAGCTCACTCGACAGTCTGTTCCGTTCTTCTGCCAGTGTAATGCGTTCAATCTGAGACATATATTGCTCAAGTACCGCGTTTTGCTTACGAATCGCTTCATTTTGCTTATGATTGACGATTAATAAATGGAAAGCGAAGCCCATTACATAAGCAAGTCCATAATAGGTAACCATAATCCAATAGCTATTACTTGGCGCAACCGCATAGAAAATTCCAGTTGTTATAAAGACTGTTGTTGGAGCTGTCCAATAATAGGACAAATGCTGACTATTCGCAGCAATCAGAAAAGCCGATATAAGAAATGTAACGTTAGCTCCCGGAAATAAAGAAGTTAAATATATACACAGTCCACCATATAGCAGTATTTCTGTGAACAAATAATATTTATAATTGAATAGTAAGGCTACCCATGGAACAGAGAAGGCAATAATTTCCCAAAGAATAATAATCCAAAGTGGCAATGTTAAACTATCCTGAAAATCTAATGTGGTTATGGCGATAGAGACACTAACAAGTATACGGACTCCTAACATAATCCAATCGTACCAAACCCAATACTTAACCATATCTAACAAGTTATTTACCCCCTAAATAGCCTACCTTTTTACTTCCTATATTATAAATTAATCCTTCATACATTGTTAAACTTTTTAATTTTACACTGCAATTCTCTTACAGAAGGCAAACTTCTATCGATTTAGTTGCCGAATCATGCTACGTGTATAGCCCCCAATTTTCTTTGTCCAACCATCTACTATTCTAATACTTATGGCGGTAAATGCTATACCCATAAACATTACAATGAGTGACTTAGTAAAGGTATCTATCTGTATGAATATAATGTTCATTTCGATGTATTGATACAGTAGTGGTGCCAACAGCAACATAAGTGGCATTACATAAAAAATGATTGCGCTAATGAGACTGAACATACCAATTACTAATTTCTGCATTAACCAAAAGACAGCAGACCAATTGCGACGATCAGTAAGCACTAATTTTACCTGAGCCCAGTTCGATGTATCTATTGTTATACTTCTATCATAAGAGTCTGTTGAAATATCTGTATAAATTTTCGTCTGTATGCGCTCGAATTGGATAAAAGGTGTCGTAGTCTGTAGTACGCGTATAACTAGTGGAATCCCAATTACCGTAAATGAAAGGGTGAAGCTGAATAGCAGAGCTATTAGATAAAAACAAAAATAAAACAATCCTGTAACGAAAGTTAGCAATAAAAAATAACCATTCTGGATGAATCTTGATTTCATAAAGTTCTCGCTCCTATCTATGTAATAACCGAATTGTACTGCTTTTTTTGTCATTCTCACTAGTGTAAAAGTGTCATATGACATTTTTAAATGATGCTAAAAAGGGGAGAGTAACCTACTTCTGGTTAAAAAAGATGCTTATATGAATCACCATAAAACAATCCCGTTCTTGCATCTGCAAGAACGGGATTGTTTTGTGCTTTTATTTAATATGAGATGGACTTGTTTTTCGAATATGAAACATAATATCAAATTGCTCAAGCAATGACGTATCAAAGTATGCCAATTGGTTCGGTAAGAGTCGTGCCCCTATACTTAGTAATGGTCTTTTTGCTTTAACCCATTTTTCTGCCGGTCCTTTAAGGTGACGGTTATCCAATAAAAACATTTTATATGGTACTTTTCCAAGGGTATAATTGAAACTATTTACATCTTGTGGAATCGGATTTGTTATAATCTTATCTCCGGTGTCGTTGTATAAGGTGAAATTCCCCTCCGTAGTTGTACTGCCAATTGTGACATAATTATTGTCTAAACGTTCCTTCAAATTCTGCCCCGCAACATAAGGGTATAATTCCTCATCAAAAATTCCTTTAGCGATATGAATATTGTGTCCCCATACCATCGTTTTACCACCCAATGTCTCTTGTGCCCACATTACATGATCGGCCAAATATTGCTCATGTAGCTTTAACATACTTGGATAGTCGTTAGGAATTAGCATTGTGGTAAATTTCTCTATTGCACTTGCCGTTGCTTTCGCCCAGATGTACTCGGATGAAACTATTTCTGTATTGGCTTGCCCATTCTCATCTTTTAGTAATTGAGCTACTCTCTCAGCGTTTGCTTTGAACTTTTCCTTTATTTCAGGAGCAAGGTCCATATATTCCTTTACACTGCCATTAAAAGCCGACAATTCTTTATAATTTTCTTCTACTTCTGTCAGCAAATCTGGTCGATGCAGCCTTACATAATCAATTACTTTATTAAAGCAGCTTTGGTCCATCTCCTTTAAGTCAAGCCCAATAAATTGGATCTTTTTTTTATTGGATGGATCAGCATTATAATCTTTCATCCACTCAATCATGGCTATAATCTCATCAGTAGGATATAAAAAGTTTAAAAATTCCCTAGGGTTTCCTTTTCCTGTTTGGATATATTCATTTAGTTTTAAGCCGTTTCCCCAATCTTCTTCCATTGTGAAATTTGTAAAACCCATCTCAGTAACCAAATATTTCACAAGGCGAAACTTCATAGTGAAAATTTCAGAGCTTCCATGAGTATTCTCGCCTAATCCTACATATTGTGCGCTCCCAATCATTTTCTTAAGTGGTTTTAAATCCTCAAATGATTTTGACGGCTCTATCGTTTTTAATGGGTAAGCCTGTGATTGTATGGATTTAACTATAGTTTTTTGGATTGATTGACCTGAATTTTCGACTGCTACTGTTTGAGCCTTTCCTACTTCTACACATCCTGTGACTAATAAAGCTGTACTAACCATTGCAATTATGCTTTTCTTATTCATTTTTTCCACCTCAATTGAATTATTTGTAAAAGCAAGATTGATTCATGTACTTGCGCAAATCAATTGCCTTAATTCAATTGTTATCTATCCCATATCATATTTTCTAGTTACATATTGTCATAAGGTTAATTGACACAGGTCATATGCTAATCATTACACTTTTGTACTATCGGCTATGACAACTTATAAATAATAATTACATGGATGAGTCGTAAGTAAGACTAGACTATAAATGGGGGAGGGAGTTTAAAGATGAATGAATCTGTATACAAAAATGTTTTATTCTAAGTTGTGTCTGTAGAAATGACAAGAAGTAAATGAAAGGGGAAGGGCGGATTACAATGATATTACACGCAAAATCGTTCCATAATAAAGATAAAATCCAACGTGCTAAAATAGGACTTCAACTCTTTCTGAGTATCTTAATCATTACTTCTATTATTTTAAATGTAGGAGTAATAATTACGGAAAGTAGGGCGCTTATTGTGGTATATATGTTTACCCCAGCATTATCTTCTATTTTGACTCGCATAATACTGAAAGAAGGGTTTAAAGATGTATCTTTTAGTCTCGGTAACTTAAAGATATGGAAGGGAATCGGTTTTGCTCTGCTAATCCCTATGATTATTTGTGGAATTACTTATTCTATCGCCTGGTTGAGTGGAATTGCAGGGTTTCAGTATCCCGAAGGTGGTATGATGTTAGAACCGATCTACAATATGCTTGGGCTTCAGTATGTAACGGCACCATTCAGCTTCATTTATCTAGTAGTATTGAGCGGCATTTTCGGAAGTTTGCTTAACTTAATCCCAGTTTTGGGAGAAGAAATGGGTTGGCGAGGTTATATGCTCACAAGGCTAGTCGATGCAGAGTTTTCACGGCCCATCCTTATTAGTGGATTGATTTGGGCAACGTGGCATGTTCCAATAGTTATTGCTGGTCTATATGTAGCGGGACCATCTGTCGTTCTTTCAGTACTTGGTATCTATCTTTGTATTGTACCATTTGGTTATATTATAGCTTATTTACGACTTATCACAGGTAGCATTTGGCCTTCGGTTATCATCCATGCTACTTGGAATGCCATTATTCAAGGACCTTTCGCACGTGCAAGTACAGGGTATCAAACTGAGATTTGGATTGGAGAATCTGGCTTGATAACCGCTATTATTATATTAATTACTGCAATAATTACGTCTCGAATAGTAAATTCCACGAAATAGCATATGGATGTGTTGTAAATTCAATTAGTGAAATATGACGAGGCGAAATAAGATGCTCCTAAAAATATTAGAAAAATATAGTTAACTCATGCATTCATAATTAGGCAGATGTTATATGTGAATACGATTGAGGTGCAATTATGAATATCCAAAGAAATGAAAGAACTACGAATGAAGTAAATGTAAAAGTAATACAAACAAAAAGCGAATATAGATAAAATTTTTTGATACATTTATGAGTATAAAAATTTATTTATACGAAAAATATAATTTAGTTAGGCCGTTAGAAGGAAGGCGATAATTTCAATTGTATAAGGACAAAAAAGGAGCGGAAATAAGCTCCTTTTTTATTTACCTTACTATTTTTAGGAGGTTAGTATGAATAAGGTGTGAATAAAGGATGAATAGCATTTTTATGGATGAAAATTCCACTCTTTTTTATATGGAATATATGTGAAACGTTGTATAGAATAAGCAAGTATGTCAAAAATAATAGGAGGAAAGATGTGAAGAGAAATAAGAGTTTAGTAAGTTTTTTAGGAGTGTGTATGATGTTGTTTTCTTTTTGTTTCCAAGGAAATGTACAGGCAGATATGAATACTGTTCAATCTGGAAAAATAAAGTCAGGAAACGTAACGGTATGGGAAGTTGAAAATGTATCGAAAGTATTAGCAGATGTGAATCGCTTAAATTTAAATACAGTAAATGTACCGATTCAAGTTGATATTCCGAATGTTACTTCTACTAATATGGTAATTAATCAAGCGCAAAAGAAAAAGGCTATTATTTTAATTCAAGAATTATTAAAGCGTAATATTCAAGTTATAGTGGAACCGTTCCCGTATATTCAGCAAGGAAATGTTGGGGAAACGGAATGGAATCCGAGTAATATGAATGATTTCTTCTGGAATTGGAAAACAGTTGTTTTGCAAGATATCTTTCATTCCATTACAAGTAAATACAATGTGTATGGACTCAAGATTGCCTCTAATTTCGTGAATATGGAATATGCAGAGGGATACTGGAGCGATACGATTGATTTTGTTCGTAAGCAGTATAAAGGAAATGTTTTGTATCAAATGAATTGGTGGTTAACAGCAAGTTGGGATCTTTCGTATGAAGCGAAGTTTAAAGAGAAAATCAATCGTCCGTATTTAAAAAAAGTGGATATTGTAAGTATCGATAGTTGGTTTGAAGTTTCAGGGAAAAGAAATCCAACATACGAAGAAGTAAAGAAAAGTTTATTTGCGACGACAGTGTATAATCGTGGGCAAAATGTTGTGCAGCAGTTGGAACAATTACATAAAGCAACAGGAAAGCCGGTTTATTTTGGTGGATTTAACGTTCCGGCGCGTGAGCTTGGATTACAAAATCCGTGGAATCCAGATGTTTCAAATGTGTTTTCAAAAGATGTACAACGAAACGGGTGGCGTGCTTACCGAGAAGTGTTAGAAACGAAACCGTATTTTAAAGGTTTTTCTATTTGGTTTATTGGCTCTCATAATAGTACGCATGCATATCAAATACATAGTAAAGAAGCAGAAACAATTATACATGGCTGGTACCGAAAATAATTTTAATTAAATAGGTAAGTTTTGAATTTTACCACATATATTTCTAGTGAAAGGCCTTTCACCATCTTATCACCTAGGGGGCAATCATAATGAAATTTTTGTCTTACCTTACAGTAATTTTGGTGATTCTTGGCGGTTTGAATTGGTTATTTGTGGCGTTAGATTACAATGTAGTTGAGAAATGGTTTGGTTCAATGCCGGCGCTTGTGGACACTATTTATTGGCTCTTTGGTCTTTCTGCTATTTATCAAATTTTTGATCGGTTCTTTACGAACAATTAGCTATCATTCTTTTATTATTAAAGTGTTAAGTACGATTATGTACTTAACACTTTTTTGTATGTGTATAAAAAATAGTTTGCACATGCAAGCGATTCCATTGCGTCTTACGCCGTAATAATAGAAAACAAATTGACCATATATTATATTTTAGGTTATAATTCAGAAAGTTTAAAAATTAATAAAAATGAGAAATAGGGAGGTTATTAGGGTGATGGAGAGAGTATATAATTTTTCAGCTGGACCATCAATACTCCCTTTGCCAGTTTTAGAGAAAGTGCAAAAGGAGCTTGTAAATTATAACGGGACAGGCATGTCTATTATGGAAATGAGTCATCGATCTTCTTATTTTCAAAGTATTATAGATGAAGCGAGTAACTTGCTTCGTGAATTAATGAGCATTCCTGATGAGTATGAAGTACTGTTTTTACAAGGCGGTGCGTCATTACAATTCTCTATGATACCGTTAAACTTAATGAATACGTATAAAAAAGCAGGGTACGTATTGACTGGCTCATGGTCTAAAAAGGCGATGCAAGAAGCTGAAAAAGTAGGAGAAGTACAAGTGATTGCCTCTTCTGAACAAGCGAAATTTACTACAATTCCTAAACTGGATGGTTTACGAAATGATGAAAAACTAGATTATGTACATATTACAACGAACAATACAATTGAGGGAACGAAATATGTGGATATTCCACATTTAGATAAAGTACCGCTCGTTGCGGATATGTCCTCGAATATTTTATCAGAACAATATGATGTGACGAAGTTCGGTCTTATATATGCGGGAGCGCAAAAGAATTTAGGGCCAGCGGGATTAACGATTGCGATTATAAAAAGAGATTTAATTGGGGGAGCAGATCGCTCTTGTCCTACGATGTTAAACTATGAAACTTACAGCAAAAATAACTCCTTATATAATACACCGCCAACCTTTAGTATTTACGTAACGAAACTTGTACTAGAGTGGTTGAAAGAGCAAGGCGGGGTATCTGCGATTGAAGAACAGAATAGAATGAAATCTTCACTTCTTTACAATTTCTTAGATGAATCAAAATTGTTTACTTCACCAGTTGACCTTGCGTATCGATCACTAATGAACATTCCGTTTACAACACCATCAGAAGAGCTGAACAATGAGTTTTTACAAAAAGCGAAAGAGCGCGGCCTTGTTACGTTAAAAGGACATCGCTCAGTCGGTGGTATGCGTGCAAGTATTTACAATGCGATGCCAGTACATGGCGTACAGCAATTAGTAAATTATATGAAGGAATTTGAGCTTGAGAATAGATAGGGAGATGGGGATATGTTTCGTGTTCAAACGTTAAATCAAATTGCGGAAAAAGGTTTGCAAGTACTTAGCGGAGATCGTTATGAAGTAGGGGATAGAATGGACCACCCAGATGGCATTTTACTTCGCAGCTATTCTTTACATCAAGAAGATTTTTCAAAAGAATTAAAGGCAATTGCAAGAGCTGGTGCTGGTGTAAATAATATTCCTGTCGAGCGATGTACGGAAAAAGGGATTGTAGTATTTAATACACCAGGAGCGAATGCCAATGCAGTAAAGGAACTTATTATCGCCAGCCTTATTATGTCTTCACGTAACATTATTAACGGAGTAAGCTGGACGAAAAATTTAGAAGGTGAAGAAGTACCTCAGCTTGTTGAATCAGGAAAAAAACAATTCGTGGGATCAGAAATTGCAGGGAAGCGTCTAGGGGTTATCGGCCTTGGCGCAATCGGTGCTTTAGTTGCGAACGATGCTTTAGCTTTAGGAATGGACGTTGTCGGATATGATCCTTATATTTCAGTTGAAACGGCATGGCGCCTTTCTACACATGTGCAAAGAGCATTTAGTTTAGATGAAATTTTCGCAACGTGTGATTATATTACACTTCATATTCCTCTTACGAATCAAACGAAGGGGATTATTGGTGAACACGCTGTAGAAAAGATGAAAAAAGGTATGCGTTTATTCAATTTCTCTAGAGGAGAACTTGTAGATGAAAAAGTTCTTCAAACAGCATTAGAAGAAGATATTATTACCCATTACGTAACAGACTTCCCGAATGAAAATGTAATAAAGATGAAAAATGTAACAGCGACGCCTCACCTTGGTGCATCTACGTCTGAATCGGAAGAAAATTGTGCGATCATGGCAGCGCGCCAATTACGTGAATATTTAGAGACAGGAAATATTCGTAATTCAGTAAACTATCCAAACGTAGAATTACCGTATATCGGAAAGAAACGAATTACGATTATGCATCAAAACGTTCCGAACATGGTAGGACAAATTACAGGATGTTTAGCAGAGCATCATATTAATATTGCCGATATGATTAATCGTAGTAAACATTCTTGGGCGTACACAATGATTGATATTGATAACGGAATTGATGATATAATAAAAGAGAATATAGTGGAAAATATAAGCAAAATTACAGGTGTTGTAGCCGTACGAATGATTGTGTAAAGGAGAGAGGAAAACTTGGCAAAAATCCGACCGTTTCGGGCCATTCGTCCAGTAGAAGAAAAAGCAGCGGAAGTTGCAGCTTTACCGTATGACGTATTAAATAGTGAAGAAGCAAGAGAGGTTGTAAAAGGGAATCCGTATTCTTTCTTACACGTTGATAAAGCAGAAATTGATTTAGATCCGGCACTTTCGCCGTACGATGATCGTGTATATGAAAAAGCGGGTGAAAATTTAAATCGATTTATACGAGAAGAAGTATTTATTCAAGACGAAGAGCCAGCACTATACATTTATGAACTGACGATGCAAGGGAGAACGCAGTCAGGTCTTGTCGTTTGTACATCTATTGATGAGTATGAAGATGATACAATTAAAAAACATGAAAGAACGCGTCATGAAAAAGAGCTAGATCGCATTCGTCACGTAGATGTGTGTGATGCGAATACAGGTCCTATCTTTTTAACATATCGTACTAAAGAAGAGATAAAGCGTTTCATCGCAGGTTGGAAAGAAAAACATGCGCCAATTTATACATTTACAGCAGAAGATGGAGTTAGGCATGTTGCGTGGAAAATAGCTGATGAAGAAGTAGTTGCAAGTTTAGTAAAATTATTTGAAGATATTCCTAATTTGTACATTGCAGATGGGCATCACCGCTCTGCATCAGCGGCAAAAGTTGGGCTCATGCGAAGAGAACAATATCCGAATTACACAGGAGAAGAAGAGTTTAATTTCTTCCTATCTGTTTTATTCCCTCATGATGAATTATCCATTTGGGACTATAACCGAGTTGTAAAAGATTTAAACGGCTTATCAGAAGAACAGTTTTTAAAACAAATCACGCAATACTTTTATGTAGAAGAAGCATCACTTTCACCGTATAAACCAAATGAGCCAAAAACTTTTGGAATGTATGTAAATGAGAAGTGGTATAAGCTTACAGTGAAAGAGGAAACGTTTGATGCGAATGATCTCGTTAAAGGTTTAGATGTATCTATTCTGCAAGATCATTTATTAAGCCAAGTACTTGAAATACATGACCCGCGATCTGATTCACGCATCGATTTTGTCGGAGGAATCCGCGGATTGGAAGAACTAGAACGCCTTGTAAAGAGCGGTGAATATAAAGCAGCATTCGCATTATATCCGACATCAATGGAAGCTTTATTAGCAATCGCAGACGCTGGAGAAGTTATGCCGCCAAAATCAACGTGGTTTGAACCGAAACTGCGCAGTGGGTTGTTTGTACATTCATTAAAATAAATAGACTTCTTTAGATTGAAAAACCGAAATGATTATAGTTTCGGTTTTTCTTATGTTAAAAGTGTTTTTGAGGAGGGGTAGGGATGAAATTACAAGTAGGCGAAAAAATCACCTTTGAGCGAACGTTTACGAAAGAGGATGTTGTTTTATTTACGGAAGTATCAAAAGATGAAGGTGTTCATCATGTTACGCCAGATGAGCAGGGGAGATTTGTTGTACAAGGACTGTTAACATCAACATTGCCTACAAAAATTGGCGGTGATTATAACGTACTAGCTCGCAAGATGGATTTTGAATTTTTACGTCCTGTTTTTAGCGGTGATACAATTCGTTGTGACGTAACCATTGAACAATTTGAGCCCGATGAAAAAAGTCGCACAAAAATTATTGCGATGTTTATATGTAGGAACCAACTTGAAAAGGAAGTTATGAAGGGGAGTTTTTCGGGGATTATTCTTTAATTGATAGGAAAAGTAATGAATAGGTGTGGGCCATGTCACTTGGGATTAGGTTTTTAATTCCACTATAACGAAAATGATATGCACTGCTGCATACTGATAATATACTCTGTTATTTCTTATTTTGAATAAGCTCGTCAACAAAAAGGACATTCCTAGTATTACAAGAAATGTCCTTTCCACTAAATTATAAGGTATTTAGCTAACATTTAAACTCTAAAATTAGTTTACTAGTTTGGCCTATAAACTGATAATGATAGGACCCTCTTAGTTTTTCTAAGTTACCGGTAGCTTTAATAATTGTTCCTGGGGAATCTAAATTTCCTTTATCAAATATTCCTTGCTCTATAGCTGTAAATGTCCCTTGTTGCCCCTTATAAATTCCTTCAAAGTGTAAAAATCCAGAGATTTTAGCAGTAGCTAAGTGACCATCATTTATATTGGAGTCTAAATAATATAATAAGTATTCAACAAAAGCTTTTCCTTTTAATTCACCATCAATATCATATTCGACATGTGCAATATTAATAGGGAAATCTTTTTTAGTATCATCGATAGGTTTTTCATCCCATTTACTTACTGTAAATGTTACTTCCATACACGTAATCTCCCTTCAATTATAAACTTTTAAAAAGTATCCATTCACAGTCATATCTCATGAGAGTGTTTTTATTCATTCCACGCCACTCTCTAAAATAGAGAAAGACCCATTTTCACAATCAATTTCTGCCATCACGCCGTAAGGTAAAATAAACTTCGGTTCAGTATGGCCAAAATTTAAATTATAAAGAATCGGAAAATCTTCTAAGTTATGTTCTTTCATAACTTGCAGTATTTCATGTTTATATTCTTCATAATACATTTCGTCTTTTGGTTTACCAAAAATGATTCCTTTTGCTTTTTGGAGAATGCCTTGCGCTGCGTAATTTCGTAACCAATACTTTATATAGCTTGGTTCTGGATGGTCTTCAGAAGTTTCAAAGAAAAGGATGCTATTCTCCCAATGTTTTTTTTCAGGCCAAAGCTCCGTTCCTTTTGCAAATTCTAGTACTTCTATACATCCACCAATTAAACGCCCTTGTACAGTGGTGGAGCCTTGAAGTAGCTCATATCCTTTGTTTTGTTGCATCGTACGCCTTGTATCCTTATTTACCTCTATCCATTCTAAACGCTCACTTGTCCATTCAGGAGCTGGTTGAATCTTGCCAATTGTCTCATTTGAAAAGAGAGTTCGCTTTACCATTTCGACTGTATATGGATCCATCTCTATATTTTCAGCGAAATCAGTTAAAATGGCTGGACCGTAAAAAGAGGAAATTCCTGCTTTATGACAAAACAAGTGTGAAATGGTAACGTCAGAGTATCCCATGAAAATTTTTGGATTTTCACGGATTACATTAAAATCTATATAGGGAAGTAAGCGAATGCTATCTTCTCCGCCAATATTTGCGATAATTGCTTTCACGCGCGTATCTTGAAATGCTTTCATTAAATCTTCCGCACGAGCTTGTGGGTTGTTATAAGTGAATTCGCTACCTTTTAAACTATTCGGCATTGGAACAACCGTAAGACCGAAAACTTCTTCTAATCTCTTTACCCCTTGTTCATATCGCCATCGTATCTCAGAATCACCTGCGCCTCCCCACGAAGGACTTACTGTTGCCACGATATCACCTGGCTGTAATCTGTTTGGTTTCTTTAACATGTTAACTCCGCTCCTACATAATGTAATGGACTACGACTATACAAACTGTAGTATTGAAAAATATGATGCATGACATTAGTTTCTTCATCATTAATCTGTTTACCTGCTGTGATTCAAGGATTTAGCATGCGTGTTGAATATATTTAAAAGTTACAGTATGCAACATTGTATGAGAAAGCTGGTTGCTATTTTCTGCAATGTGTAACTGCAATTATTACAAGTTGGTCGTATTCAATCCAAAAATATAATCATCATGAATGGAGAGGTTACAGCTTTTCCTAAACAAGAAAGCTATCGCCTTTAGGCATCGGAGTGTCATTAAAGATCGTAATGTTCGTGGTGCTAAAGTGTCTGAAGTATAGGTAGTTTATTCGATTTTTTTGTTGGGATTTTTAGGGGAGTATTCTTTAATTATTAGATAGAGAGGTAAAATAAAAAATACACCTAATTACTAGGTGTATTTTTTAGACTTGAAAACCACATATGTATTGGGAATTTTTCTACGGCAGAGTGTATCACAATAGAAATCATGTATATACGTAATATTCGTTACATCAAATGGTTTCCTTGTAAATATATGAAAATGGTAAACAAAATAGATTTCAATTTGGGTAACTTAAATACTTGTACCAATTTCAGAATTAGCAGGAGCGCCGCCAGTATGGCCATGAGCTTCAACTTTTGGAGCAGGGAAATGTGTATGCCCTTCTTGTTTAGGAGCCCCACCAGTGTCACCGATGTTTAATGCAGGGGCGCCGCCAGTATGGCCCTCAGAAAAAGAAGGAGCTGGTGGAGATGGGAAGTGTGCGTGTCCAGCTTGATTTGTGAAACCTGCATTTAATCCCAATGCAGTAATACCCGTAAATGCAATACCTAAGGCGATTTTACCAATTGTTTTTTTCATTTTTTTAACCCTCTTTCATTTGATTTTTTTGCTACTGTACTATTAAAGAAGTATAAACTTGCTTTCTCATGTTGTTGTTTGTTATAAAACGCAAGAGCTAGTTTTTCAAGATATTCAGAAACGTAACTATATAAGGATTCTCTATTGAAGTATTCAATTCCTTTTAAAACAATCGGTTCAATTTGATCTAATTCATTTTGGTTCGTGAAAACTTCCAATATAGCAAAGTGATGTTTATACTCTTCGTTACCAAGTTCAGAAATAAGTTGTTTCCCTATTTCAATGTAGTGGTTTGCTTTGTTTATAAGTCCTAATTTTTCATGTTCTTGTGCAAGTAAGAATATAGCTTTGTAGTGAGAAGGGAGTTTTTCAATGACTTGCGTCAGATGACGAATTGCTTCTTCAGATAGGTTCTGACTTGCATATAGTAGCCCTAAATTACCACGGACAAAAAGCTGTAAGGGTTCTTCATTCAATTTTTGAAGAATATCTAACGCTTTGTTATAGCTTTCCTCAGCTTGTTCAAAATGTCCTACATCTACATAAGAAGCACCAAGTACACTTAAACAGGAAGAAATATTTCTTTCACATCCGTGTTGCGATTCGAAAATTTCTAATGCTTTAGAAGCATTTACAATCGCAAAACTTGGTTGTTGTTGATGATAATGATATGTTGCAAATCGGTAATAGAAATCGGCATGTTCAATTTGACTGTGTCCGGATAAAAGTGTTTGTGCTTTTAAGAAATATTCGTCTGCTTCCTGATATTTATTGATAGCTGTTAAGTGAATCGCTTTATAATAATGAAATAGATAAGATAAATGTTTATCTTCTGGTTTTTCTTGGTCTTCTATGATTTGAAAACTATCTTTCGTGATTGATAGTCCATCTGTCAGAGCTGTATGTCGGAACTGGAGTAATGCGTAATATAAGTGATAAAGTGGAAATGTTTCTGTTTCTTTCAATAGCATTTCTTCATGTTCTTTTTTAGCTTCTTGAAACTGAATTTGTGCTTCCTTAACGTTTTGCGTTAAGATTGCATGGTACCAAGCTTCTAAATGTTTTGTTGTATATGTATGCCCCTTTAATGAAATGTTCATATTAGCCCCCTTGTATATTTTTCTATATAATTGTAACTATAATGGTAACACAATGAAAAGTAATTATATGGAATTTTTTGTTGATAAATAATATTCTGATTTTTTAAAGCTTGTAAATCCATGTGTTTTTATAGTTTTGTCTATGTTTTTTGGGGGGGGAGGGATCAGAATTGACTATAGAATCTTAATAAAATGATGTCACATGTACAGTACTAAAATAAAAGTTGAGAAAGTATGCATGAGGTGTCAATAGAATGAAAAAATAAACCGCCTAGCTATGTAGCTAGGCGGTTTATGTTAAATAGTTTCACCGTGAGCTTCTAGTTTTGGAGCAGGGAAATGTTCGTGCCCCTCAAGTTTCGGAGCAGGAGTGTCGCCAATATTGAAAGCAGGAGCCCAAGTATCCGCATGTGAATCTAATTTCGAGCTTAAATCAGCATGTGTCTCTTGTTTCGGAGCCCAGGTATCCCCTTTATTATTTGATGAAATAGGAGGTCTTCCATGATCATAAGCAGGAGCCCATGAATCTCCATGTGAATCTAATTTCGGAGCAGGAGTATCCCCGTGTGCAGCCTTTACAACGCCGCCATCCCCAATATTTACACCAAAAAGACCAAAGCTAAGTACCGATAAACCTACAACAGCTGTACTAATTTTTTTTTTCAATCTATATCTCTCCTTTTGCTATAGTTTTCCATTTTGTCTAAACGTGGTAGATAAAATGAAATGAATCGCAAAAAATTACCAATTATATTACGATATACGAATAATTATGTGTAATATTTTGTAAAACCTCCTTGAAATTTGAATTTTATGAAAATGAAATTCGACATGGTTCATTTTACAATTAGTTGAATAGATTTTGATTGAGTTTTTATAAAGGTATTCGCTAACTTTAGGACTGAAAGCAGCTCTTAATTTTTTATAGCCTGTTCATAGGTTTATTTTGACTTTGAATTAACTGAGCTTTTGTAATTTGAGAATCTAGTTCTCTCGCTGTATATTTCAAAGTTACAGTATGCAACATTGCATAAGAAAGATGGTTGCTATTTTCTACAACCTGTAACTATAATAGTTACAGGTTGGTCGTATCCAATCAAAAAATATAATCATCATGAATGGAGAGGTTACATATGGGTATGAAAAAATTAATTTTAGCAGGTGCTTTAGGGATCGCAGCATTATCAGGAACGAATTTACCAGGATTCGAACTGTCAAAAGTGAGTGCGGCTTCTATTGAGTCGAACTTCTCGACGTTAGAAGGACGAGTAATAGAAGTAGATAAAGGTGTGATTGTTGTAAAATCTAAGCAATATGAAGAGCCTGTTAGTGTATACATGGATACTTTCTCAAATGTGAAAGTAGGGGATGAGGTTAAAGCTACTGGATCTATGATGCGTAATTTCACGGAATACATGATTGCAAATACAGTTGAAAATACTTCAAATAAATTAGGTATGCACATGAAAGAAGACGACTCTCCTGATTATGTGATTGGGGAAGTATCAAAAGTAGGAACGATGGTAGAGGAGGGAAACGGTTCTACTAAATATGTCGTAGTTGAGTATCCATCACTAAACGGGAAGAAAGTTATCATTGATGTTTTTTTAACGAAGGGACAAGTATTTCATACGGGTGAGACAGTGAAAATTGATATGAAGTATGTGGGCTGGGGTGGAAGTTCTATTAACTGGAACACAACGGATCATATTGAAAAAGTATATGAGGTAAAGAGCAACGTTGAAAATAATGATGATGTTTGGATTTGGTCTTAATTAGATTCTTGTAAACATGTATCATGCAGTACCCATCGAATGATCATATGTATGACAATTCGATGGGTACTTTTTGTTTTGTGTTTTTTGAGAATAACGGATTTCCGATTAGAATATGATGTTAAGACTGGAGTGAAGGTGAAAAAACAATATGGAAAGAGGTGTTTAAGGGTGAAGCAAGATGAGGTTTATTTACGAGCTAAAAAAAGGGTGGAGAATTTAAAAGCTTTTTACATTCATTTAACGGTTTATATACTAGTGAACGTAATGCTTTTTATTATAAATATAATCTCTGATTCCAGTAAATTATGGTTTTTATATCCACTTGCAGGTTGGGGGATTGGTATCGTTATACATGGTTTGACAACTTTTCCAGTTGGGATATTCGGAAAAGAGTGGGAAGAACGAAAGATTAAAGAATATATGGAGAAAGATAAGTAAATTTATTTCTGGAATGTATGAATATAAAATTTTATATAAATCTCTATGATTACACGCTTGATGCGAAGTTTATTCTATAGCTTCGCCTATTTGCTTTGTATTCAAATTTTGCGCGAGTGAGAGTGTTTATATTCATTTTTTAGGCTGAATGGCTCGTGAAATCAAAACTTTATTTGTAGTACATAATAAATACAGTTGTTTTACTTTTTTAATTACTTGTGGATGTAGGATGAAGTTGATTTATTACCCTATATTAAAATAAAAATAAACCACTGTTCGATTTGAATATTCCACGATATAATGGTGAGAGTTTATGACAGAATAAATATTTACATAAGAAGTGAGGTACTGTATGAAAAAAAGAACGACAGACATTATTTTTATTATTATCGGTGCATTTCTTTTTGCGTTAGGTGTTAATTTGTTTGTTATCCCGAATGAGTTTGGTGAGGGTGGGGTAACAGGTATCACGATTATTACGTACTATTTATTTGAATGGTCACCGGGCTTAGTTAACTTAATTTTAAATGCGATTTTGTTAATAGCTGGTTATAAGTTTTTAAATAAGATTACAACAATTTATACGATTATCGCTGTAGTTACAAACTCGCTATTTCTTCATTTGACAGAAGGCTGGACGATTGCTTCGGATGAAATGCTCGTAAATGCCATTTTCGGAGGAATATTTATTGGATGCGGGATTGGTCTTATTATTCGCGTGGGCGGAACAACTGCTGGTACTACCATCTTAGCAAGGATGACGCATAAATATTTAGGTTGGAGCATTAGCTATGGTTTACTGTTCTTCGATTTAATCGTTGCGTTTTCATCGTATTTCATCATTGGTGCAGAAAAACTGATGATAACAATTATTATGCTATATGTAGCAACGAAAGTGATGGAGTTTGTAATTGAAGGTTTAAATCCGAAGAAAGCCATTACGATTATTTCTGATAACCCAAATGAAATTGCCGGGAAGGTTACTACCTTAATGGGTAGAGGGGTTACGGTGTACTCAGGTCATGGCTATTACACGAAAACGCCGAAGGAAATTCTTTATGTTGTTATTAATAAGCAAGAAGTAGTGAAGCTAAAACGGATTGTTCAAACTACAGATCCGGCTGCGTTCATCGCTATACACGATGTTCGTGACGTATTTGGAGAAGGATTCGTTGATATTTCGAAAGCTTAGAACTTATTTTTCATTAAAATAATCTTAATACTAAAACGTAAGAATCTATTTTGAATAATCTTTTTTCAAAATAGATTCTTTTTATTTATCTTAAAATGTTGGTTTGTTTTTCTTTTTCTTGCAAAAAATCCAATTGTTTCTTAATGTAAGAAATGTAGAAGGATGAACAAGAGAGGGTTTAATGAAGATGATACATATTTTATTAGCTGATGATGATAAGCATATTAGAGAGTTGTTACATTACCATTTACAAAAAGAGGGGTTTAAAGTTTTTGAAGCAGAGGATGGAAAGGTAGCGCAAGGCGTATTAGAGAAAGAGAATATTCACCTTGCGATAGTGGACATTATGATGCCGTTTGTTGATGGCTATACGTTATGTGAGGAAATCCGGAAGTATCATGATATACCGGTTATTTTATTAACTGCGAAAGATCAGTTAGTTGATAAAGAAAAAGGATTCATTTCTGGTACGGACGATTATATTGTAAAACCGTTTGAGCCAGCTGAAGTTATTTTCCGTATGAAAGCATTACTACGTCGTTATCAAATGCTGAGTGCTGATATTATTACACTGCACGGTACAACAATTGATCGAAAAGGGTTTGAAGTGAAGTGTAACGGTCAAACAATTCTGCTTCCATTAAAAGAATTTGAATTGTTATCGCAACTGGCTAGTTATCCTGGAAGAACATTTTCAAGAGAAGAATTAATTGAATTAGTATGGGGAATGGATTTTGAAGGAGATGAACGAACAGTTGACGTTCATGTGAAACGACTACGAGATCGTTTCTCAAAACGAACGGATGATTTTCAAATTACGACAGTACGCGGACTCGGTTATAAGTTGGAGTTGAAATAAAATGAAATCATTATACTCTAGATTTGTTTTTATGACGGTTGGGATCATGCTACTTAGTAGTATTATCGGTTTTTTATTAACAAATGTGTACTATCAAGTGAAGTTAAAACCGTATAACAGTGAAAAGATTTTAATGTACGCGGAAGAAGTTAAAGCGTTATATGAAAAACAAAGTGAAGAAAATAAAGAGGCGTACTTACAGTCTATTGCGAAATTAGGATATGAAATTTACATTGTAGATGACAAAAAGAATGGAAAGCGTATCGGTAATGCGTTTCGTAAAACGTCTATTAGTGATGATACTGTTCATAAAGTGTTGCAAGGGGAAACGTTTAACGGCGTTTCCACATATCCAACGCGCCTCTTTATTACAGGGTTTTTCGATAATGAATTAATTAATAGTGTCGGTGTACCAGTGCAACACAGTGATAAACAGTACGCTTTATTTATTCGTCCTGACATTCAGAACCAATTTGGCGAGATGCGAATTTTTCTAGCGGTATTACTCGGTTTCATCGTTGTATTAAGTATCATTTTTATAGCGATTGCAGCAGGTTATATCGTTCGTCCGATTCGTACATTTACGAAAGCGACGCAAAAGATTGCAAATGGTGAATATGATATCGAATTAGATGAAAATCGAAAAGATGAAATTGGTACATTAGCAACTAATTTTCAAAAGATGACGAAAAGTATTAAAGAATTAGATGAGATGAGACAAGAATTCGTTTCAAATGTTTCGCACGAATTCCAATCGCCGCTTTCTTCCATTCAAGGGTTCTCAAAAACGTTACAGTCAGAAGAGATGAGTGCGGAAGAAAGAAACCATTACTTACAAATTATTGAGGGTGAAAGTAAGCGAATGTCTAGTTTATGTAAACAGTTACTTACGCTAGCTTCACTAGATAAAGAAGAGAAAGTATTACAAATAAAAGAATTCAATTTGCAGAAGCAAATTAAAGACGTTATTTTTATGCTCGAGTGGAAATGGCGTGAAAAAGATATCGCCGTTGAATTTGATGTGCCGGATATTACAATACAAGGGGATGAAAACTTACTTCATCAAGTATGGAGTAACATCTTTACGAATAGCATTAAGTTTTCAAACGACGCTGGAACGATTGAATTTGTTGTAGAAGAATTAGAGTCGAGCGTTATGATCTCTATATCAGACAACGGAATTGGTATGGAAAGAGAAGAAATGGACCGTATATTTGATCGTTTTTACAAAGTAGATACAGCAAGGGCAAGAAACGTAGAAGGTAGTGGATTAGGATTATCGATTGTACAGAAGATTGTGGAACTGCATAACGGAAATGTTTCAGTGTATAGTACGAAAGGAGAAGGGACTACTGTTCAGGTGGAGCTTCCTAAATAGATGGAAGAGGCTGTTTGGAAACGGCCTCTTCTTTTTGTCGTTTTTTGTCGGTAAGTCGATAGAATCGAAAAATCGCTGATATAATTTGAGTTGCGCTGATATATTTGAAAAATCGCTGATATAAATTTCACGTACTCCCACTTTTGCTATAAAGCCGCACCTTTCTCACTCTCTACTTTAAACCGAACCCCAAAAGTATCCGCTGTAATTTCATCAGCTTTCGGCAATGAGCGTAATTTCGGATGAAGTAGCCATACGAGAGAAATAAATAAAATTCCGATGCTAGCAAGCGCGAAAATGAGTTGGCTACTAAATACATTCGCAGCATATCCACCAATTAAAGAACCGAACGGCATAGCAATTGTGCCCATACTTCGCATGACTGAATTGATGCGCCCGATATATTGATTTGGAATTACAATTTGACTAACTGTCGCAAATAATATGTTCGTGGCGCCAATTGGTATCCAGGCTAGACCGAATAAGAGAATAGACAACCACTGAAACTGTACGATTGTAGAGAGAAACCAAAAGATAGCTCCAGTCGCAAAGCCAATAATAGAGACACGGCCGACATTACGTTTGCCAACCGATGAACTGAATAATGCACCGATGAGACTACCTGCTGATATAGCAGCTAAGAAGAACCCGTATGATTTCACGCCTCCTAAAGAATCAGCGAAAGAAGGGAGTATCGCCATCGTCATACCAATGGAAAAATTAGCGACAACTGAACCGATTAAGAATATGCCCATTAATGAACGAAAGACGATTGAAAAACCTACTTTTAAATCAGTGAAATATTGTTTAGTTGAAAGTGATGTGCCCGTTTCGGTCTGTTTGGGCATTTTCAATGAAAAGAATAAAAGCGCAGTAATCGCGAATGTGAAAGAGTCGATTACATATAAAGTAATTGCGCCAAATAGTGCTACTAATATGCCAGAAAGAGTCGTACAAATTAAGTCAATGCCTTGATACGCAAATGAAAAGAGTGAATTTCCTTTTAATAATTGTGTTTTATGCAGTAGAAGTGGTAAAGCTTTTGATTGTGCGGGATAGGCGAATTGTTCGATAAAGGCTACGATGGGCATAATGATGAGTAGTAGTTGAACAGTTAATAGGTCGAAGTAGTATGTAATAGGAATGATTAATATTAGGACGCATTGCAGAACTTGTGTGATGACGAGGGTGTTTTTGATTGACCATCTATCAACGAATGGCCCAGTAAGAAATTGAAGTGCAGAAGGTAATAATGTAAGGAAACCAGCCAATCCAGAATAAAAAGGATTACCACTAAGTTTATATACGAGCCACATCGCAGCTACATAATACAAGCTATCTCCTATGTTCGTAAAAATTCTCCCTAAAAACAGTAAGAAGAAATTCCGGTTTTTTAATATGTCCACTTTATCTACTCCTTTATAAAAAAATTATTCGGTAAAATAAATTTGACCGTTGGTGTAAAAAAATCGTATTACGATTTTTCTTCTTTTTTCACAAAGCGCTGCATTGCTCGTTCGTCGATTTGTAGTGCAGTAGTAGAAATGTAATAAGATTTACTATTTGGATCTTTATCCGCGTCTTTTGTGATCTCGTTTAATTCACCCATTAATTCATGAAACTTTTTCACCCACACTTGAAATTGTTCTGGTGTGGCATCAAACTCCCAGCAAGATGAAACGTAATTCCACTCAGCTGGATTTTCGCTTATTTTCCGTAATGTAAAAGCTTCTTCAGGTGCAGCGAGAATATGGCTTTTCGTCATTTCCGTCATTTGTAAAAAGATTTGGCGACCGGATTCACTTAATATTTCTAAATGAGGTAATAGGTTCGCGGCAGGGGTGAAGCCTTTAGCGACAGATTGATAAAACTTTTGAATGATGCCATTCTTTTCTTCTGTATAAACAATCTCTATAAAACCATTCTTTTCTAATTCTTTTAAATGATAATGAATTTTAGCCCTTGGAATGCCGAATTTCTCAGATAGTAATTGTCCTGTATAAGGACGTTCGCATAGACGCATCATCATTTCGACACGTAGTGGATCGCTTATTGCTTTTAGTTGGCTATAAGTAGTGAGTGTTAACATGGGCTTCAACATGATCAACTCCTTAAATGAAATTACTCGGTCAAGAATATTTGACTGAATTGTACCAAGGATTCTAATTGTTTTCAATACTTTCTGAAAATTAAATCTTCCCCTCTGTAATCTTCTGTTCATATTCCGTTCATATTTCTTTTTTATGATAAGTGCATAGAAAGAAAGAGAAAGGAGCGAGCGAAATGTTTTTAGCTCTGCGTGAATTAAAACAATCAAAATTAAGATACGGATTAATCGGACTGATTATGGTGTTATTATCATTTTTAGTTCTTGTTATTTCAGGATTAGCAAATGGACTATCATATGATAATGCTTCATCGATTCAAAATATGGAGGCAAATAAGTTCGTTTTAGCAGATGATGCGGAAAATAAATTACTTCGTTCACAAATTAAGAAAGAAGATGCAGATAACGTAGTAGATCAAGTAGGCGAGAAAGAGGCCGTTCCGTTTCGTGTGAAAGTTTCAACGTATGAAAAGAAAGATAGCTCGAAAAAAGTGGATATTGCCATTTTCGCAAGTGAACGTGGTTCATTTTTAGAACCGAAAATTGTAAAAGGTGAGAAATTAGGTACAGCAAACAACGAAATGGTTGCTGATGAATCTATTAAAGAAAAAGGAATCGATATCGGGGATACAATTATTGATCCTGTTTCAAAGAAAGAATTTACGATCGTTGGATTTACGAAAGATCAAATGTTTAGCCATACACCAGTCGTTTATGTAAATGAAGATGTATGGGGATCTATTTCACAACCAAACCAAAAAGATTATAGTGCAATTGCGCTGAATACAGATAAAGAAATTAAAAATGCACACGTAATTGACAAAAAAGAAGTACTGCAAAGTATTCCAGGATTTAAAGAAGAGCAAGGAACATTAACGATGATCATTGCATTCTTACTTGTTATCGCTGCGTTACTAATCGGTGTATTCTTCTACGTCATTACACTGCAAAAAACACAGCAATTAGGTGTATTAAAAGCAATCGGTACAAAGAATTCTTATTTAGCGAATAGCTTAGTCGTGCAGGCGTTATTCTTATCAGTCGTTGCAATGGTAATCAGTATTGTTCTTGTACAAGGATTAGAACAAATTTTACCAGCCGGAATGCCGTTCTTATTAACAACACCGATGATTGCACAATATGCAGCAATCTTTATCGTAATTAGTATTTTAGGAACACTTATTTCGTTATACCAAGTATTAAAAGTTGATGCATTAGAAGCAATTGGAGGCGGGATGTAATGACTTCATTATTGAAATTAGACAAAGTAAGTAAAGTGTACGGAGAAGGGAATACGGAAGTAACAGCCCTTCATCCGATGTCCCTTGATGTGAAAGCTGGAGAGTTTATCGGAATCGTCGGTCCTTCTGGATCAGGGAAAAGTACATTATTATCAATCGCGGGTGCATTATTATCACCTTCAAAAGGGGATATTTACATTCGTGAGCAAAATATTACGAAGTTATCAGAAAAGGAAATGACAGACATTCGTTTGAAAAAAATCGGCTTCATTTTCCAGTTTGCAAATCTTGTTCCATATTTAAATGTAAAAGAACAATTACTTTACATTGCAAAGCTTAAAAAAGAAAACAAACAAGAATCAGAAAAGCGTGCGGATCATTTATTAGCGGCATTTGGATTAGGAGAAAGAAAAAATCATTATCCAAATCAACTATCTGGCGGAGAAAAGCAAAGGGTAGCAATCGCTCGTGCGTTCATGAACAACCCAGACTTAATATTAGCGGATGAACCAACAGCAAGCTTAGACTCAAAACGCGCACGTGAAGTCGTAGAAATGATGAAACGTGAAGTGAAAGAGAGTCAAAAAGCAGCAATTATGATTACACATGATGAAAGAATGCTTGATGTATGTGATCGTATATTGACACTTCGAGATGGGAAGTTAATATAAAGAAAAAAGACAATCGCACATAAATGTGCGGTTGTCTTTTGTATAATTGCTTTATCCCGCTTTAATGGGCAGTAAGACCCCCACCTCAAAATGCAGCGAAAGCAAAGAAGTTAGGTGGGGATCAACTGCCCATAAAAGTCCGATTGGTTCAACTAATAATCAGTGGGGGATGAAGAAAACCCCACTGATTAAAGTTTCACTTTATTTTGAGAATAACGCTTTAATTTTATTACGCGTAAGTAATAAAACGCCGCCTAATACAGATAACATACCTAAAGCCATATTATTTGATTGCTCACTACCAGCGTTAGGAAGTTCTTTAGCATTATTGTTTGTGTTTGTAGTACCAGTCTTTGTTTCAGTTTGTTTTGATTGAGATACTTCATTAATTTTGTTATCTACATTTTGCTTCGTTGTATGTACCTCAGCTAATTTGTCTTCAATTTTTTTCTCAGTATGTTTAAAGTCGTTGATTTTAATATCTAAGTCTTGTTTTTTCTTTGTTAAATCATCTGAAACAGTTTGTTTCGCTTGTTTTATCTCGTTAATTTTATTTAGTAATTCTTCTCTAGCTTTTTGTAATTCAGCAAGTTTGTTTTTTACATCTTGTTTAGCTAGTTCTAAGTTAGCGGAAAGACTATCTAAATTGCCTTTAATTTTCTTAAGTTCCTCTAACGTGTTACCAGTATTCGGCTTATTTTCTTTTAGCTCAGCAAGTTTGTCCTCAGCAGTTTGTTTTGCTTTCTTTAACTCAGCTAATTTTTCATCTACCTGTTTTTTAACTTCCTTAAGTTCATTAACCTTTTGATCGATGTTCTCTTTATGTTGCTTAATTTCATTCACTTTTTCATCGACAGTTTGTTTATGCTCTTTAATCTCATTCACTTTGTTATCGATATTTTGCTTATGCTCTTTAACTTCAGCAACTTTGTCTTCTACTTGTTTTTTATGCTCTTTAATTTCAGCGATCTTATCTTCGGCGATTTGCTTGTCTTGCTGAAGTTTTGCATCTAACTCTTCTTTACGTTGTTTAATCTCATTGATTTTTTCATCAGCAATTTGTTTACGCTCATGTAGTTCATTAACCTTCGTATCAACATTTTCCTTAACTTGGTTAAGTTCATTCAATGTTTGATCCACGTTTTCTTTGTGCTGCTGCAATTTCGCATCTAACTCTTGTCTATGTTGCTTAATTTCAGCTAATCGATCTCCCGTACTTTGCTGAGGAGTAGCATCAGTTACTTCCGCATGAGCAGAGTTTACGCCAGCAATCATTGCTAAAGCTAGTGTAGACGCAGCAATTGTTTGTTTTGTTTTCATATTTTTGTACCTCTTTCCTATGAATGCACTCTATTGTGTAAAATTGAGCATATAATAATAGATTATTACATCATTATATACCATGTACGATGTCTAGAGGAAGTATTTGCATAATAATCTATCATTATGTAATTCTCATAGTCTCCTATTTTGGAGTAGGGGACAAATCTTTAACAAGATGCACAATTTCTTCTATAGTAAAGTTTATATCCTTGCTATTGCGAATAACAAACAAATAATCAGCCTCATTTTCTATAGGATCTACTACATCTTCTTGTAGTGATTCAGACTGTTGTCGATCGAGTACTTCTTTGAAACTAGAATAACTGCCTCTAAAAATATTCGTACTTCGCGTGCTTCGAGCTACTCTTTCGTAAAGTACATCATCTGGAATATCAAAATGAACGAGTATGCGTACATAGTCTTCTTTTGGAAACAATTCATTTAGTAAATACATCCGGCCATTTCGGCTTCTATTTGAGTTGCAAATAATAAGGTGTAAATTTGTATGTTCTTTTGCATAATCAACAATGAATTTCGAAAGACCGTGTTTAAAGGTATTGGCGCCTTCAGCCGGCTGTAATTTTTCATAATGCGAGTTAATAAATTCTGCTTGGTTATCTTGATCCATAACGAAAGAGTGGGGTAACTCTTTTTCTAGTTCTTGAGCAAATGTAGTTTTTCCGCTGTGTGTTTTTCCTACGGTAATGATCACTAATCGTTTCATATTGGCCTCCATATGTATTGTTATAATTTGGAACATTCTGTGTGGATCGACAATTTTCCTGCTAGAGAATATACAAATTGTTGGAGTGATAGCAGGCTGAAAAACTTGACAAAAAAACTTATTTATGCTATAATTTACCAATGTGAAAATAAAGTGTATAATAGGGTTCTCCTGGCCAGGGGAACCCTATTTTTGTTGTGAAGATGAAGGAGTGTATGTGCGTGAAAAAAGGTGAAGCAAGTGTAACGTCGCTAGTATCAGCTTTCGGAAGAGCGTATCACAGTGAATTTGATAATCCTAAAATTTTTGATGATTATGTAGCTAAAGATTTCATTCCACAAAAGGAACGTAACGATATTGAAACGAATATGGTTCAAGGAATACATTTTTTCAATCCAGACATTGCACAGCAGTTTCAAGACAATCCACAAGAAATATTAAAATGGATTACACAAGTTCAATTATCACCAACACCTTTGGCACGCGCAGCATATTGTGAAAGAGTATTACTACATGAAATTATATTAGGCGCAAAACAATACGTCATACTCGGTGCAGGCTTAGATACGTTCAGTTTCAGACACCGAGAATTAGAGAATCAAATAGAAATATTTGAAGTGGATCATCCTTCTACGCAAGCATTTAAAATACAAAGAGTGAAAGAAGGAGAGTATGAAATTCCAAGCAACCTTCATTTTGTTTCAATGGATTTTACTAAAGGTTTCTCGAAGCAAAAATTAGTAAATGAAGGATTTGAAAATAAAAAGACTTTCTTTAGCCTTTTAGGTGTTACGTACTATTTAACGAAAGAGGAGCTATCTAGTTTAATAGAATACTTATTCGAGATGGTTCCAGAGGGAAGCTCTATCGTATTCGATTATCCGGATGAAAACTTATTTACGGAAAAAGGGTTGTCCAATCGAGTTGAAAATATGGTGAAAATGGCTGCAGTAGGTGGAGAACCGATGAAATCGTGTTTTTCTTATAAAGAAATGGAAGCACTGTTAGAGAGTGCAGGCTTACTCATTTATGAGCACTTATCACCAGAGGATATTCATGCATTATATTTTGAAGGACGAAACGATTATTTAGAAGCTTTTGAGACGGTGCATTACGTGCATGCAGTGAAGAAGTAGCCGATTAGTAGGCATGGGGAGAAATCTCTGTGTCTTTTTTTGTGTGAAAACAAGGGGGAAATATTAATAGGAAGGGAAATTCGATAATGTAAAGAATATGAAGTATGAATGTAATAAATTAAGTAGCAATGATAAAGGAGAACGTGATGTACACAATTGGACAAGTTGCTAAATTTTTAGATGTATCTAGAGATACTTTGAAGTTTTATGAGGAAAAAGATTTGGTCAAGCCGAAGCAAAATATTGAGAATGGATATAGAAAATATAATCATTTTGATATATATGATATTACAACGGTCAATTTCTATAGGGAAATGGATATCGAAATAAAAAAAATTCAGGAATTAAGAAAAAGTAAGAGTATAGAGGGAATAAAATCATTGTTAGAAGAGAAAGAACAAGAAGTTTTAGAGGAGATAGCATATAAAAAACTTCTTTTAAAAAAGCTTCAAATTGTAAAAGAAGATTGCGCAAAAACAACGCAATTCTTAGGGAAATACGTAGTAAAAGAAATGAAGCCATTAGAAGTAAACGGAGAAATAGAGCATTTTACTGCGTATGATGAATATGAATCTTTGAAAAAGAATACGGATAGTTTAAAAAAAGCAGTTACTTTAACATCTTTACGAAGAGTTATACGTTTCAATGAAGAAGGTATTATAGAAGATAAATTTATAATTGTAAGAAAAGTAGAAGACTTTGATAAAGGATTAGAAGGAGAAATTCTATCGCATCCAAAATGTATTTATACAGTTATTGAAGATGGAAGATGGGCAACTGGTGGGAAAAGTATTGATCATAATGTGGAATCCAGTTTAAGAAAAGCAGCAATAGAACAAGGGTATGAACTTTTGGGGCTAGTGTATATAAATATATTACTTACCACATATGAAGATGAACTTGAGCGTATATTTTTAGAAATTTATGCACCTGTAAAATAATGCAGACATGTATTGACCTGTGAGTAACCCCCAGGTTTAAGCTGAAAGTATCTGTAAATATAACTACTACTATGTTTACGAAATACTTAGTTTGAAATGGGGATTGTGCATGAATAGGGAAAAGAAACTCAAAAAACCAGTAGCGAGTTTTATCGTACTAACCAATATCATTTTTCTGCCATTTTTTTTGCTTGTAGGTGCTATAAGTATACTAGGATTCCCAGCATGGGTTTTTGATGTAATGTTCTGTATATCGTCTTGGTCCTCAACTTTTGCTTTTGCCGTGCTATTTAAGAAAATCTATCCGGGGCAGAGCTTGATACAGTTTGTAAAAGAGAAATTCAAGAATAAACTTAAATTTTCTGTGATTATTACTACAATTATGATTCAAGTCTTCATATTTTTGATGATTTTATTTCTCGTATCTAAAAATAGTAAAGTAGACTCTATTTTTACTGTCTCTTCATGGGGAATGCTAATCTATTTCTTTGTTAAAAACTTTCTTGCGGGGCCATTGGGAGAAGAACTAGGATGGAGAGGCTTTGCACAAATTGAACTTCAAAAGAAGTATTCACCATTAAAAGCATCGCTAATTATTGGTTTTTGGTGGGGAATGTGGCACCTACCTATTTGGTTTACTACAGGATTTGTAGGAGTTGATTTATTCAAATATATATTATTTTTTATGATTTCTATCATATCCATTAAAATCGTCATGACTGCATTTTATAATTTAAATCAAAATTTAACCATTCCAATCATTATCCATCAATTCTTTAATTTCTTTATTGGTATCATAAACGGAAACTTAATCGATCTAATCATGTATAATGCGATTTTTTATTTAGTAGTTGCAGCTGCTTTAATTGTTGTGAACCCAAAGAGAGTTCTGTATGGAGCGGAAGATATAAATAGCAGGAATGGAAAGTATTAAGTACATTGCTATCGGAAGGCGGGGAATGATGAAGAATTATATAGGGGTAGCCGCTGCTATAAGTATTTTTATCCTTACAATTGTTTTTCTATATTTCAACCCATATAGCAATCAAGAGCTTGATAAGGAAGTATATATCACTGTATTTTTCATGTTCTTACTTCCTTCTTTTCTAGCAGTAATTGCGGTAGTTGCAAGGAAAAAGGCTTTTATGGTCGTTTGCTGCATTTGGATGTTGCCAGGAACTCTTTATTTGAGTGTCGCTGCAATACCCTCGTTATGGAATTTATATATTATATTTTTAATGATTTATTTTCTAACTATCGTTTGGATGGAAAAGAGAAATGTTTAAAGGGTATTTCTCTTTTTTATTACGTTTTTGAAACGGAAATGAAAGGGTGAGAGGTGTAGTGAAGCAGGGGTTATCTAAATTAGCGGATATACTAGTCAACCATTCTACGAAAGTGCAGCCTGGTGATCAAGTGTTGATTCAAAGTGTCACAGAAATAGATCCTGCAGTTGTTCGTGAAATTATTAAATCAGTGGAAAAGGCAGGTGGATATGCGCATGTATCAATGCGTGATGTTTCTGTTACAAGGCAATTAATTTTGTCAGGATCTGAAGAACAATTTAAGTTATTAGCAGATTGGGAGTGTTATCGATTAAGTAAAATGCAAGTGTATATGAATCTCCGTAGCCCTAGAAATGCATATGAATTAGCAGATGTACCAGGAGAAAAAATGAAGTTATATCAAAAGATATTTGGAAAAGCTCATAGTGAAGCTGTATATAAAACGAGATGGGTGACAACTCGCATTCCGAATGCGGCTTCTGCGCAAGAAGCAAATATGAGCACGGAGGCTTATGAAAAATTCTACTATGATGTATGTACGATAGATTACAACAATATGTCAAAAGCAATGGAGCCATTAAAAGAATTAATGGCAAAGACGAAACGAGTGAGGATTATTGGAGAGGGAACGGATTTGGAATTTTCCATTGAAGGAATAGGTGTTTTAAAGGGGGATGGTACGGATAATATCCCGGATGGCGAAATATATACAGCACCTGTCAAAGATTCAGTGAATGGCGTAATAACATGTAACACTGTATCTGTTCAACAAGGTTATGCGTTTCAAAATATAAAGTTACATGTGAAACAAGGGAAAATAATAGAGGCATATGCAAATGATACAGAACGAATAAATCGCATTCTTGATACGGATAAGGGAGCAAGATATATAGGAGAATTTGCACTAGCGTTTAACCCCTATATATTACACCCGATGAATAATACGTTATTTGATGAAAAAATAAATGGTAGTTATCATATAGCAATTGGAGATTCGCTACAAGGTGCAGACAACGGGAATACATCAGCGATACATTGGGATTTAGTAAGCATTCAAAGGCCAGAGTATGGTGGTGGTGAAATTTGGTTTGATGATGTACTGATAAGAAAAGATGGACGGTTTATTTTACAAGAGTTGTTCGGATTAAATGAAGAAAACTTGAAGAGGTAAAGTGCTTTATTGAGAATGTGTAAAGTAGATTAAAATACAACATACGAAACTAAGAGATTTATCAAGTAGCGATACATTCATTTAACATTACTATGGTAATTGAAAAGGCAGCGCTATAGGGAGTGTAAAAGCGACAAAATCTCTTAAAAAACAATTAATTATTAACGTCATCTACCTTTACAATCCCTCCTTATAATGTGAATTGGACAAGCATCTAAGAGAGTAGAGCATGTCAGTTTGTACATTCTATTTATTAGGGGGAGAATTTGTATGAAAAAGACAGTCGCTTCGTTAGCAGTTATAACGGCATTATTGCCGACGTTTTCAGCACATGCTGAAGGGGTCCAAAAGTCAGCTACAACTTTTAATGTTATTAGTGACATTCAAGGGGATTTATCGGATTTTGATCACGTGTTAAAAGATATGAACAAAGTGACGCCGCTATCTAGAGCACTTATTATGAATGGGGATATAACGCCAGAAGGACAGCAGTCACAATATGATGATGTGAAGCGTGTGTTAAACAAAAATAAGCATCCAGAAAATGTATGGTCTGCTATTGGGAACCATGAGTTTTACGCTGGAAAATGGACAGCTGATGGAAAGTTATCTCAAAGTACATGGCCAAATGGTGTAACAGAAGAAACATTATTTAATCGATATTTGAAATTTAGCGGCCAAGAAAAGGTGTACCATAAAAAAGAGTTAGATGGTTATCCGCTTTTATTTTTAGGGACAGAAAAATATATGAGATACCATGATTCAAAAATGTCAGATCAAGTGTATTTAAGTGAGGAACAATTAGGTTGGCTAAAGCAAAATTTAGAAGACTACAGTCAAAAAGATAAAAATAAGCCGATTTTTATTTTCTCTCATCACGTTTTACCTGATTCTATTTCTGGATCAAGACAATCACCGTATTTAAATGACTATTTAAACGTGGATAAATTGTACGATATATTAAAAGATTACCCGCAAGTTGTCTTTTTCACGAGCCATACGCATTGGGATTTAAATTTACCAGACTGGGCTGGTAAAAAGAAAATTGCAGGCGGAGATGAAAAAGGATTTACAGTTGTAAATACGGGCGGTATTGAAACGGGCTGGAGGTCAGCTGGTCCTAATGGCGGCGAGATTCATGCTCCGGATGGTTCTTCGTTTAAACAAGGATTGCAAATAAACGCGCACGGTAACGACGTAATTGTAACAGCTTACGATTATAAACGTGATAAAGATATAAAGAAGCTATTCATTAGTGATGCGAAAGTCGCACAAATGGCACCAGATGTAACAGCTGATGATAGTAAAAATGTAATTGTCGGTGCAACAGAGTATATGGAGTACGATGTAGAAGGAACGAATGAGTGGCAAACATACAGTAAAGGGAACCCTCCAAAATTTGACGGGAACAAGACTGTATACGTACGCCATAAAGGCGAAATGAATTTAGAACCAGGATTAACGCAGCTACTTCGATTTTCGGCAAATAAGTGATTGGTAAGGGCCTACTTTTGAATAAGTGGGCTCTTTTATTTTGTCACTTTTTGTCGGTAAGTCGATATCTCATGTCGAATCGTCGATATATTGAAAAAATCGTTGATATATTTCAAGTTATGAACGATATATTTGAAAAATCGTCGATATAAATTTCATGTACCGTAATTAGGTTAAAATTACTAGTGTAATTTCACGTACCGTAATGAAATTAAAATTATCAATACAATTTCATGCACCAAAACCGAATTCCAATACATTTTTCCACCAGAAAGGTGACTTCATCATTTTTACATGTAATAATAGTATCGTTACATACATTGTGAAAGAAGTACAAAGGAGCGTTATTCATGAATTTAGCTAAATTTCCAAGAAAAAAATATACAGAATCATATACACCAATTGAAAAATTAAACAATTTTTCTGAGGCACTTGGCGGGCCGACTATTTATTTTAAACGAGATGATTTACTTGGTTTAACAGCTGGTGGTAATAAGACGAGAAAGTTAGAATTTCTAGTTGCGGATGCACAGGAAAAAGGTGCAGATACGTTAATTACAGCTGGTGGTATTCAGTCAAACCATTGCCGTCTAACTCTTGCAGCTGCGGTAAAAGAAAAAATGAAATGTATTCTTGTATTAGAAGAAGGGCTTGAGCCAGAAGAGAAGCGAGACTTTAACGGTAACTATTTCTTATATCACTTATTAGGTGCTGAAAACGTAATTGTTGTACCGAACGGAGCAGATCTGATGGAAGAGATGCATAAAGTCGCGAATGAAGTTAGTGAAAAAGGTAATACACCATATGTAATACCAGTTGGTGGATCAAATCCTACTGGTGCAATGGGATACGTTGCTTGTGCGCAAGAAATTATGGCGCAATCATTTGATCAAGGAATTGATTTCAGCTCAGTGGTTTGCGTAAGCGGTAGCGCTGGTATGCACGCTGGTTTAATTACTGGTTTTGCTGGAACACAAAGTAACATTCCTGTAATCGGAATTAACGTAAGTAGAGGAAAAGCAGAACAAGAAGAGAAAGTAGCAAAACTTGTAGAGGAAACGTCAGCTCACGTTGGAATTCCAAACTTTATCCCGCGCGAAGCTGTAACATGCTTTGATGAATATGTAGGACCAGGTTACGCGTTACCAACGCCAGAAATGGTGGAAGCAGTTCAATTACTTGCGAAAACAGAAGGTATTTTACTGGATCCAGTGTATACAGGTAAAGCGGTAGCGGGACTAATCGACTTAATTAAAAAAGGTACATTTAATAAAGAAGACAATATTTTATTCGTACATTCAGGTGGTTCACCAGCTTTATATGCGAATACATCTTTATTTGCGTAAGTGAAAAAGCATTGGGTATCCAATGCTTTTTTGTTATATACTGGAATTGTTAGAAGGTGAGAGGAGGGCGTATATGAGTTCAAACTTACAATGGATTATATACACGATACTCGGCATTTCTATTTTACTCATTTCATTTGTGGCTTATGGAGTTTATTTATATTTCACTTAAGTGAAATGGTAACCAAACCAAAGGAAAAATAAAATGATCGCTGTGTTAAATAGAGTAAAACATAACCCGATAATGGCTAACATTTTCTTCTCAGCTCGGCTACAAAAAGAGATGACCGCTAATAGGATTGTTATAACAGCTGAAGCTAATATGAAGTAGGCGAAAGGCATGACATATTCTACTCCAACTCGGTCTAAAATAGGTGTGAAGAGAAAGAGATTAATAGTAACGAATATACTTACAATGAGAAACGTATAACTTTTCCAAGTGTATGTTTGTAACTGCATGGAACGATACTCCTTTCTCTTTATTATTTATATTTTTAAGTTTAAATTAATTACCTTTATTTTACAAATTAAAATATTTTGTATGGAAAAGAGGGTATCAATATGAAATTTAGAAATTGGTCTCTAGTTATTATCAGTATCTGCATATTCATAATAACTGGCTGTTCAAATGTAATAGAAAATGAAGATCAAAGAATCGAAGTGCAAAAACGTATTGGTGATAATGAATATGAAGATCTTAAGGTAGTGACAGATAATAATGAAGTGTTGCAAGTAAAGAAAATATTACATGATACTACTTTTGAAAATAAAAAAGTGGAAATGTCTCGTCCAGCTGATTATCACTTTATTTTTCAATTTAAAAATCCGAAAATAGAGGCGAAAGCTGTGTTGTATCAAATTTGGGTAAGTGCTAATAGGGAGAAATTGGAAATTAAGGCGGAGGATAATCGGTACGCCCTATTAGAAGGGAAACATGCAACCACTTTATTTCAGATCGTTACAGGGGAGAAGTTAGCTGAATAAACGTATATCGGGTTATAGGAATTCAGTTTGTATTTTGCATTTTGAGAGATACTTATTTTTCAACAATAATAGCTATCTTTTTATGTTGGAATAAATATTGAGAATCGGATAAAATGGAAATTGGACATTGACTTGATTAGCATGAATCTGCCAATGAATAATAAAACTAGGAAATATATTGTTTTTACAAAGATTCGATGTTATGTTTAATTTTCTTAATATAATATTTCCCTTATATAGGAGTGGCTATTTGAAGAAGTTAATATTATTAGTTTTATTGGCTACATGCTGCCTCACCATTGCAGGATGTTCTAATAATAGGATTACAACAAAGGATGAGTCTAAAACTTCAACACCTGTAAAGATTAAACGTATCAATAAAGCGTGGTACAAACATATTTAATTTAAAGAAACTTGAAATTCTTGATGATAAAGATCATAAGGTGAAACTAGTTAGGCCGATAGTAAATGTTGTGAAACATGGTGGAAAGCAGGGAGCATGGTTTGCATTTAAATGTATAAATTATGCGACATTAAAATATTCACAAAAAAGAGTTTACATGTAGACCCTTTTTTGTGGATATTTTTCATAAATAATAGACATCCTACGGTGCCTTCCTCTGACTTGAACCATCCAAAAATTATTTTACTAAGTTAAGTAGTATCGCCCTTCAAAATTCGGCGAATGCGAGGGCTTGTAATAGCTTAATTAGTGTGGTCCCTTTTTCACTTTATCTATCATCTTTATATATCTTACTATTAAAAAATCTGACTTTAATCGATTAAATGAGATGAAATCTGGTAAAAACAATGAAATTTCAGGAAAAATAAGGTACACTATTCAATGGTTTTGGTTTAAAATCGATTGACGTTAATGTATACGGGGGAAAGATTGATGAATAACAATACTGTAAAAGAATCAGTTGAAGAAGTTGAGAAAAAAAAGGTAAGATCAAAAAAGCGTTTTACAAATTGGAAACTTATCGCAGCGGGTGGCGGTGTAGTTGCAATTCTTATTGGGGGAATGAGTTATTACCAGGCAACTCACTTCAATTCAAATGTTACGATTAATGATACAAAAGTCGGTGGTTTGAGCGCTGATCAGGCAATGCAGGAATTAAAAACATCTGGACTAGCAAACAAAGTCTATATTGATCAACAACAAATTTTAGATGAACAAGATACAAAAACGGAGCTAACGGAAAAAGACTTGCCACAAGTTAAGAAACTATTAAAAAGTCAGTGGACATTTTTCCCTTCTACAAAGGAAAAAGATTATTCATTGTTACCGAAAGAAGCGGATCAGTATCGTAGTGAAACGATGAAAAAACTTGTAGAAGAAAAGCTTGTTTCTATGAATGAAAATTTAAAAGCGCCTCAAGATGCTATGGCGAAGCTCGAACAAGGAAAAGTTGTAATTTCGAAGAGCGTTGATGGAAAGCAGTATGACGTTACGAATCTACTAAAAGATTACGACAAGCAGAAGCATAAAAGCGAAATTCATTTAAAGTCTGCATACATACAACCTATTAAAGAAGACGATCCAATCATTAAAAAAGAAGAAAAAGCATTACAGAATCTTCTTGGGCAGTCTGTTGATTATAAAGTGCAGAATGAAGTGTACTCATTAAAAGCGAAAGATCTCATTCAAAATGCGTCTATGTCAAAGGATATGAAAGTGACAATCGATGCGAGCGATATTAAGAATAAGATTACTGAAATTAATAAGGAAAAATCTACATTACATAAAGACTTCGCTTTTAAAACACATTCTGGTTCAGTCATATCAGTAAAAGGACAAGGATACGGCTGGGCACTAAATGTGGAAAAAGAAACAAAACAAGTTCAACAAGCCTTTGAGAAAGGTGAAAAATCGCTTTCTGCTTCTAATATTCACGGAAATGGTTGGGAGAAGGAAGGTATCGGCTATGAAACAACATCGAATAATGGCATCGGAGACACATATGCGGAAGTTTCTATTGCAGATCAACAAATTTGGATTTATAAAGATGGGAAATTAGTCGTTACAACAAATGTAGTAACGGGTAAACATAGCACGGGTGAAGATACATCACCAGGTGTGTGGTACGTTTTATATAAACGAACTCCATACACGCTGAGAGGCAGCGCAGTAGGGAAAGCTGATTATGCAGTGAAAGTAGATTACTGGGTTCCATTCACAAATAGTGGTCAAGGATTCCATGATGCCGGCTGGCGAAAAGACTGGGGAAATAATGCTTATGTAACAGGGGGATCAGGCGGATGTGTAAACCTTCTTCCTAATGTTGCAAAAACTGTATATGATAGTTTGAACACGAATGATCCAGTTATTGTGTACTAGAAAATAGCTACGTATTAAGAAACAAATAAAGCAGGACATTTTACTTGATGGTACATGAAAAGACACCTCTTGAATTCGCATACGAAGTATGTAAATTTAATGGAGGTGTTTTTTGTTTGAAGACAAGAGTTCATTGCTTATAAGAAACAAAGTAGAAAGGGATTGAGGTGAAGTAATAGGTATTCAAAAAGTCAATAAAATTGACATTGAATATCATTTTCATTTATGATGGAATCGTCGCATGTAATTTTATTTGATTTTTATGAAAAAGTTTACTAATATAATAGATTTCTAATAAGATATCCCATTTAAGAATTTAAAAGTAGGAAAGGGCAATATAAAAATGAACTGGAAAAAAGGCGGATTATGGATTATTATTTTTTTCATTGTAAAAGGTACAATTTCTACACTTTTAATCGTTACAGGTGCTAAATATTTTGATTTGTCATTTATGCAGATTTTCGTACTCATACTGATTTTATTACTGATTTCTCTCATAAGTCGAAAATTGCTGCATAGACATAGACAAAACAAAAAGCAAAAAGAGCTAAATGTATAATGAAGCCCCAGAGACCTTTGGATTTCTGGGGTTTTATTTCGATATTTTTCTATATGCATATGAACTTAACAGAACAGGTTGGCCAACATGATAAAATCGATGCTGTTTAAAATGCGTCGGTTACTGTTATATAAGGATTGAAGAATCTTTATTCTGAAGTTACAAACATTCATACATTATGCTCGTTTTTCAATTGGTAGTTTAAAGGTAAAAGTACTACCTTCTCCTAATTTACTTTCAACCGTAATTTCTCCTCCATGTAGTTCGACAATCCATTTTACCATCGACAATCCTAAACCTGTGTTTCCGGTGCTTGAAGATGTTCTTGCTGCGTCAACTCGATAGAAGCGGTCCCATATTTTCGTAATATGTTGCTCGCTGATGCCTATGCCATTATCGGAGACTTTACCTATTATGTTGGTTT
Organism: Bacillus sp. HY001; assembly: GCF_007558965.1. Classification (NCBI taxonomy): domain Bacteria; kingdom Bacillati; phylum Bacillota; class Bacilli; order Caryophanales; family Bacillaceae; genus Bacillus; species Bacillus sp. HY001. The sequence goes on along the minus strand of NZ_VLTE01000001.1, from coordinate 28,981 downwards.
CATCACGGAACAGTTGCATATGCACAGTGCCGTTCGCTTTGCTATAAGCAATCGCATTCGTTAGTAAATTCATTAATAAACGCATCATCAATGTTTGATCTGCTTTCATAAACAAGTCTTCCTCTATATGAGTTGTTATATTAATCGATGCTTCTGGAACCATTAATGAAAGCTCTTCTACAACGATTTCCGTTAATTCACTCATATTGATACATTCAAATTGAAAAGTATTATGGTTTCCTTGGTCAGCTCTTGCTAATAATAAGAGTTGGGATAGTAGCGCGGACATTTTACGTGATTGCTTTAAAATTACTTCTAACGATTCTTCCATTTCTTTCGGATTATTTCTCTGCGATAAAGCGTATTCGCATTGCGAAATAATAACAGATGTTGGTGTTCTTAATTCATGAGATGCGTCAGATGTAAATTGTTTTTCACTTTCAAATGATCTTTCCAATCGCGCAAACATTTTGTCAAAGGTTTGTGCTAAATGATACATTTCGTCTTTCGGTGAACCTTGTAAATGAATTCTCTTCGAAAGGTCTTTACCATCACCAATTTTACTGGCTGAATCACTCATTTGTTGCACAGGTCGAAATGCTCTTTGCGTAATAAAATATCCTCCGACTGCCGCAATAAGAATAAGTAATGGGAATGAGATGAGTGTTACTACAATAAGTGTATTCATCGTTGATGATAATTGGTTCATAGTCATTATTCCACGAACCCAGACTTGCTCATCGCCGCCTGCATTATGGAGAAAATCATATACAATCCATTCTTTATTACTGTCTTTAATGGTTTGTATTTCATCAGATTTAAGCGATGTCGTTTTATTAAAGCTTGTTGGACTATTTCCTGCCAGCAGCTCACCTTGTTTATTATAAATGCTGATATTTACTCCATCTTCTAACATTTGAAAATCATCGTCGATCTTTAATTGTCCATGCTTATATTCGATATCTTCCATGCTTTCTTTTACTGTGCTCTTCAATTGATTTTTCATATTAAAAAGCAAAACTTGATCTGAGGAAGTTAAAATAAAAGCTAACACGAGTGCCATAATAATTACAATTAGCCCTGTATACCACAGGGTTACTCTCATTTTGATGGATAGTCGTTTCATGATTCTGCTCGCAATACGTAACCAGTTCCTCGTACTGTATGAATTAACTTCGTTTCAAACTGGCTATCAATTTTTTTGCGAAGATAGCGAACGTAAACATCAATAATATTCGAGCCACCTTCATAGTCGTAATTCCACACATGTTGCTCAATTTTATCTCGTGTGAGCACAACTTCTTTATTACGAATCATATATTCTAAAATAGCAAATTCTTTACTGGAAAGAGTGATAACCTGAGCACCCCTTGTTACTTTATGCATATTGCAATCTACCACTAGGTCAGCGACTTCAAACACATTAGATGTATTTCCTGTATTTCTTCGCATTAACACTCGAATTCTTGCTAGCAGTTCGTCAAAAGCAAACGGCTTTACTAAATAATCGTCCGCACCTAAGTCAAGTCCTGTTACGCGATCATCAATTGTATCTTTAGCTGTAAGAAGCAAGACAGGAGTTGTATGATTGTCTGCGCGTAATCTTTGTAATACTTGTAAACCATCTATTCCGGGAATCATAATGTCAAGCACAATCAAATCGTAGGTAGCCATGTTTATATAATCTAAGGCATCTTCTCCATTCCCACATGCGTCGACACTATAATGTTCTGCATTTAATCGTTTTACTAATATATTTTGTAAGTCTTGTTCATCTTCGACAATAAGAACTCGCATTAACATTCTCCTTTTTTCCTTATTTATATGTATCACTATAATTCCAAAACATTAAAGAAAGATTAAAAACGATTTAATTATATCATTTTATTTTTTTGTACATTAATCTTCCTTTAATGTTTGTTCAGTAATATAAAGGCAAGGATAAGGTGCACATGTAAAGGGAGGAAAACAGAATGGGAAAATGGATGTTGATTGGAGCAATGTCTTGTTTATTCTTAACAGCTTGTTCTACTCAAGCTGATAAAAATACAGAAGTACAACAACTGAAAGTGGAAAATGATACATTGCAAAAAGAAAGTTCTCAACTACAACAAGAACCACACAAAACAGTGCCTGCTACGAATGATACGAAGCAAATACAAGATTTCAAAAACGAAGTCACAGCTATCGTTGAAAAGGCAAATAACACGAAACCAGTTGGAGCAAAAGAAGAAAACTTAAATACGTACTTTGCAGCAAAAAAAGAAATTGATCAATTGGATGACAAGATAGATCTATCCGATAATCAGCTTGAAGCAGATTATCGCGCTGGAACGATAACGATTGAACAATATAAAGCGCAAGAAAGAGAACACGATATACTGGAAGATCAATTAGAGCAAGCAGAAAATGCGCTGGAAGCAAGATTTGGAATAGATGATTAATCATGAAGGAGTGGATGAAAATGTTAAAACATAAAAAGAAAATAATGATAAGTGTAATTGCTATTTTAGTAAGTGGTATTGCTATTGTTGGTGGATATTATGGTATGGGTTACAACTATGCCAAAAAGAATGAAAACTATACAGAGAAACAAGTTCGTGAAATTTCTTTAGCGCATACAAAGGGAGAAATTATGAATGTGAAAAAAGAATTCGAATTAGAAGATGACAACTTAGCACAATCTACATTTGAATATGAAGTGGAAATTAAGACACCTGATAATCTGTTAAATAGTTTAAAAGTTAGTGCTAGAACAGGTACAATAGAAATCGATAAAGAAGATTGAAAAAATATAGATAAATAAAATATCACGTATTTGAAAAAATCCAATACACTGCCTATATGGGTAGCTTATTTACACGATTCTTGTTATCGGTAGCGAAGAAAAAGACGAACCCCAAATTTTACAAGGGAATCGTCTTTTTTATTCTATGGATCCATGCATTTTCTTATACATTTCTATCCTGCTGTGGTTTTAGGTTTCTTGTCTATTATTGGATTAACCGAAAAACTGTATAAAATCTTGTATACTCTTAGCTTGGTTTTTTCCGAAATACTGGCGGTACTCCATACCCATCAAGTTAAAAGTTCATACCACCCCCAGAACGATAAGTTTGTATTTTGTACAGCACCGAGGCTCATTCTGTCTTGCTGATTCAGATGAAAAGTTAGGTTATGCTTATGCGATGGACAAACATGGATTTGGCATGGCCAATGAACGAAGAGAACTTGCACTAATAAAAGCTCTTATACGGTTGTCTCTGAAAAAATGAAAATACGTAAATAGTTGGAAATATTTTTATGTTGTAAGGCTTTTAGTTATGAATAGTGGAATAAATATTAAGTATTCAACAGTTCAAATAAAACGAGTCATCTTTTTATTTTAAGAAAAAAGATGACTCGTTTTATGCTAAAATTCACTTAGTGTATATTTTCGTTAAAATGTGGGTGGGCCCCCTTTTAGCAAAACCGGAGTGGAAATGATGAGTATAAACAGTTTTGTGGGATTGATAAAAGAAGACTTATTAAAAGAGGTAAGCATAAGAAGTGAGGATGAATTCGAGCCTGTAGTAGTTAAAGATATTCCTAGACTTTGGAAGTGTTTAGGGATAGGTAATTATGCTGCAGTATTTATGCACAAAGAGTACAAAGATTGGGTAGTGAAAGTTTACGCACGAGAAGGAGAAGGAATTGAAAAAGAGTCGGAAGTATACCGAAGAATCGGAGACCATCCTTCTTATTCGAAGCTTATATATAAAGGAGAAAATTTCATAGTATTGAAACGTTTAAAAGAAATTACTTTATACGATGCTATTCATAAGGGGATTAAAATTCCTAAGCAGGTAATCCTTGATATCAATGAAGCTTTAGAGTATGCAAGGGAACAAGGATTAACCCCTTGTGACGTTCACGGGAAAAATGTGATGATGGAAAACGGAAGAGGATATGTAGTCGATGTATCTGATTTCTTAAAAACAAAAGAAGATAGTAAGTGGAGAGACCTAGAAAAGGCATATTTTATATTTTATTTTCCATTCATTTATAAATTTCCTTTCCCTATTAAAATACCATATTGGATGTTAAACATTGTTAGACGTTCGTATAGAAAATATAAGAAGTTTAAAAAGAAATTCAAATTGTAAAAGGGCCACATACTTATCTTTAGGTTAGATAAGTGAACGACTAGTAAACAAAAGGACCGTACATTTTAGATATGTCTATTATGTACGGTCCTAATTTTATAGCCTCATGAAGTAATCAGTAAGCTTTACATTTTCTTTTTCACGCAATTACTTATTTTTCCTCTATCTTTTCAATTCTTCTTTTAAGAGAAGCAATGAAGGCATCGTGATTGTTCTCGTTTTGTTTAAACCTAGGGTCCACAAATACTTTTTCTTGTTGATTTCGCAAGAATTGATGCGTTCTTTGAGCTCTGTATGGTTATACAGTGTGGTTTTACTAAGTAGGATTCTTTTTGCCACACTCCAGAAGTTAATTATATTTTTCGACGTACGAAATAAAAAGCTAAGGACCCCATAATTACAGGTACAACGAAATCAAAGAAATGGGAAACATTAAATGGAAAAAGAAAAAGAAATGGTATAAGTGTATAGATAACTGCTTGTCCTATAAATATAGGAATTCCAAATTTAAATTCTCTACATCGCTTGATTTTCCTGTATAGCACTTCTCCAATTAGACAAGCTACAAGAGCCGGTATACTACCATAAGTGACGATCGTTTTAATAAATCCTAATACAACGTTCGGGTGAATAAAGCTAGGATGAGAAATATATGAAATCAAGAACCATCCAAAAATAAAAGCAAACAGACTTGCAGCATAACTAATTACAAATTTTATCAACGTAATCATCCTCACAGTTTTCTAATAGTAACTCCATTGTATGACATAACGTCCTATTAACAGTAGTCAATGATGCATATAATTTTCGTTTTTGTGGGATTTGCTTTTCTTAACTTGATAACGAGGGTTGAGTCATAAAGTGTGGGAAATCTCTATACTGTTATTAACTCATTAGTTGAAGAAGAATTTGTTCTACAACTCTTAAGTTATTATAATATGAAAAATGAAATTCTCCTTCTATAATTTATTCAAATGACTCAATCTCAGCATCTTTTGAATTCCCTGAAGTGCTAAACATAAGCAAAATAATTAACTATCCCATGCAAGAAAGTTAGGTTAGTTAATCGCATATGTTTTATTGAAAGGGTGTGATTGAACTATGGAACGTCCGAATTGGGGAATTGGAGGATTAGTATTCGTTGGCTGTATGTTTCTTGGCGGAGGAGTGGGGTCTATGTTAGGTAATGCCCAAACAGGATGGTTAATAGGAATGGGAGCTGGATTTCTTGGGATGGCTTTAACGCGTCTGATTAGAAAGTAATATAACGGGATTCTGCTCCCAGTAAATAAGGAAATATGTATGTAATTCATGGCATAATAGCTTTATAAATTATAGTTAGAACCTTCTCTTTTCTAAATTTCTCCATACATAGATATGATTCTCAAGTCAAAGGATGGCACCTTAGGGTGTTTTTTTTATGTTTTCTAAAAATGCCTTACCATATAATAGACTTCGTTAGATCCCGATAATCTTTTTTGTAATAGTATAGATTCATTACCGTTTCAGACCTAAGGATTCATTCATAACCTAACAGTAAAAGGGGGGATGATTCAAGGTATGGCATGTAATGATGAATTAATTTGTCAACAGTTTGCAAGAATTATCGGTGGCCAAGAAGGGTTCGCCGGTGGAAAATGCGTGGCAACAATAAATCGGGATGAAATACAAGCAACTATTTTAGGAAAACGTTTTAGAGTAACAAGTTCCTTCTCATTCGAATCACGAGATAATAAAACCGGACGAGCATTATGTTTAGGCCGGATAGCGCTATTGCAAAGAGAAGTCAATGGGTTTGTTGCTACAATTATTAAACAAGGAATAATCGTTTCGTCTATACACAATGAGTGGTTATGTGATGAGCCGAATTTAATTTACGTTAATATCGAAGACGTTGATGATCCGCTAAGCTTCGCAAGGAAAGTTAGAAGAGCTTTATGCAACTAACCAATTTATCCCGCTTTAATAGGCAGTAAGACCCCCACCTCAAAATGCAGCGAAGCAAAGAAGTTAGGTGGGGGTCGGGCTGCCCATTAAAGTCCGATTGGTGAGGGCTGATTAAAGTTTCACTTTATTTAGTTAAATGAGTGAGTATGTTGGTGAGAATATTTTAGATTGTTGACTCGTTTTATAAAGTAAAAGAAGACGTTCCATAATTGGAATGTCTTTTCTTGATGTTTTTATAATTTGGAAAACGAGGAAACGAACTTGGAGGAAGTATGTTTGAGGAGATTAAAAGGAAATGGTTTTTAAGTCTTGGCTATGGATCTATCCTCCCGTTCTAATGAACTAAAAGAAGAACTTTCCCATACCGATTAGACTACTAAGCATTCCGATTCCATTCATGGTGCCTTTTCCTACTGTCAGTAAGTTTCCAAGCATTCCTGGCTGACCGTTATTTCCCCATCCCATAGGACTTACCTGTCCTCCCCATCCTGGAGGGTTTCCTAAAATACCCCAGTTATTATTGGTATTAAAATTAAAAGCTTTAGCTGGTGGCGATAGTAAAGCGGCGAGATGACCTTGTGCGAACATCCCTGCATGATTGAATGGTTGGGCCCAGGGTAAGGGAGGTTTTTGAAAATTACCTACATGGCCTTGTAATGGCGTCCAATTAGCGGGATGTCCTTGTGGCATCATCCCTGCATAATGGATTGGCTGACCTAAAGAGAAGGGAGGAGTTTGAGGATTGAAACCCGTATAATAGGCTGGCGAATCCCAACCAAATGGATAGCCTCGACAACTCCAATTCTCAGGAATCTTCAAATCATTCATTCCCTCAGCCTTAGTGATTTGGGGCTGTAAATATAATGATGACATTGCAATTTGGTTCGTATATTGCTCACTGTTGCCCTCTGAATTCAAATACCAATATTGGTACATAAGTTTATTCCCCTCACTTTAAAAATGTAATGTTAGACTTAGCCTATGTAATATTCCTTTTTAAGGATGGTTACATAACTAGATTTACAAGCCTGTATTTAAAGGAATGGGTGTATGGTCTTGTTGATTTATCCCGCTTTAATGGGCAGTAAGACCCCCACCTCAAAATGCAGCGAAAGCAAAGAATTTAGGTGGGGGTCGGGCTGCCCATAAAAGTCCGATTGGTGAGGGCTGATAATCGGTGGGGGATGAAGAAAACCCCCACTGATTAAAGTTTCACTTTATCTCACTATTTGTGGGCAAGAAGACAACTCCACCTCAAAATGTAACCTAATTTAATTTCGGTTAACAAACGCGTTTATGAACGTTTGATCAATAAAAAAGATTTTCAGATGTAACGTTGAGCAAGTAGAATTGCTAAAAAGAGAATATCCATTCGAAGAGTTTGGCAAAATACTGCAAGGACAATGTATTCTTGTGCAGATATACAAACGATTTAAACGCATCAATGAAATTTATAATGAAGGGGCAAATAAATATATGAGTGAAACATTACATAAAAGACAACCACCATATTTAATGCTTGTAATCCTTTTTATTGGCGCATTTGTTTCATTTCTAAATAACTCGCTTTTAAATGTAGCCTTGCCATCAATAATGAAGGATTTAGACATTAAAGATTATTCAACGATCCAGTGGCTGTCTACAGGGTATATGCTTGTAAGTGGTATATTAATTCCGGCATCAGCATTTTTAATAACCCGCTTCTCCAATAGGAGCTTATTTATTACATCTATGATGATTTTTATTTTTGGTACGGCCTTAGCAGCTTTAGCACCGAACTTTGGTTTATTACTTACCGGCCGGATGGTTCAAGCAGCAGGTTCTTCAGTCATGGGGCCTTTGTTAATGAATATTATGCTAGTAAGCTTTCCAAGAGAAAAAAGGGGAACAGCAATGGGGATTTTTGGATTAGTTATGATTACAGCTCCCGCAATTGGACCGACACTATCAGGTTATATTGTAGAGTATTATGACTGGCGCTTGCTTTTTGAAATGATATTACCATTAGCAATCATTAGCTTACTGTTAGGGATTTGGAAATCGGAGAATGTCATGAAACAAAACAAAAATGCAAAACTTGATTATCTCTCATTACTATTATCTTCTATCGGTTTTGGTGGTTTGTTATATGGATTCAGTTCTGCAAGCTCCGATGGTTGGACGAATAAAGTTGTTTTAACAACCTTAAGCATAGGCGCTATTGCTCTAATTGCTTTCATTATCCGCCAATTAAAAATGAATGAACCGTTATTGGATTTACGTGTTTACAAGTACCCAATGTTTGCACTTGCGTCTGTAATTGCAATTGTGAACGCAGTGGCCATGTTTTCGGGGATGATTTTAACACCAGCTTATGTACAAAACGTCCGTGGTATTTCACCGCTGAGCTCTGGGCTCATGATGCTTCCAGGTGCGGTAATAATGGGGATTATGTCACCAATTACAGGTAAACTATTTGATAAATATGGCCCGCGTATTCTTGGTATAGTAGGACTTTCTATTACAGCTGTTTCAACTTATATGCTGGCCAACCTGCAACTCGACTCTAGTCACACACATATTATTCTTATTTACACACTGCGGATGTTTGGGATGGCTATGGTGATGATGCCACTTATGACAAACGGACTTAATCAATTACCAACTCGTTTAAATCCGCATGGTACAGCTGTTAATAATACAGCTCAACAAGTGTCCGGTTCGATTGGTACTGCTATTCTTGTTACGATTATGAATTCTGTAACAAAAACAAAAGCTGAAAGTCTAATGGCGGATGTAGATCCAACAACCTTCACCGAAGCTACGAAGGCAATGTTAACTCAGAAGGCTTTATTATCCGGAATTCAATATTCATTCTATGTAGCGCTTGGCATGAATGTTGTTGCACTACTATTAGTTTTTTTCGTTAAACGTGTAGATACAAGTGCGGAAGCTGTCGAGAGGTTAAATCGGTAGAGCAAAATATAACTTTAGGTCATGATTCATATAAGTTTTTACTGTTTAGTTAGACTATGAAGAAATGCAAATTTCTGCTGCTAAGGCGCTGGTATTTAAATCTGGAAAAGAATCAGCGAAATAATTATATATAGTAAAAAGGATCTGATATTCATATCAGATCCTTTTTCATTAGCAACACAGTATACTTATTTATCGTATTTGTTTGAATTGATATGAGAAGCTACTGGTTTTCCTAATACTACAATCTTTAGCTCTCAATTTCTTATAAACATTATAATAATATACTTCATTTTCATTTAGTATTTTTTCTGCAAGTTATACATGTAATAGCAACAAACAACTTAGATTACGAACCTTATAAGCAATATCATAATCGTGAATAGTTAGGGAAAAGATAAAATAAGGTAATCAATTACATATCTTTATCCCAGGCGATTCATTGTTTATTGAATGGGATATTTTATCCCGCTTTAATGGGCAGTAAGACCCCCACCTCAAAATGCAGAGAAAGCAAAGAATTTAGGTCGGGGTTCAACTGCCCATAAAAGTCCGATTGGTTCAACTAATAATCAGTGGGGGATGAAGAAAACCCCCACTGATTAAAGTTTCACTTTATTTCATGTTTTTTTGAAAGGGTGTTTTTAATGGATAAAAAAGTATCTGCCATTCCTCAACCGAAAACATATGGATTACTGGGGAATCTCCCATTAATCGATAAAGATAAACCGACCCTATCCTTTATCAAGATAGCGGAAGAGTATGGTCCCATTTTTCAAATTCAAACTTTAAGTGATACCATCATTGTCGTTTCTGGACATGAACTGGTAGCAGAAGTCTGTGACGAAACACGATTTGATAAAAGTATAGAAGGCGCTTTAGCGAAAGTTCGCGCCTTTGCTGGAGACGGATTATTTACAAGTGAGACTCATGAGCCTAACTGGAAAAAAGCTCATAATATTTTGATGCCTACATTCAGCCAACGGGCAATGAAAGATTATCATGCTATGATGGTCGATCTTGCCGTACAACTCGTTCAAAAATGGGCACGGCTTAATCCGAATGAAAGCGTAGATGTACCGGAGGATATGACTCGCCTTACATTGGATACAATTGGTCTATGTGGTTTTAACTATCGATTTAATAGCTTTTATCGTGAGACCCCTCATCCTTTTATTACTAGCATGAGCCGTGCTCTAGATGAGGCGATGCACCAATTACAACGGCTGGATATAGAAGACAAACTCATGTGGAGAACGAAACGTCAATTTCAGCATGATATTCAATCTATGTTTTCTTTAGTAGATAATATTATTGCTGAACGTAAAAGTAGTGGAAATCAGGAAGAGAATGATTTACTTTCCCGTATGTTAAATGTGCAGGATCCGGAAACTGGTGAAAAATTAGATGATGAAAATATTCGTTTCCAAATTATCACTTTTTTAATAGCTGGGCATGAAACAACAAGTGGATTATTATCTTTTGCAATCTATTTTTTATTAAAGAATCCAGATAAATTGAAAAAAGCCTATGAAGAAGTAGATAGGGTTTTGACAGATCCTACTCCAACATACCAACAAGTTATGAAACTTAAGTATATCCGGATGATTTTAAATGAATCGCTACGTCTATGGCCTACTGCTCCAGCATTCAGTCTCTATGCAAAAGAAGATACAGTGATTGGTGGGAAATATCCAATTAAGAAAGGAGAAGATCGTATTTCTGTTCTTATTCCACAGTTACATAGGGATAAAGACGCGTGGGGAGAAAACGTGGAAGAATTCCAACCTGAACGATTTGAAGATCTGGATAAGGTTCCTCATCATGCTTATAAGCCATTTGGAAATGGTCAACGGGCATGTATCGGTATGCAGTTTGCACTTCATGAAGCCACACTTGTAATGGGCATGCTTCTTCAACATTTTGAATTCATTGATTATCAAGACTATCAGCTGGACGTAAAACAAACATTAACGTTAAAGCCTGGTGATTTTAAAATTAGGATTCTACCCCGAGATCGAACTATTAGCCATACTACTGTTCTTGCGCCTATAGAGGAGAAACTGAAAAACCATGAAACCAAGCAGCAAGTTCAGAAGACTTCTTCTATTATTGGAGCCGATAATCTTTCGTTGCTTGTTCTGTATGGCTCGGATACAGGGGTAGCAGAAGGTATTGCAAGAGAACTAGCAGATACAGCTAGTTTAGAAGGTGTTCAAACGGAAGTGGTAGCTCTTAACGATCGAATTGGAAGTCTACCGAAAGAAGGAGCGGTTCTTATTGTAACTTCTTCTTATAATGGAAAACCGCCAAGTAATGCAGGGCAGTTTGTGCAATGGTTGGAGCAATTAAAACCAGATGAGCTAAAAGGTGTTCAATACGCAGTTTTTGGTTGTGGAGATCATAATTGGGCGAGTACCTATCAACGAATTCCAAGATACATTGATGAGCAAATGGCTCAAAAAGGAGCAACAAGATTTTCTAAACGCGGGGAAGCGGATGCAAGTGGTGATTTCGAGGAACAGCTCGAGCAATGGAAACAAAGTATGTGGTCTGATGCGATGAAGGCATTTGGGTTGGAACTTAACAAAAACATGGAGAAAGAACGCAGTACATTAAGTTTACAATTTGTTAGTCGTCTTGGAGGATCTCCTCTTGCGCGAACATATGAAGCGGTTTATGCATCTATACTAGAAAATCGTGAGCTTCAATCATCTAGCAGCGAAAGAAGCACGCGACATATTGAGATATCCTTGCCAGAAGGCGCTACGTATAAAGAAGGAGACCACCTTGGGGTGCTGCCAATTAATAGTGAGAAAAATGTCAACCGAATTTTAAAACGCTTTGGATTAAACGGAAAGGATCAAGTCATATTAAGCGCAAGTGGGCGCAGTGTAAATCACATACCTTTAGACAGTCCTGTTCGTTTATATGACCTTCTTAGTTATAGTGTAGAAGTGCAAGAAGCAGCCACTCGAGCACAAATACGAGAAATGGTGACATTCACAGCATGCCCTCCTCATAAAAAAGAATTGGAATCATTATTGGAAGAGGGAGTTTATCATGAACAAATATTAAAGAAACGTATATCAATGTTGGATCTTCTTGAAAAGTATGAGGCTTGTGAAATCCGATTTGAACGCTTTTTAGAACTTCTTCCTGCGCTCAAACCGCGTTACTATTCTATTTCAAGCTCTCCACTCGTTGCACAGGATCGTCTGAGCATTACGGTTGGTGTTGTGAATGCACCTGCATGGAGTGGGGAAGGGACATATGAAGGAGTTGCTTCTAATTATTTAGCTCAGCGCCATAATAAAGATGAGATTATTTGTTTCATTCGAACGCCACAATCAAACTTTCAATTACCTGAAAATCCAGAAACACCAATTATCATGGTTGGACCAGGTACTGGAATTGCACCATTCCGTGGATTCTTGCAAGCGCGTCGTGTTCAAAAGCAAAAAGGTATGAACTTAGGAGAAGCACATCTATATTTTGGTTGTCGTCATCCTGAAAAAGATTATCTCTATCGTACAGAACTAGAAAATGATGAAAGAGATGGATTAATCTCTTTACACACAGCTTTTTCTCGCTTAGAAGGATCTCCTAAAACATATGTACAGCATTTAATAAAACAAGATAGAATCAATTTAATTTCGTTATTAGATAATGGGGCTCATCTTTATATATGTGGTGATGGAAGTAAAATGGCTCCTGACGTAGAAGACACCCTTTGTCAAGCCTATCAAGAAATTCATGAAGTCAGTGAACAAGAAGCAAGGGATTGGTTGGAACGTGTGCAAGATGAAGGACGATATGGAAAAGATGTTTGGGCTGGAATCTAAATTCTTCTTAATTAGATAAGTAATATTTCATTTACGAACTTCTTTCGACTAAGTATAACAGTAAACAAAATAAACTGTTTTATAAAAACCCTGTATTTTTTATTGAATATGGGGTTTTCTTATTTTTAAATAAAAGGGGCGTATATGTTGATTCAAAATCCAATAATCTTTATGTATTATATACACAACATGTTAGATTTGAAATACTTAATAAAAAGGGGAAACATCAGGGAGAAGTAGACTTTAATTTAAACTCAACAAAATGCGTAATTGTTGTTACTCATTCACAAGAAGTTGCAAAAAAAATCAGATCCAGCATTTTATTTAAGTAAAATGAAGTTAGTAGTAAACGAAATTTAGAATAGTTAAGAAAAAGCTATTTTTGTCCTTAATTAACATAATTTTCGAAATGTATGAATGCTAATATTTGTTATATGATATATTTATCAAATTATTATTCATGTAGTTTCTATGATGAATCTGTAAGATAGTTTAAGGGTTGAATGTGGATTTGAAATAAAGACACGATTTTTTGAGAGGAGAAAAGTAAATGTTTATAAGAACAGAAAGATTATTAATACGAAATTTTGAGTTCAAAGATTGGCAAGATGTCCATGAGTATACATCAGATAGCAATGTTATGAAATACATACCTGAAGGGGTTTTTACTGAAGAAGATACAAGAAACTTTGTAAATAGAAATATGGGTGAAAATGCAGAGAACTTTCCTGTGATACTGGTAGATGAAAATATTCTGATTGGTCATATTGTTTTTCATAAATATTTTGGTGACCATACTTATGAGATTGGGTGGGTATTCAATCCTAAATATTTCAATAAAGGATATGCTTCTGAAGCAGCACAAGCTACATTAAAATATGGGTTTAAGGAAATGAAATTACATAGAATTATAGCTACATGTCAGCCCCAAAATACCCCGTCATATCGATTGATGGAGAAAATTGGAATGAGAAGAGAAGGATATTTCAGGAAGTGTATACCCCATGGAAATGAATGGTGGGATGAATATTATTACGCTATTTTAGAAGGAGAGTAGTGTCTCAGAACGCATTGTTTAAATCAAAATCATAATTAAAATCATGCTATCCTTTTTTGAGAATTGCTTGGCCCATAAAATAATTAAAATGTGGGCGGTGCTCTATGCCCATCAAGCTAACATTATATAAGTTTAATTTCATGTAATATTTTTTGAAAATTAAAATAAAGGTTAATTTTCTTAATACAGTATAGTATCTACAGCAGTTTATTCAACAAACGGGCAGGATTGTGAAAGTATTGAGTTCGAGATATCTTCCTAAAAAACATTACATAATAAAAGGATGACAAAATTTTTATGGTTAGTATGATAATTTGGAAACAGAAGTCAGCTTAATCTATGAAAAACTTATCAGAGGAGTGATGTAAGTGAAACAAAATGTTTACGATAATCCGAATTTCTTCAAAAACTACACAGCGTTGCGTGAAAGTGGAATAAACGCTAATGACTTCATAGAACAGCCAGCAATCAAATCATTAATTCTGTGTTTGAAAGGAAAATCGATATTAGACTTGGGTTGCGGTGATGGTCATTTTTCAAAGTATTGTATAGAAAATGGTGCAAAAAACGTAGTAGGTGTAGACATATCCAAAAATATGATTGAACGTGCTAAAAAGTTAAATCAGGATGATAACATAGAATTTATGTGTCTTCCTATGGAGGATATGGGACTAACCAATCAAAAGTTTGATCTGATTATAAGTTCCCTCTCTATACATTACATTGAAGATTACTCGGCAATGATTCAAAAGATTAATGAACTATTAAAAAGCAGTGGTGAATTTATCTTTTCAACCGAACACCCAGTAGCAACAGCTCGCAAAGGGAGCAACCATTGGATAAAAACTGAGGATGGTAATAAATCACACTGGGCATTAGATAATTATCAAGAAGAAGGAATCAGAGTACACAACTGGTTTGTTGACGATAGTGTGGTTATTTATCATCGAACAGTTGCCACATTAATAAATACTTTAATTGAACACGGGTTTTCGCTGGATAAAATAATCGAACCACAATCAACTTTGGCAGGGATAGAGAAAATGCCAGATTTAATAAACGAATCGCGAAGTCCATCTTTTATTATAATCAAGTCAAAAAAACAAAATAATATTTAAAAATATCTACCGCAATCTGGGAGCTTTTATTGAATTATGAAAACAGCCGTTAAACTGTATGCATTCGAATTGAAAATATTGAACATAGGAGTGAGTGAAAATGGCATATTTACTACAAGTTGATTTTCCGTTTGAAGGTCCTTTTGGTGAAGAAATGGAAAAAGCATTTTTGGATTTAGCAAAAAGTATTAATGAAGAAGACGGATTCCATTGGAAAATATGGACAGAGAATCAAGAAACAAAAGAAGCTGGAGGCATCTATGTATTTGAAGAAAAACAAGATGCTGAAAAATACGCCGAAATGCACAAAAACAGACTTCAAGCATCTGGTATTAAAGATATTAGAGTAAGAATTTTTCAAATCAATGAAAAGTTAACGAAACTGAATCGTGGTTATAGTAAATAATGAGGGACACGTAATTCAAAAAATCTCTATATAAATAGGGATTCGTGTATCGGCATATAGTTCCTTGGAAAAGGTAACGTATGAGAGTTCTTAAACTTGTGGAATTGACGAGAAAGTACTGTGGAAAAAGCTGTATTGAAATAATTATTTATCAAAGGGTACGCCCCTTACTGGGAGGTAAGGGGCACAGGAAATGCAAATTTATTTGTAATTTGCTAAGTTGGTTGTAACATATATACCTGTCTATACATGTTACAGAATTATGAACATAACTAATATTTAGTAACTAGGAATAAAGATGGTTGTAGGACTTAAGTTGTTGTTTAAGGAATTTAACAGAAAAATGAGAGAAGAGACCTGATAACAGTTCCGTTTTTGTTATTGTTTTGGCATATAATAAACAATGTTGATTCTCGCGTATCGATACGGGAGAAATAGAGGGAATATCTCATCGCTATACTTTCCTATGAATCTACAGAAAGAGTAGCGTGTTTTTATTTAGGAGTATTTTTTTATTAGTTTGATACCGATGTGACAATACCTCTTTATTATTTTTCAGGTTACAATACATGTATTGCATCACTAACATATGATCATTCTTAAGAATGTCATTAAAATGTTAGTGCAGCAAAATAAATTGTGTTATGATGTGAGCAAATATAAAGCTATGTAACGGAGGGATTCACATGCCGCATGTTGTGTTTCGTGGAATTACTACTGAACAATTAAAAAGCATAAGTAAGCCATTAGTAGAAGAGCTCGCAGAAATCTGTGAGTGTGGTACGGATAATTTTACCTTGGAACTACCAAGTTCTACGTTTGTATTCAATGGAGAAGAAATAGAAGCGTTTCCTCTTATTGAAGTGAAATGGTTCGAGCGTGGACAGGAAATTCGCGATCGATTTGCCAAGGCTATTACTACATATGTAATGGATTTTGGACTTCCAGAAGTAGAGGTTGTATTTACGACTTTCACAGAATCAGCGTATTATATTAACGGGAAGCATTGTGCAAGTTAGAGCTATTTGAAAGATTGTTATAACATTAAGAAAAGAAATAGGAGAGAATATCCTATTTCTTTTTATTTCTATAAAAAAATATAACTGCTAAATCTAAAGTAATGATAATAATTAGAAGAAATACTTCTATAAGTGCATCAGTTTTCCCATGTTGCAAAGACTTTATAAAGAAATCCCATTCTGTTTCATAGGGAGGCTCTGACCAATTTCGTTGCATTCCGAAAGCTATTCCATTTATGAAAAAGATAATACTTAATAGAATTCTTCCAACAAATACGGCAACTACTTTTAAATTCCAGTGTCTTATCTTAATTACATACAGGATTGGAAAGAGTATAAGGATCCAAAAAATAATAATATAGATTGTATTGATCATTCTCTACTCCTCATAAAATGATTGTTTTTAACCTGCAAAATAAAGGTTTTTTATCTCTCCGTTTCAAAAAACTCAATCCACTCTCCATCAGGACCAGCGAAGAATATGTAACGTGTTCCATCTGGTAATGTTTCAATTTCTTCTCCTAGTAAAAAGGTTATTTCGTGTTTCTTGAGTCTTTCGATTTCATCCTCTAATGAATCCACTTTAAAGCAAATGTGATGTACTTTTCCTTCTGCCGGAAGAGAAGAGTTGTAGCCTTCAATGAGTTCTAGTATCGTTTCCTTCGATTCTTCTACACCTAAAAAAGCGAGTTGTAAGTCTGGATTCGGGTGCCCCATACGTTTAATGAGTTGTAGGCCGACTACTTCTTCATAAAATGAAATAGATGTTTCTAAGTTTGCAACCATAAGTCCAACGTGTTCAATTCTTCTAACTGGCATGTGGATTCCTTCTTTCTGAAAATTATATACAATATATTATTGAAAATTAAGAAAATAAGCAAGATAAAAACCTTACAAATTTTAGCGTGTTATATGGTATAGTGAGAAAGTATGTTTGGGGAGAAGGAAGGAGATTATACGATGAATACACCTACTCAAACTCCTTCATTATCGGCAACGATGAAAGAGTGGCACTATGCATTAGCGTATGAAATTAAACATTGGAAAACGATAGGTGGTAGTAAAATTTCTATCATGAATGGTCGTTTTTTATATACAGATTATGAAAGTACGGTATACGTATTTCAGCTTATTTCGGAAGTAAGCTTACCTGAAGGTTCACCAATTCGAATTGAGTTTGATGGTGAGGAAGCGACAGGAGAAGTATTATCTGTACATGGATTAGAAATAGAACTGAAATTAAATGACTATATACAAGGTGAAATACGAGAAGCTGTTTTATACAGTGAACCGTGGCAATTGTTAGAGCAACTACAAGAGCGATTGAAAGAGGCACATAAAGATAAGTTAAAACGTAATCGTATAAAGCGTCTTGTTGATGGGACGAGCAGTCCGAAACATATTGAGAAGATGAAAAATCCGAAAAATGAATTGGCGTATCGTTCGTTTTACAATCCGACAACGTACGTGTGGGGACCACCTGGAACAGGGAAGTCTTACAATTTATCACGTATTATTTCAGCGCATTATCAAAAGGGAAAATCGGTACTTGTGCTAGCTCATAGTAATGCGGCAGTGGACGTATTAATGAGTGAAGTAACGAAGCAAATTGAGAAGAAAAAGAAATGGACGCCTGGCGAAATTGTTCGTTACGGTTATAGCCAACATGATCATATACGAAATCATGAAACGTTGCTTGCATCGAAGTTAGTTGAAACGACGAACGGATCTTGGGGAGAAGAAAGACTCTATTTAGAGGAAACACGACAAGATCTCCGTGAAAAGATTTTATCATATAAAGCGACTTCTGCTGATAAGAAGCGTATACAAGAGATTGAAAGTGATCTTCGAAAGCAAAAAGCGAAAATTAAAGAAGTAGAAAAAGAATACATTGAAAATGCAAAAGTAATCGGTGCAACTTTATCGAAATGTGCCATTGATTCACTGATTTATGAGCGTACATTTGATTTAGTTGTCGTAGATGAAGTGAGTATGGCATATGTTCCGCAAATTGCATTAGCTGCATCACTTGGAAAACGCATCGTCGTATGTGGTGATTTTTTACAGTTACCTCCAATTGCGATGGCGAACCATGAACTCGTTCGAAAATGGCTCGGGGAAGATATGTTTTACCATGCCGGGATTGTTGAGTCTGTCAATAAGTCAGAAGCACATCCGAACCTCTTTATGCTGCAGGAACAAAGACGTATGCATGCGGATATATCTAAGTTTACAAACTCATTTATTTATAAAAATAGAGTGTATGATCATCCGTCTGTTTCAGAACGTAAAGAACTTGCGCAATTGCAACCATTCGCAAATGAGGCGAGTGTTTTATTTGATACGAGCTTAATGGGGGCCTTTTCGTTAAAAGACGCTGCTTCAGGTTCTCGTTTTAACATTATGTCTGGTTTAGTAGCGATGCAAATGATGTTAATCGGACTGTTAGATGGTGTTCAATCGATCGGTGTTGTTACACCTTACAGGGCACAATCCCGCTTCTTATCAACATGTATTAGGGAAATATTGCAGAGAACGAAATATCAAAATATACCAGTTTTAGCGGCGACGGTTCATAAGTTTCAAGGGTCTGAAAGAGATATGATGATATTTGATACAGTGGATAGTTATCCGCAAGAACGACCAGGCGTGTTATTCTTTGACCATAAAAACCATCGCCTCGTCAATGTAGCTGTAACGAGAGCGAGAGGGAAGTTCATTCAACTATCAGATTGCCATTATATGCGCAAAAACCTTTCGAGAAAACAAGCTTTATCACAATTAACAGCTCATATAGAACGTCACGGAGATGTGTATGATCGCACGACATCAAGACAATTGTGGGAGCGGAAAATTTCGAAACGTTTACGCTGGTTTATGGAAATGAATCTTGAAGAGCCGAAAGGATTATTGAAAGATATTTTAGCTGCAAAACGAAAAATTATTATTTCACTTCCAAGTACAAAGCAAGTGGATAAACGAGTATGGCAAGCGTTAATGCGTACAAATGCGCAAATAACGGTGTATAGTGATGGACCAGTTCCGTTAAAAAATGTAAAGTTACAAAGACAAAATAAAGCATTCCCGTTTATCGTAATCGATGATGAAATCTTCTGGGCAGGGGCACCGCTCACATCTCAAATGATGTTTGAAGGTAGTATGGAATTTCCGTACGTATGTGCAAGACTGCAAGCACCAGAAACAATTGGTGTATTAAAAGGATTTTTAGATATTCGGTAAATTCGGATAGGAATTCCTTGACTTTTAATCGGAATGAACTTAGAATGAATGTAATTTAATATAATTTTATGAAAATTCTTATCACGAGAGGTGGAGGGACTGGCCCTATGATACCTCGGCAGCGGATTCGTTATGAATACTGTGCCAATTCCAGCAAGGTAACTTGAAAGATAAGAAAGAAGCTCATTTTGACTGTATATGCAGAAGCCTCTTTCTATCTTTTAGAAAGAGGCTTTTTTACGTGAAAATATAAGGGGGAAGAACAATGGGAGCGACAGGAGTAACGTCACAAAGAAAAACAATTGAAGAGAGTATTGAAAGAAATAAGGAAAAGTACATAGAAACAAGTCACGATATTCATGCGAATCCGGAGATTGGTAACCAAGAGTTTTACGCATCAAGAACGTTGAGTTTATTGCTAGGGAGTGCAGGTTTTCAATTGCAACACAATATAGCTGGACATGAAACAGGTTTTATCGCACGAAAAAGCTCTGGAAAACAAGGACCAGTTATCGCATTTTTAGCTGAGTATGACGCTTTACCAGGACTCGGTCATGCGTGTGGTCACAATTTAATTGGCACAATTAGTGTTGCGGCAGCGATCGCATTATCAGAAACGCTTGAAGAAATTGGCGGGGAAGTTGTCGTGTTTGGTACTCCGGCTGAAGAAGGAGGGCCAAACGGTAGTGCGAAAGCGAGTTATGTAAAAGCTGGTTTATTTAAAGATATCGATGCGGCACTTATGATTCATCCGAGCGGAAAAACAGCGACAACGAGCCCTTCACTAGCAGTCGATCCACTTGATTTTCATTTTTACGGAAAAACAGCTCACGCCGCAGCTTCACCAGAAGAAGGAATTAACGCATTAGATGCGATTATCCAGCTGTATAACAGCATTAACGCACTTCGCCAACAACTTCCGTCAGATGTGAAAATTCATGGCGTTATTACTGAGGGTGGAAAAGCACCTAACATTATTCCTGACTACGCTGCAGCAAGGTTCTTCATCCGAGCAGCAACGAGAAAAAGATGTGCGGAAGTAACAGAGAAAGTAAGAAACATCGCAGAGGGAGCAGCGCTAGCAACAGGTACGAAAGTGAAAATTCATCAATTCCAAAATGAAATCGATGAACTACTCGTAACAAAAACATTTAATGAAGTCGTAGCCGAAGAACTAGAATTACAAGGTGAAGACGTAAATCGGAAAGAAAGATTTGGTATCGGCTCGACAGACGCAGGAAACGTAAGTCAAGTCGTACCAACAATTCACCCATACATTAAAATCGGTCCAGACAATTTAATTGCACATACGAATGAATTTAGAGAAGCAGCACGTTCAGAATTAGGAGATAAAGCATTAATTACATCCGCAAAAGCACTAGCAAATACAGCGTATCGATTAATTACGGAAGAAGGGTTGTTAGAGAAGGTGAAGGAGGAGTTTAGAGAGGCGCAGAGGAATCAGGGGTAGATGGTTAAAGGGAGTGGGGGGATCCACTCCTTTTCTTTTTTGCGTAACACTGATGCTAAGATTTTTTTTGCAGTAAAATCAATGTTAGTAGAATTTTTTTAATCAAAATTTTTTCAAAATTAACATAAATGCTTGCAATATTTAAATTAGTACTATATAGTTCTAGTTATGACAAAGGTAAAATTAATGAATCAAAAACGTGTGATTGAAGTAGCTGCAACATTATTTTTAGAAAAAGGGTTTGCTTATACAAGTATGGATGAATTAGTACGTGTAAGCAAAGTTTCAAAGTCTAATGTGTATTATCACTTTTCTAATAAGGAAGTATTATTAGAAGGGGTCGTTGATTATTGGATTGAAATGTATCAATCTGCAATTGATGACGTACTTTCTCAGACCCAATTTTTAGTTGAAGATCGTATCCAACTGTTTTTAAAACAATTATCACAAGGAGTTCAGTCGAGAGAGTATAAGGGGAGCTGTCCATTTATTACTCTTTATATTCAAAGTCCTAAACAGGCCACACAAATAAAAGAAAAAATAGGTCTTTTTTTTACAGGATTACAAAAGAAAGTTTCTCTATTACTTAAACAAGGGGTAGAGAATGGAGAATTCAGAAATACGATTAATATTGATGAGGTTGCATCCCTTTTTATTACAAATCTTGAAGGAGCGTTATTTATTTCAGAAACATTGAAGGATGCAACTGTAATTACGAAAACAGCAGATCATTTTTTAAAATTGCTTCGATAAAAGAAGCATTTTTTTTACATCAAATTAGTACTAAGTAGTACTAAAAAGGGGATTTTATATGAGAACAGTATTTTTAACTGGTGGAACAGGCTTTATTGGAAAGCAATTAGTAAAAGAATTAGCCAAAGAGGATGTTAAAATTCTTCTTTTAGTAAGGTCGAAAAGTAAAGCAATACGCATTTTTCAAGAAAGAGGCATCTTAAAAAAGGCAGTTATGCACTTTATTGAAGGTGATTTGACGAAAATAGATTTAGGTCTAAGTGCTGAAGATAAGGAGAGGATATTGAAAACGGATGTGATTATTCACGCAGGAGGCCCCATGGATATTCAAGCGACAAGTAAAGAGGCAGCTTCCGTATTTTTAAATGGCGCAAAACATATTAGTGAATTAGCTAAAAGTATTCATCAATTGAAGGGCTTGCAACAATTTATTCATGTTGTAGGTTATATGAGTCCCTTTGATGATAAAAATAGCAAGATTGCAATTGATGCGTTTAAAGAAGGAAACAATGATTTGAAAATAAAAAATCCATATGAGAGAACAAAATTTTTAGCAGATCTTTATATCCGTCACCAGGCATCAGCGGTAGGTTATCCGCTTTCTGTAATTAATCCGCCAACTGTAGTCGGTAGTAGTAAAACAGGGAGTACAGAGCAGATAGCAGGATTAGGTTTGCTTGTGATGAGTATGCGAAGAGGGCTCATGCCAGTGATTCCTGGAGGTAAGGGATATAGGTTACCACTTATTTCAAACGATGAGCTTGCGAAGTTTATTGTGCAGGTTTTCAGATTGGAACAACCGACTATTCAAACATATACACTTGTTGAAGACAAACAGCACGATCAGAACATTGCTGAATTATTAAGTATTATGTCGGAAAGTATGAATATGAGGGCACCAAAAATCTCTGTCCCAATGCCACTTATGAAAGCAATTATGAATAGTGGGATAAGTAAAATAACAAAAATTCCTTCGGATGGACTGAATTTTATTACAAAACGAAAATTTTCAAATGTTTCAGCGAAAAAAATTATGGGAGGAGATTGGTTTAAGGAGACGAGTGTAATGAAATTTTTCCCTGCCGTAGTAGCTGATCTGGATTATCGAATGATGTATCAAAATGGCCAGCATAATCATTTATTTAAACGAACATTATGCGATAACAATACCCTTTACCAATTAAAAGGAGAGGGTAAACCATTTATTTTATTACATGGTTTATTGAGTGATGGAGAAGATTTATTTCCTTTAGCACAAGAGCTTCATGAAAAAACTGGTCAACCTGTATGGATCTTGGATCTTCCAGGTTTGGGACGTTCTCCTTTTAAACAAGAGAAAAATCTTTTAGATATCTATTTGAATGTAGTGAAAAAGTTATTGGAGAAAGCTACTAATGGTGCACATCTAATTGGCCATTCATTCGGTGCGTTTATTCTTCTGGAAGCATTGGTACAAGAGTACATAGATCAGAAGTATTCAATCACTTTACTTCAGCCACCTGTTATTAAAAAAAATGCTACATCGCTAAATGTTCCTCAATTTATGAACAAATGGACATTAAAACTGGCAACTACTAATTTCATAGGGCGATATTTATTAAGTAATGGTTTGTTTGAAAGTATGGAGAGTATCCCTGAACATTATATCAAAAAAATAAGTAACAGTTTTACTTCTCCTAGAATTTTAAATACTACGGTTCAGCTTAATAGTTTACTACTGAAAAACGATCAAGGTGATTTCAATGAAGTAACAAAGTATAATCTTCACATTATTTGGGGGGATTATGACAGAGGCTATTCTGCTCCATCGCATCTTGGTAAGGTTGATTTTGTTCCATATGGCCATCATTTTCCTCTTAGCCATCCGAGTGAAACGGCAACATTAGTAATAAAAAATAGTAATACTAGCAGATGAGAGTGTGGGATAAATAAAAAGTGTGTAGTAAAATCGTTGTCTCTTTGAAATAAAATCGTACTGTTTGGGGTCCCGCCACATGCCCATCAAGCTAATCAAGTAACTTACTAGATATGAAACGATCCTTGGTTCAAAACTAACAATTGATAGAAAAGTAGGCATACTAAAGAAGCCTATTAAAATCTGATTTTTTCGCTAGGCAGTTTGTCTATGCTTCACCGTCGTTTTATACACAATCCCTAGAATATCAAAGACGGTCATTTTCTTATACCGATGTTATTTACGACCGTTCTTTTTGAGCAATAGATAAAGACGATGCAAAATTTTCAAAAGTTGTTCTGTGCCAATGGCTATCGCTTGAAACAGTAACGGAAAGTAATCTTTAATCATATAAATCGTTTTGTATTCACTTAGCTCCTGATTTGTTTTTTCAAGCAAAAACTGTCGCATTTGAAACATCGTAGAAGAACAGAGGAGAATACCGATTAGTTGTCCATATAAATGGCACTCTAGGCGCTCTCTTTTAATGTTTTTACATTCATCAATTTCAAAAAATGACTTCCACGTTTTAAACAAAATTTCAATCTGCCAACGAAGTGAATACAGTGAGTGCACGTAGTTAGTTGGTACTTCTTCTAAAGACGTGTTCGTAATATATATATTCATGCCCATTAAACGTTTACTTTTATCTTTCATGACAATGCCTTTTTTCTTTTCACGTATCGCTTGGTTTTTTAGGCGTGTTTGCGTATAATCATCGGTTAAACGATGGATAATGACACGTGCTGGAAGTTTTTGATTTTGGCCAATGTATGCCTCGGGAATTTCTATCGTTTCACCAGGGATTAGATCTGACATCATTTGTGTCATATCAAGCTGGATGTATTCTGTTTGCTTTTTTAACGTGCCGTTGTTGAAGTATTCTGGCTCAGGGTTCTTGATATAAATCCGCGTATTTAGCTTCAACCGCGAGATGTAGTAAGCCCCTTTATCATGAATAGTTTGTAAGTCTCCTAAATCGAAGTAACCAAGATCACGTAAACACAAATCGTTGGTCTCTACGGTTTCAAGGCAGATGGTACCGTATGTTTTATCATTATTCTTTCCTGGTCCAAGCTGCACGTTAAGAAATTGACCACTAAGTAAATCATATTCCAATTGGATTTTTACGCCTGCCGTATTACTACTTCCACCTGAACCTTGATAGTCAGTGGCGAAATGATCAGGTAGTTGAAACACTGTTGCATCCAAAATACGGATACGATTGAAAGTAGGGATCATGTGTGCAGAAAGTGAGTGATTTGAACAGAGTTTTTGTGTGAGAAGAGAAGTAAAGACTTCTCGAAGAAATGCGACAGCTGCTGGGTTAAAGCGTTGATTCAGTCCTTCTGAGCTCATCAGTACTCCAGTTGAAGCTTCTAACTGACTGCACAATTGTGTAAGCGATGTGCTAGCGATTTCTTGACTGAGCCATACGCAAAGGGCAATGAGTTCGTTCGCTTGATACTTACTAGTTCGCTGTACAAAGCCAACTTGTTTGGCGATATCTTGTAGGACTACTGGAGATAAAAAGTATTGTAGCTCTTGTGCGAAAAGATTCAGCTCATTTGAAATAATAGGATTCATTAAAAACACCATCCTTTCTCATAAACTTCTTACGATAAGCATAGCGTTTTTCTATTTTGAGGATATGATTTTAACTTCGCTTGAAGGGCAAGTGGTGAGATACCTTATAAGAATAAATTATAAATATAGATAAATAAATTGTAATTTACTCTATTGAAGTGATGCACCTAAAATGAAGATAACAATTATATAAGAGGTAATTTTATGAATAATAAATTGAAATATTTATTAGGGATTAGCATTACCGGATTTGGGGATGGAATTCAACAAATTGCCTTGCTATGGTATATTTTTCATTTAACAGGACAAGCAACTTCTATCGGATTAATGATTGCAATTTATTATATACCAAGTATCATTTTAACACCTTTTGTGTCTGTTTATGTAGATCATCATGATTCTAAAAATATTGTTGTTCTAACAGATAGTATTCGATTTGTACTTGTTTTAATCATGGCAATACTTATTTTCATAAAATTTGAATCAGTATTTATTTTTTACATTATGCAATTCTTATTAGCAGTTTGCTACACTGTTTACAAACCTGCATCTTCTGCATTTATTAAGGAAGCATTCTGTAATCATGATATACCATTTGTTATATCAAAAGCATCTTCATTAAATGAAGCAGCATTACTAGTGGGAACTGGTATATCTGGGTTATTTCTAGTTAAATTTTCTTTAGCCACTAGTTTCTTTATTAATTCTGTAACATTTTTAGTTGCGGCCATTTTCTTTTCTTCTATAAAAAGAATGAACCCTAAAAAAGTAAAAAATACAAGAATATCCTACCTTGCAGAATTAATATCGGGATGGCGTTTTATTAATCAAACAGAAGGAATGAAGTACTTACTGTTTTTATCCATTTTGAATAGCATTAGCATACAAATGACAACAACTTTATTATTACCTCTTGCAGAACAGTTTGAAGGAGGTAGCGGACTTTACTCAATATTTGAGATAGCATTTTCAGTAGGAGGAATTATAGCAGGCTTGATTGCTATCTATTTTTTAAAAAAGTTTAAACATAAAGTTATTTTTATTACGATGATGGGTATGGCAACCTCTTCTTTTTTATTATATTTGAATGACTATAAAACAACGGCCGTTATTTGTATATTTATAATGGGGCTATTTACCATGTCGCATTTGATTATCGTGCAAACGTTAATACAGTTGAATACTACAACAGAATATATTGGCCGGGTAATAGGCTTAAGAACAATTCTAGCATCATTTGTTAAGATATCTTCTGCTCTGTCGACTGGTATTTTAATAACTCATATGGGAGTGAATAATATTTTACTTTTATTTTCTATCTTAATATTGGCTAGCTTTATTACGATTGGAAATATAAAAAAACACATGTATTAAAATGAAGAGAAATACATCTGGAAGATTATTCAGAGATGCTATTACGGGTTGTAAATAACTTGCGAATCGAGGGGTAAAATGGTTAATATACGTTGGAAAACAGAAGAATTAAGGGCGAAATTAAAAACTATATTGAATCGAGAATATAAAGAATTGGATGTTCAGGAGTTAAAAGTAATAGGAAATGGAGTGCAAAATATTGTGTTCCGAGGGGATTCGGAAAAAGGGCCTTTAGCATTTCGAGTACCTTGGGAACGTGAAGTGAAAAATATAAATGAAGGGTTGTTTAATAGTCGAATCTCATTGCAAAAGGAAGCGGAGCTTTCTAAGTTTTGTAATTCTAAAGACATTCCAGTGCCAAAGGTTCACGGACTGCACCTTTCTACGGAACTTGATTTTTTAATTTCAGATTACCTGGCTACTGATCATATTCAAATTTCTGCGTACAAAATAGGAGAAGTAGTTAATAATCTCCATAATATTCCAATTGAAAATTTGAATTACCAACATAGGACTAGGAAACCATCTAGTAAGTATATAGCTGAACGTGTCGTAAAAAGAGTAAAAGGATTTAATAAAATTACACATTGCGATATTGAATTTCCTGATATATCGATAATCGAAGAGATTCTTAAACAAGCAGATCATGTAAAGAAATTATTACATATGGACATTCGACCAGCAAATCTAATTGGATATAACGGAGAAGTTAAGGCGTTGGTTGATTGGGATAATGCTCTAATTGGTCACCCGCTGCTAGAACTTATGAGGATAGCTGAAACTAATGAAATTGATTGGTATGAATTTAAAGATGGATATAAGAATAAAGATATCTTTGAATCTATGCCTCGAATTGTCAGCTTATTTTATCAGCTTGATACAGCGGTAATGCTTGCAAATCTGTTTATAGCGCAACTGAAAATAGAGGGGAAAGGCATATTCTATAAAGAGCGTGTGAAAACACTTCATAATGAAATACATAGATATTTATAAAAACAAATAAAAGATGCTTTGACATAGGTGTGTAGAGATAATAAAGTTGTTTAATTTATAATAAAGTCCTTTAAAAAATAATTAAGTTGTTTACTTCTTTTAGGATTAACGAAGTAGTTTAATGGAAGAAGAATTTATAGTAAGTGTTATAATAATCAATAACTTAAACAAAGGGGGAAGCATTTTTGCACAAACTCAATGCATTAATACCAGAGCTATCAGTTTCAGATATAGAGCAAAGTTTAAATTTCTATTCGGAAATTCTCCTGTTTAAAATTGAATATCAAAGACCAGAGGATAAGTTTGCTTTACTGTCTTTAAATGACTGCCAGATTATGATTGAAGAAGTAAATGGTCATTGGAGTACTGGGGAGTTATCTTATCCCTACGGAAGAGGAATTAATTTTCAAATTATCATAAATGATATTGATCCACTATATAATAGTTTGAAAAAGAACGAGTATCCAATTAAATTTGATATTCAAGAGAATTGGTATAGAGCTGATACTAAATTAAAGGGACAAAAAGAATTTTTAATTATGGACCCTGATGGTTATCTATTAAGATTTGTTCAAAATTTAGGTGAAAAAGATGTTGAGGCAGATTAAGCTATGTAAAATAGGATGAAAATTTAGTAAATGGAGCAAGCTACTTTTTTCAATAAGAGGCATTAGTTGAAGAAGAATTAACCAACTTTATTATTTTTATAAATTACAGGCTACAACAATTAAATTTAATTTTAAATAACTTTAAAACCACCTACAATTTAATTTAGTAGGTGGTTATTACATTTCTTAGACTAAAATTAAACAACTTTATTGTCACTGAACAATAGGAGGCCCATTACATCGCCATCAAGCTAAAAATATGAATTTCCCCAAAACAATAAATACGAGCAAAATGCACAAAATTTTCGTTCTGGGGGTAATATGAGATTTTAACTTGATGGGCATGGGGTACCGCCAACAAGACGCGAATTTTGCACGCTAAGCAAAAAAACAATAAGCTGTCCACATGGACCATAGCCATCAAGTTAAAAAAATGAGTCCGATGCCTTTTGGCATCGGACTCATTTTTTTACAATAGGGAGTAGAAGAGTACGGTTTTGGACATACTC
>NZ_VLTE01000019.1:0-20782 GCF_007558965.1 Bacillus sp. HY001 | reverse complement strand
AATTTAATTCCTACAGTAATTGAACAAACAAATCGTGGAGAACGCGCTTACGATATTTACTCTCGACTATTAAAAGACCGCATCATTATGCTTGGTAGTGCAATTGATGACAACGTAGCTAACTCAATCGTTTCCCAGCTTTTATTCTTGGAATCTCAAGATCCAGAAAAAGATATTCACATCTATATCAACAGCCCTGGTGGTTCTATCACAGCAGGTATGGCAATTTACGATACAATGCAGTTTATTAAACCACAAGTATCAACAATCTGTATCGGTATGGCTGCATCTATGGGTGCATTCTTACTTGCAGCAGGTGAAAAAGGTAAACGTTATGCACTTCCAAACAGTGAAGTAATGATTCACCAACCACTTGGTGGAGCACAAGGTCAAGCGACTGAAATCGAAATCGCTGCAAAACGTATCCTATTCTTACGTGAAAAACTAAACCAAATTCTTGCTGACCGCACAGGTCAACCACTTGAAGTACTACAACGCGACACAGACCGCGACAACTTCATGACAGCAGAAAAAGCTTTAGAATACGGTTTAATCGATAAGATCTTTACAAATCGTTAATAACTTAAAGCGGAAGCGGCTCGTTCAGAATGGGAGGGGGATGGAGCTTCTGACAAAGAGGTGCTTTTTACCTCGCCGGAAGAAGCGAAGCCACCGACCATTCTAGCCGGTGGAGCTAGATAGATTTAAAGCGGAAGCGCCCTCTTACAGGGCGCTTTTTTTATGGTGAGGCCTCCGCACATGCATACCCCACCTAGTATCCACCTAAATATATCGGCGATTTTTCAAATATATCGACCGTAACTCCAATTATATCGGCGATTTTTTCAATATATCGACGATTCGACACAACTTATCGACTTACCGACAATCCTCGACAAGCGCGCGCCCCCTACATACCCCACCCCGCCCAAAAAACAACAAAACAAAAAAGCTATCGCACATGCGCGATAGCTTCTTATTGTACATATGCAGCTAATGCTTCTAAAGCTTCTTCTGCATCTGAACCTTCTGTTGTAATTATTATCATGCTACCAGTTCCAATTGCTAAGCTCATAATCCCCATTATGCTCTTTGCATTCACTGTCTTTCCATCTTTCTCGATAAAAATATCCGCATGAAAGCGATTGGCCTCTTGTACAAACAACGCAGCCGGACGTGCTTGTAAACCGTTTTTTAATGAAACCTGAACTCGTTTTTGAACCACAGCTCCATTTCCCCTTTAACCTCTTATTTTTTCGCTACCGTTTCCCCCGCGCGTAATTTCTCTGCAATCTCATCGATTTTACGCAAACGATGATTAATACCCGATTTACTAATTTTCCCCCCGGATACCATCTCGCCTAACTCTTTCAATGTTACATCTTGATAATCTCTTCGTAATTGTGCAATTTCTCGTAGTTTATCTGGTAATATATCAAGACCAACCGTCTCATCAATATAACGGATATTTTCAATCTGTCTTAGCGCTGCACCAATTGTTTTATTTAAATTGGCTGTTTCGCAGTTTACTAAACGATTTACTGAATTACGCATATCGCGAACGATTCGAATGTCTTCAAATCTTAAAAGTGCATTATGAGCGCCTATAATATTTAAAAACTCCGTAATCTTTTCTGCTTCTTTCAAATACGTAATGTACCCTTTTCTTCTTTCCAACGTCTTACTATTTAAATCAAATCCGTTCATCAGTTCACATATAGCATCATTATGTTCCTTATATAACGAAAAGACTTCTAAATGATAAGATGATGTTTCTGGGTTATTTACTGAACCACCTGCTAAAAATGCACCGCGTAAATACGATCGTTTACAACATTTCTTATCAATCAATTCTTGTGATATATTTCGAATAAATGAAAAGTCGTCTCGAACAATATGAAGATCAGCTAATATTTCGCGAGACTTCTCAACAAGCCGCACAATATATACATTATTTTTCTTCAATCGCATTTTTTTACGAACAAGTAATTCTACCGTCACGTCATATCCTTTTTTCAAAAGCGTATAGATCCTTCTTGCAATTGCCGCATTCTCCGTTTGAATATCGATAGATAGACGACGATTTGAAAAAGAAAGCGATCCGTTCATTCGAAGTAACGCTGATAATTCTGCTTTCTCACAGCATTCCTTCATCTCAAGATTCGTCAACTCTTTCTTTGTTTCTGATGCAAATGACACAGTCAACACCTCCTTATACGATTACTTTGGAACAAAAATCTTGTCCTATATGAAAGGATGAGCGTTACCTCAAACGAGGCAACGCACATCTACAACAGTGAATATAAAATAGAAGCTAGTTTTAATGTATCGTGCCTTACAACACGATCATCATACTTCGCCAATTGATCTTGAATGACATCAATATTGCTCTCTGCAAAACGCTCTTCATCTACTACAACTGGTGCCGACATTTCTTCCTCATATAACTGACGTAATTCACAAGGAATATCACGGTTATTTACAATTGCAGTATCGATAAATGGTTTACCTAAATGATCATGTAACGCCTGCACATGGTCAAACGCAGTATATCCCATCGTTTCACCAGCTTGCGTCATAACATTACACACATATACCTTCTTTGCTTTTGCAGCAAGAACAGCGTCCCCAATTTTGTTAACAACTAAATTCGGTAATATACTCGTATACAAACTTCCTGGACCAAAAACAAGTAAATCAGCTCGTTTAATCTCAGCCAACGTTTCATGTAACGGCTCTACATCTTCTGGAGTTAGAAAGACGCGGTTAATCTTCTTTCCGTAATAAGGAATTTTTGATTCACCTGTTACAATTTCTCCATCTTCTAGTTCCGCATGAAGTACCGCACTTTGGTTCGCTGCTGGTAACACACGTCCTCTGACATTTAACACTTTACTCGTTTCCGTAATCGCATGGAAGAAGTCTCCTGTAATCGAGGTCATACCCGCCAATAATAAATTTCCTAACGCATGACCTTTCAGCCCGTCTCCCGTTGTGAAACGATGCTGAAATAAAGCTTCCACCAGCGGTTCTACATCTGATAACGCAACAAGTACGTTGCGAATGTCACCTGGGGGTGGAATTTCTAGCTCATCACGTAATCTACCTGAACTGCCACCATCATCAGCGATTGTAACAACTGCTGTAATATCAACTGGATATTGTTTTAATCCTCGTAATAAAACAGAGAGTCCAGTACCGCCTCCCATGATAACAATTTTAGGTTTTCTCTCTTTTTTCATCCCTTAATGGCCCTTTCTCTTCTCCACATCACGATGAGATACATGAACGCTATACTCTGGTTTCAAATGTTTCCCAAGGTATTCTGTAAGCGTAACAGAACGATGCTGTCCACCTGTACATCCAATTGCAATTACAAGTTGACTCTTGCCTTCTCTTTTATAATGAGGCAGCATGAAAGTAATAAGATCCGTCAATTTCTCTAAAAACTTATGTGTCTCATTAAATTTCAGCACATACGATGAAACTTCCTCATCTAGTCCTGTTAATGGCTTCATATGTGGAATGTAATATGGATTTGGTAAAAAACGAACATCAAATACTAAATCTGCATCAATTGGAATACCGTACTTAAATCCAAATGACATAACATTTACACGAAATGCTTGCTCAGTTTCAGTTGAAAACAGATGAACAATTTTTTCACGTAATTCTTTCGGTTTTAAATCCGATGTATCCAGTACAATATTCGCTCGTGCCTTCATATCAGTTAATAAACTGCGCTCCATTTCGATTCCCTTTAACGGCAAACCAGTTGGTGCAAGTGGATGCGAACGTCTCGTTTCTTTATAACGAGTTACAAGCGTACCATCTTTCGCATCTAAGAATAAAATATGAGGAATAATCCATGTACGTTCTGATAAATCATCAAGTGCTCCCCATAAATGTTCGAAAAACTCTCGGCCACGTAAATCAACGCCAAGTGCCACTTTATTCATTTTCCCTTTTGAATCCGCCATAAGCTCAATAAACTTTGGCAATAACATCGGTGGTAAATTATCTACACAGAAATATCCTAAATCTTCAAAACTTTGTAAAGCTACTGTCTTTCCAGCTCCAGACATTCCTGTAATAATTACCATTTTTATATCATTATTCTCTGTCATCGTATCCTCTCCTTGACGGTTTAACTCGGATCTAATCGATATGAAAGCAACTCAAAATCTGGGGTATATACAAATGTACCGTAGATTATGCCATTTCCTTTAATTAAATAATCAATAATGTGATAATCTCCTGGTGCCATTGCTAAATCATCAATTTTGTCAAATGTATGCCAACCAATGATGCCTTCTTCGCTCTCTAGTTTGTTTTCTCCTGCAAAATCTGTCGCTAAAAAGGAGAACATCATCCATTCTGAAACAACCTTATCACCTTCTTGGATGACAAAGGTGAAGACCCCTTTTAACGCTGGGTTCTTTAAATAAATACCTGTTTCTTCACGATACTCGCGAACAACGGAATCTCTTACTGTCTCACCACGCTCCATTTTCCCACCTGGTGCAACCCACCAATTTCGGCGAGGTTTTTGGAGTAAGAGTACTTCATTATCTCTAACTAACACACAGTTTGTCACTCTTTGCATGTTTCTTCACCTCAGCTACTTGCAGTAAATTTCTCACTGCATACTCATTTCATTATACTATCAAAAACAGTTTGCTACAACGAAGGAGCCAGTCCCCTTTCGCTAAGCACTGCTACTCAACAATTTTAAAAAAGCTTTCTATAACAAGCAATGTAAATGCCTAGACTTTCAATGAATAGCATGAAAAATCCCCTTAACGATTTTTATCGCCAAGGGGATTAAAGTACTTATTTCTTACCGAAATAAGTAACAATCGCAAATCCTAAAATAAAGGTAATAATTGAACTGATAATCGAAAATCCTCCAGTTGGAATACCAGGGAACACAATTACAATTGAGCCGATAACAAGTCCAATAATTGCCGCAAATGTCATACTTTTATAACGATCTAACAAGAAACTAATTCCTTTACTACTTACAACAAACCCTACCATAACACCAGCACCGATAACTACGATTAAAGGTAAGTTCAGTGTAGTTAAAGCATTAATTGCTGTTGGATACACACCAATAATTAATAAAATAAATGATCCGCTAATTCCAGGAAGCAACATAGCCATACTAGCCATCCATCCTGCGAAAAATAAACCAATTGCATTTAAAATTGTTAACGTCGTAATTGGATCTGCTGCCTTATCCGGTTTAAAGAAAGCTGTGATTGCAACAAGAATTGCTGCAACGATTAGTAAAACAATGTGCTTACCCTTAAACGAAGACTTTGCATCAGCTTCTCTCATTAACATCGGTAATATACTAATAATTAAACCGAGGAAGAAAAATTGAGTCGGTTCATAATGATTTGCAAGTAAATATTTAATAACGTGGCTTAATGTTAAAAACGCTGCTGCCACACCAGCTGCAAGGGGAATTAAAAATCCTAAATGTTTTTTCCATTCACGACTAAAGAACCCACTAATTGCTGCAAGTAATTGTTCATAAATCCCTAACACAACAGCGATTGTACCGCCGCTCACACCAGGAATTAAATCACTAACGCCCATACAAAATCCACGATATATATTACGCCATTCCATACTGAATAAATTCCTCATTTCTTATAGTGATTTTTTCCGTAAAGTCCAGTATATCAATAAGAAAGCTTATAATCCTAATATTTTTTGACAAAACTTTGACATTTTCACAAAAAAAAGAAGAAAGCTCCTATCGGTAGCTTTCTTCTCAAAAGGTATGTTATCCCTTATTTTTCTGATACAGTTTTTAGTTCTTCTAATAATTCTTCTACGTAATGTTGTGCACTTTGTGCTGCAATACTACCATCACCTGTTGCAGTTACAATTTGACGTAGCATTTTTTCACGAACATCACCAGCTGCGAAAATACCTGGAACTTTCGTTTCCATACGCTCGTTTGTTTCAAGGTAACCATTTTCATTTGTAATACCTAGTTCAACAAATGGTTTTGATAATGGTAACATACCGATGTATACGAATACACCGTCAGTTTTGACTTCTTTCTCTTCTCCACTGTTTACGTCTACAAGTGTTACGCTTCCTACTTTACCATTTGCATCGTTAATTTCTTTAATAGTGTGATTCCAAATGAAATCTACTTTCTCGTTTTGGAAAGCACGATCTTGTAAAATTTTCTGTGCACGAAGCGTGTCACGACGGTGAACAATTGTTACCTTCGATGCGAAGCGTGTTAAGAACACACCCTCTTCAACAGCAGAATCTCCGCCACCAATAACTACAAGTTCTTTTCCTTTAAAGAAAGCACCATCACATACTGCACAATATGATACACCGCGGCCGCCAAGTTCTGCTTCGCCTGGCACACCAATTTTTTTATACTCTGCACCGCTTGCAACGATAATTGCACGTGCTTTATATTCTTTTTTACCAGCAATAATTGTTTTGTATTCTTTACCATCGATGACTGCTTTCACATCACCGTATGCATATTCAGCACCAAATTTCTTCGCATGCTCGAACATTTTATTTGATAAGTCTGGTCCTAAAATAGACTCATAACCTGGGTAGTTTTCTACATCTTCTGTGTTTGCCATTTGCCCACCTGGAATACCACGCTCAAGCATTAATGTGCTTAAATTCGCACGAGATGTATATACTGCAGCTGTCATACCAGCTGGTCCTGCACCAATAATAATGACATCATAAATTTTTTCTTCTGACACACTATTCACTCCTATTCATTCCTACACAATTAAGTTACCCTCATTATACTGTTAGCATCATTTTTTTCCCAATGATTTGCTTACATTATGTGTGCGTACGCTTAACAGCCTGCACATACTTTCGAACAGTCGCTACAGATACATTATATACATCTCCAAGCTCCGACTGTGTCATCTTATTTCCTTGTTCGCTGCGTACGATATATTCAACCGCAGCTGACCATCCGTATACATTTGTGAAAACTGCCCCAGATGTATATAAACGTATGAACGTACAGAACCAAAATTGTAAACACTCTTCGATTAATTCATCATCTTTTTTCGTATAATTATATAAAGCATCCGCAATTCGCGCACACTGTTCAAATTGCTGCAAATCAGCCGGAATGCTCTTATGGCTATTAAGTAAAAAGAAATACTTTGCAAGTTGCGATACGATTGGAACACCGTTCTTCGCCTGCGTTACATCAAAGAAGAATCCCACCTTCTCTGGCGTGGACAATTCATTCATTAAATATAAAGCTAGCATTTGTTCCTCTAGCGTCCCACTTTGCTGAAATGATTTTCGTAATTCTTCAAATAATACGTTTTGTCCTTCATCTGCTAAATTCAGCGCATTCCACGGCTCTTTTCCCTTTTTATCAGGGTGCAATTCTACAACATGTTGCCACATTTTTTCAGCTACTTGCTGATCTTTCACCATATAAGCAGAATATGCAAACCAATAATAAAAACTAACGTCTCCCTCGTATCCTTGACGCTTTAATACTTTGAACCATTTATATGCAGGCTCAAAATGACCAATTGTTGCAAGTGTCGTTCCAAGTTTCAAACGATGCTCGAACGAAATTGGATATACCGAAACTAACTGAGCAGCCAACGCTTCTACTTGTTTATGCTCTCCAATTGAATATAGAAAAATAAGCGTGTTACAAAGCGCATGTATATTACCAGGATTTTTCTCTAAAATCATTTCCGTTAACTTCAGCGCCTTATCTACATTACCAGATTGAAAATGTGCAATGGCTAAATTATTATGACCCGACCAAAATTCCGGATAATCTTTCGTAACAATTTCTAATGTAGCAATTGCTTCTTCCAATTGTCCGTTACGAATATAACGATTCGCTTCTTCCTGCATAACAATTAAATCATCTTCATCCTCAATCTCTTCCGCACCCATCGCTTCTTCTTCCATAATCTCAAGTAATTCTAATGTATCTTCTACAAATTCCTTCTCTTCTGCAACTTCTAAATAGCGATCCGCATACTTTTTCGCCTGCTGAAATAGCCCCATATATGCATAATTATTTGCAATAAAATAATAGCACTGTTCAAGTTCTGGATTAGATCTAACAAGCTTAAAGAAGATTTGATTCGACTCTTGATATTCACCAGCCTCAGATAATACTGTTGCTAATTGGCATAAAATAAACGGCTCCTTCTCACTTTGTGCCGCTCTTCGAAAATATTTAATTGCATCTTGCAATTTTTGCCCTTTGTAAGCCCTCATCCCTTTTTTATAAAAGAAGTCCGCTAATTGATTAAAAGAGATAACTTGTCCGTTCTCCTTATATATTCCTTGATTTTTCCCCATATATCCTCCAGTTTTTTGTTTTCTTCGTTCACACATTCTTCTATCTATAAGTATAAACGATTCCGTAAAAAACAAAACAGTATATTATACTCAATTATTTCCTTTTTATTCATTAAAAAAGAAGAGAAATGTTACATTTTTGCTATCAACCTTCTCTAGCATCCATTTCTTCTTTCGTATAAATAACACGCATTGGATTTCCACCCACGAAAGCACCACTTGGGACATCTCTATGAACAAGTGTGCCAGCTGAAATAATCGCGCCATCCCCAATTTTTACACCTGGTAATATAGTCGTATTCGCTCCAATCATCACTTCATTTCCTATGATGATCTCTCCAAGTCGATATTCACGAATTAAATATTCATGTGCTAAAAGCGTTGTGTTATAGCCGACAATCGAATTCTCTCCCACAGTTATCTTTTCTGGGAACATAATGTCCGGCATTACCATAAGCGCAAATGATGTTTTCTTTCCGACTTTCATCCGTAAGAATGTGCGGTACAACCAATTCTTAACGGATAAAAATGGCGTGTAACGTGCAATTTGGATAATAATAAAGTTCTTCATTACCTTCCAAAAGGACACTGTTTTATACACATTCCATAATGAATTCTCTCCCGAAACAGGATAGCGCGTTGTCCGTCGCACTTAGCTCGCTCCTCTACTAAAGTAGGGAAATACGCCCCTACTAACTTACTTGGACCTTTATGACCGGTTCATATTAGACAAAATCGGTAGCAAATCACTCATTTTATCTAGCATAAAGTCCGGCTTGTACGCCTCTAAATACGCTCTACCTTTCAACGTCCATGAAACTGCAGCTGTTTTCGTACCCGCATTTTGTCCACCAACAATATCATGATGGTTATCCCCAACCATCAATGCTTCTTCCGGTTTCGCATCTAATAACTCAAGCGCTTTTTGAAGTGGCTCTGGGTGTGGTTTCACATGCTCTACATCATCAATTGTCACGACAACATCAAAAAATTCATCAAGCTTTGACAGCTTTAATCCCATTTCAACGGTTTGTCTCGCTTTCGTTGTAACAATACCAACTTTATAGCCTTGCTTCTTCAACTCTTGAACTGTTTCATATACAGTTTCATATTCTTCCACTAATTCATCGTGATGCTCATGGTTAAATTGACGATAACATGTAATCATCTCTTCAACCTTGTTTTCATCAATCTTGCTGAAAGTATCATGTAAAGATGGACCAATGAATGGCAATACATCTTCACGCTTATATTGATTCGGATAATATGTATGTAACGTATGTAAAAAAGAAGAAATAATAAGTTCGTTTGTATTAATTAACGTTCCATCTAAATCAAATAACACTGTATTTATTCTCATTGCCTTAGTCCCTTCTCTTTCCTGAATATGAAAGAAGCAGCATCTCATAATAAGATGCTACTTTTCTCTAATTTTCCGAATATCTTTTATCAGCTTGCCCCATTTTTCGTCTCACGATAATGAAAATAATAGAAATAACAACAAGTCCAATTGACATTACTTGTGCGATACGAAGTGGTCCTAGCATTAAACTATCTGTACGTAAGCCTTCTACGAAGAAGCGCCCTACTGAATACCAAATTAAATATGTGAAGAATAATTCCCCGCGTCGTAAATTCACTTTTCGTAATGCAAGTAATAAAATGACACCTGCAAAATTCCATAGTGATTCATATAAAAACGTTGGGTGATAGTACACACCTTCAATATACATTTGATTAATAATGAAATCCGGTAAATGAAGACCCTCTAAAAACTGTCTCGTTACTTCATCACCATGTGCCTCTTGGTTCATAAAGTTTCCCCATCGGCCAATTGCTTGTCCTAGTAAAATACTTGGCGCAGCAATATCAGCCAACTTCCAGAATGAAACCCCGCGGCGTTTCGCAAAAAGAATCCCTGTAATAACAGCCCCGATTAAACCACCATGAATCGCCAAGCCACCTTGACGAATATTAATAATTTGACTCGGGTTTTGCGCGTAATATTCCCATTCAAAAATAACGTAGTACATTCTCGCAAATAGAATAGCGATCGGTACTGCAATTAATACAAGGTCAACAAATGTATCTTTTGGAATACCTAGCCTTTCTCCCTCGCGAGTTGCTAGCCAAAGACCTAGTAGCACACCTGTACCGATAATAATCCCGTACCAATAAACAGGAAACGGTCCAAGTTGGATCGCTACACGGTCAAGCTGTGGTACAGAACCTAACAGCATATGTATGACCTCCCTCTCCAAAGTTTACTCCTGATTTCCTAACTCAATCGCACTCATTAATCGTTCAGAGAACTGTTGTGCTGCATTGACTCCCATACGTTTTAAACGGAAGTTCATCGCTGCTACTTCAATAATAACAGCCAAGTTTCGACCAGGACGAACTGGAAGTGTAATCTTCGTAAGTTCTGTATCAATAATCTTCATCTTCTCTTCATCAAGACCTAAGCGATCATAATTTTTCTTTTGATCCCAAATTTCAAGATTAATAACAAGTGTAATACGCTTATAATTTCGCACTGCCCCTGCACCGAATAACGTCATAACGTTAATGATGCCTAGACCACGAATTTCTAATAAATGCTCAATTAAATCTGGTGAGCTTCCTACTAATGTGTCTTCATCTTCTTGGCGAATTTCTACGCTATCATCCGCAACAAGGCGGTGACCACGTTTTACAAGCTCAAGAGCTGTCTCACTTTTACCGACACCACTTTGACCTGTAATTAAAACACCAACACCGTAAATATCTACTAACACACCATGTACAGCTGTTGTT
This sequence comes from Bacillus sp. HY001, assembly GCF_007558965.1. Taxonomy (NCBI): domain Bacteria; kingdom Bacillati; phylum Bacillota; class Bacilli; order Caryophanales; family Bacillaceae; genus Bacillus; species Bacillus sp. HY001. The sequence goes on along the minus strand of NZ_VLTE01000019.1, from coordinate 9,628 downwards.
GGCGCTAACTTACCTTCTAAATAATTTGTTAAACGACTTGATAATCTTGTTGTCGTTTGAGAAGAACGTAATAAAGGCATACCCGATTCACGTGACGCTTGCAGTAACTCATCTGGTACATCTTGATTACGAGTTATAATAATACACGGCGTCTCCTCAGTACAAAGCGCTTTCATTCTCTCTTGTTTTTGCTCTGACGTTAACGTGTCAAAGAACGTAAGCTCCGTTTTACCAAGAAGCTGTACGCGATCAGCTGGATAATATGTAAAAAATCCTGCCATTTCAATTCCAGGTCGTGATAAATCACTTGTATCAATCGGACGATGAATTCCTTCTTCACCACTTATTAACTCCAATTGAAATTGTTCAATTAAATCTTTTGTCCTTACTTTCGGCATATGTATAAACCTCCACTCCGCTGCGGGTTCAGTCTCATTTGATGTAAAATTCCATTCTACCGGATATTGTACCATTTTTTTCTGAAAACAAGAAATACGGTTTCTAATAAATAGAAAAAAACATTTCATACACATCATGAAATGTTTTTCTTTTTGTCATTTTCTCTTTTTTTCGTATAGTGGTTCCACAATTGCCTTTTCAATAATCATATTAAAAATTGAAATACAAATTGCCGCTACAATCGCTACACCGAATCCTGATATATTAAATGCATCTCCTAATAATGAATCTGCTATTTTTAACGTAATCGCATTAATAACAATTAAGAAGAACCCGAAAGTTACAACAGTAATCGGTAGCGTAATTAAAATTAAAAACGGTTTTACGAACACATTTAAAACGGCCAAGATAATACTCGCTATAATTGCAGTTTGTATATTTGCTACATAAAACGCGTCTGGCGCAATCCCTTTTAAAAGTCCCGATACAGCGATTAACACAACGCTATTTACAAGAAGTGATACAATCCATCTCATTTTCTTACACATCCTTTTGACATATATATTTCATCATACGCTAATAGATAAGAAACGCAAGTATCACACAAATACTTATATCAACTTATTCTATTCACCATGCTTGTATACCTACTAACATTTCCTCGTAAAATAAGGGCCACACCATCTATGTTCATGAGTTTTCACAAAAGTCCAAGTGAACGCTTTATCTACGATATAGATATCCCCTTTATACATATCGTCCCTCTCACACAATATATCATCCATATGTAATAAGCTCGCATCTTTTATTAGCAGTACATCATCACAATGTTGATAGAATATATAGCACTCCTTTTTCGCTTCGTTATGAAACGCGTTCTCCGCTTCTTCACCCTCTATACACTTCTTTTTCTCATAACTAAATACGTGCCAAAGATACCCACATGCATACTTATCTCCATACAGGAAAATGTCTTTCTTTTCCTCATCACTTAAATGGTTTGCAAAGTTATCCTCCCAGCGCTTGCGAAAATATACACCCCAACTTTGAAACTCTCTTACCTTCATGTTTTTCTTTCTTAAAACATCTGTAAACTCCATTTTCTCCCCCTATGAACGAAAAACCGAGTGGAAATGCCACTCGGTTTTTCGTAATACACTTATTGCGATAACTCTACTTCTTTTATTTTCTCTTTCATTCTTGCTTTATCACGATCTAAAATCTCTTTTAAATACTTGCCTGTATACGAGCGCTCTTCTTTCACTACTTGCTCTGGCGTTCCGGAAGCAACGATTTGTCCACCCTTGTCTCCGCCTTCTGGTCCAAGGTCAACGATATAATCAGCTGTTTTAATTACATCTAAATTATGTTCAATTACAAGTACGGTTTCACCGCTCTCAACAAGACGTTGCAGAACTTCTAGAAGACGCGCGATATCATGTGCATGTAAACCAGTCGTTGGCTCATCTAAAATATATAACGTACGCCCTGTAGAGCGACGGTGTAATTCAGAAGCTAATTTCACGCGCTGCGCTTCTCCTCCAGATAACGTCGTAGCTGGCTGGCCTAATTTCATATAACCAAGTCCAACGTCTACAAGTGTTTGAAGTTTACGCTTAATTTTTGGGATATTAGCGAAGAACTCTACTCCATCTTCAATTGTCATCCCTAACACTTCAGAAATGTTTTTATCTTTATATTTCACTTCTAACGTTTCGCGGTTGTAACGTTTACCGTGACAAACTTCACACGGAACGTACACGTCTGGTAAGAAGTGCATTTCGATTTTAATAATTCCATCACCACGGCACGCTTCACAACGTCCACCTTTTACATTAAAGCTGAAACGCCCTTTTTGATATCCACGCACTTTCGCTTCATTCGTTTGTGCAAACACATCACGAATATCATCGAATACACCTGTATACGTCGCTGGATTAGAACGTGGTGTACGCCCGATTGGCGATTGATCAATGTCAATTACTTTATCTAAATGCTCAAGACCTTTAATTTCTTTATGAGTACCTGGCTTCGCCTTCGCTTTATATAATTTTTGCGCTAACGATTTATATAGTACCTCATTAATCATCGTACTTTTACCTGATCCAGATACACCGGTTACCGCTACAAACGTACCAAGTGGGAATGACATCTTCGCATTCTTTAAGTTATTCTCTTTGGCACCGACAATTTCCACTTTTCTTCCGTCACCTTTACGTCTTTCAAGTGGAACCGGAATAAACTCTTTACCACTTAAATACTTACCTGTTAGCGAATTATCATCTTGCATCACTTCAGCTGGTGTACCTGCTGACACAACTTGACCACCGTGAATACCTGCACCAGGTCCGATATCAAGTAAATAATCAGCAGCCATCATCGTGTCTTCATCATGCTCAACGACAATTAACGTATTTCCTAAATCGCGCATTTCTTGCAATGTGCGAATAAGACGATCGTTATCACGCTGGTGCAAACCGATAGAAGGCTCATCAAGAATGTAAAGTACGCCAGTCAGACGAGAACCGATTTGTGTCGCTAAACGTATACGCTGTGCCTCACCACCTGATAAAGTTCCTGCGGCACGACTTAACGTTAAATAATCTAAACCGACGTTCACTAAGAATCCAACACGCTCTTGGATTTCTCTTAAAATTAAATGAGCAATTTTTTGTTGCTTCTCCGTTAGCTCCACATTTGAGAAGAATTCCTGTACTTCTTGAACAGAATACTTCGTTACATCAGCAATCGTTTTATCACCAACGAAAACAGCTAAACTCTCAGGCTTTAAGCGTCCACCTTTACACTTTGGACAAGCTTGCTCTGCCATATACTTTTCCATTTGCTCACGAATATAATCAGAACTCGTTTCACGATAACGACGTTCAATATTCGGAATAACACCTTCAAATAAAATCTCATTTTCCTTTACTTGACCAAATTCATTTACATAACGGAAATAAACTTTCTCTTCTCCGCTTCCGTACAACACTTTATCAAATAAATCTTTCGGTATATCTTTTACAGGCATATCCATATCAACGCCGTAATGATTACATACAGATTGTAAAAGCTGTGGGTAATATTGTGAGCTTGTCGGTTCCCAAGGCGCAATCGCATGTTCATTTAACGATAAATCCCAGTTCGGAATAACAAGTTCTAAATCTACCTCTAACTTTGAACCAAGTCCATCACAAGAAGGACATGCCCCGAATGGACTGTTGAATGAGAACATACGCGGCTCTAATTCTCCGATTGAAAAACCACAATGTGGGCAAGCATGATGTTCACTAAATAGAAGTTCCTCTTCTCCCATTACATCAATTAACACTCGTCCCCCGCCAAGTCTTAATGCACTTTCAAGAGAATCCGCAAGACGGCTTGCGATTCCTTCTTTTACAACAATACGATCAATTACAACTTCAATAGAATGCTTCTTATTTTTATCTAACGCAATATCTTCAGATACATCAAGCATTTCACCATCAACACGTACACGAACATATCCTTGCTTCTTAATGTCTTCAAGCACTTTCACATGCGCACCTTTACGCCCAGAAACAATAGGAGCTAACACTTGTAATTTCGTACGTTCAGGATATTCAAGTACACGGTCTACCATCTGCTCTACTGTTTGTGATGTAATTTCAATACCATGATTCGGACAAATCGGCGTACCAATTCGTGCGAATAGTAGACGTAAATAATCATAAATCTCCGTTACCGTTCCGACAGTTGAACGGGGATTACGACTCGTTGTTTTTTGATCGATTGAAATCGCTGGTGACAATCCTTCAATCGTATCTACATCCGGCTTATCCATTTGTCCTAAAAACTGGCGCGCATACGCAGATAACGATTCTACGTATCTGCGTTGCCCTTCTGCATAAATCGTATCAAATGCTAATGATGATTTCCCTGAACCAGACAATCCCGTCACAACAACAAGCTGATTTCTCGGAATGGTTACATCAATATTTTTTAAGTTATGTGCTCTAGCACCTTTTACAACAATAAAATCCTTGCTCATGCTCACTCTGTTCACCCTTCCGCTTTTAATTCTAATAGTAAATCTCTTAATTCAGCTGCACGCTCGAAATCTAACGCTTTTGCTGCTTCTTTCATCTCTGCTTCCATCTTCGCAATTGTTTTTTCACGCTCTTTTTTCGTCATCTTCTTAGCTGGCGCTGCTTCATATGTTTCTGGTTCTTCAGCAGCTGTCGTTGCACGGATAACATCACGCACGCCTTTTTGAATCGTTTTCGGCGTAATACCATGCTCTGTATTGTAAGCTTCTTGTATCGTACGACGACGCTGCGTTTCTTCAATCGCAATTCCCATCGATCTTGTTATACGATCTGCGTACATAATTACGCGGCCGTTTTCATTACGTGCCGCACGACCGATTGTTTGAATTAATGAACGCTCTGAACGCAAGAATCCTTCCTTATCAGCATCTAAAATAGCTACAAGTGATACTTCTGGAATATCTAATCCTTCTCGTAATAAGTTAATACCAACAAGTACATCAAACTTACCAAGGCGAAGGTCACGGATAATTTCAATACGTTCTAACGTCTTAATTTCAGAGTGAAGATAGTTCACTTTAATTCCTACATCTTTTAAGTAATCCGTTAAATCCTCTGACATCTTCTTCGTTAAAGTCGTAATTAATACACGTTCATTTTTTGCAATGCGATCTTGAATTTCTCCCAATAAATCATCAATTTGACCTTCAATTGGTCGTATATCAATTGGTGGATCTAAAAGCCCTGTTGGACGAATAATTTGTTCTATTACTTCTGGTGACTGTTCTAACTCGTACGGTCCTGGCGTTGCTGAAACGTAAATAACTTGATTCGTTTTCTCTTCAAACTCATCAAACGTAAGCGGTCTATTATCTAAAGCTGATGGCAAACGGAATCCATGATCCACAAGTACTTGCTTACGTGCTTGGTCCCCGTTATACATCGCCCTTACTTGTGGGACGGATACGTGTGACTCATCCATAACGATTAAGAAATCTTCTGGGAAATAGTCTAATAACGTATACGGCGTTGCACCCGCCGGACGAAGTGTTAAATGACGGGAATAGTTTTCAATCCCTGAACAAAAGCCCATCTCGCGCATCATTTCTAAATCATAACGTGTACGTTGCTCTATACGCTGTGCTTCTAATAACTTGCCATTATCATTTAATTCCTTTAAACGCTCTTCTAATTCTTTTTCGATATTTTCAATAGCGACCTTCATCTTTTCTTCACGTGTAACGAAGTGAGATGCTGGGAAGATTGCTACATGATCACGTTCTGCTAATACTTCACCTGTTAACGCATTTACTTCGCGAATGCGATCAATTTCATCGCCGAAAAATTCAATTCGAATACAATGCTCATCAAGTGATGCTGGGAAGATTTCAACTACATCCCCACGCACACGGAATGTACCACGCTTGAAATCAATGTCATTACGTCCATACTGCACATCAACAAGCTCACGAAGCAATTGATTGCGGTCCTTTTCCATACCAACTCGAAGTGAAACAACTAACTCACGGTATTCTTCTGGAGAACCTAAACCATATATACACGAAACACTCGCAACAATAATTACATCATCCCGTTCAAATAATGCAGATGTTGCTGAGTGACGCAATTTATCAATTTCATCATTAATCTGCGCATCTTTTTCAATGAACGTATCTGTTTGCGGCACATACGCTTCTGGCTGATAATAATCGTAATAACTAACAAAATATTCAACTGCATTATTCGGAAAGAAATCTTTCAGCTCACTATATAACTGTCCTGCTAACGTTTTATTATGAGCCATGACAAGTGTTGGCTTCTGCACTTCTTTAATGACATTTGAAATCGTAAATGTCTTACCCGTTCCTGTCGCTCCAAGCAACACTTGCTTTTTCTTTCCACTATTAATTCCCTCTACAAGCTTCTCTATAGCTACCGGCTGATCACCTTGCGGGGAATACGCTGAGATAATTTCAAATTGATGTTCCAAGTATAATCCGACCTCCTCATAAAAATCTGTATTATTATTTTACCACGAACGCCCATAAAAAACCTAAAAAAACGAACAGATATTCGGTAAAATTTTCGACAATATATACATAGAAAAAGGAAGGAGTCAAAACTTCCTTCCTCTACTAACTCTATTTTTTAGGTACATATAATAAATCATATCCATTGCGCCCATTTTCATTCACACAGTCTATTAACCTATAAGCCATTTGTAATTCACGCTGCTCTTTAACAATTCTTTTACAGCTATCTTCATCTATATCTGTATGATTACCAGCAAATCGATCTTGCCTATTATCTAACATATAAATTATATCTGTTCCACTATACTCTAACGTTTGAAAAACCGGATCCCCTTCATGTGTATAATGTACAATTCTTATTTTAACAACTTCCCCTTGTTCCACATTCAAAACGAACTTTTCAAATTTATCTAGATTGGAAGTTCCTGCTTCCTTTACAATGACATCATTCTTCTTATCAATTGTAATGTTAGGTTGTGAGCATGCTACTAAACTAAAGAGAAGTAGGCATATAAAACCACTTCTTTTTCCTATTGTCATCCTCTCCTATAAGAATTATTTGTATACTGCAAAAGCTACTTTCCTCTACGAAAGTAGCTTCTCTTTCCCTTTCTCCTTCTTCGGGAAAAGAACATATGAAAATGAAATCGCTGTATCAATTAAAAATATAAGTGCCCACACTTGGCTCACTCGACTCGCGGTTTTATTTAAAACGATTCCTGACTCTAACCAATTGCCCCATTGTTCAAATGGAATAAACCCATAAGCGAAGAAAAAGAAAATATGCACAACAACGAATAAAACAAGGTGCAATCCCCAATTTTTTATTTCCTGCTTTGCATAGGCCATACCTGTTAATTCTACGTGCCCTTCCATAATTGGCGCTGGTTCATTCCGCCATTTCGCAACTAGCTTTTGCGCAAATATATCAAGCTTCTTCAAATCCTTTTTCCCGTAGAAAACTGCATACAATAAAATAATTACAGTAATGATTTGAAAGTTAGAGAACTTTCCTGTTTGATAATAGTCCACTACCCCTAAAGTTAAAATAAACACTTCATTTACGAGAAGTACAATCCCCATAATAAAGCTCGCCTTTTTTAAACGGAATCCGTAACGGAGTAAAAAGAAACCGATAGCCGATAACCAAAATACAATCTCTGCCCCAATTAAAAAGTACCAACGATATTCTGCGAGTATACTCATTTATCCCTCTCCTTCTCATCATATATACGAAAAGCTTCATCTATATATAATAAAAGTTCTTCTTCAATTGGATACATGCTCATTTTCTGTGAATCTTCCTTCGATTTTCTAACTTCCCATAACTTATCTAAAAACGCTTCGTCACCATTGGCCATTTCTAAACACTTCTGCATTAATTTCTTCGTTTCCTCTTGGACCTCATCACTCGCGGCTTCTTTGCCGGCTTTCATAAAAGTACGGAATTGCTTTAATAAATCTACCCATTCTAAAACATTCGGATCTTCTTCACTCATATTTGGCAAGTTATGAAGCAATTTTTGTTCTTCCTTTGAAAATACTTCATTTTGAAATATTTCACGTATACGAGACGACTGTTTCGAAAGCTGAATTAGTTCAAACATAACTTTCCAATCAAGTTCTCCCTCCACATCTACCGAATAAACAACAGCTTGTAAAACACGTTCCATTCGATTAAACTTCTTTTGTTCTTCCTGTACAAACCGAAGTTGTTTTTCAAGAGAGTCCTTTAAGTTAAGCTCACCTTTTACTAACATATTCACAGCTTCTTTTAATGAAAATCCCATTTCCTTTAAAAATAAAATTTGTTGCAGACGTATTACGTCAGCTTCACTATATAAACGATGCCCGCCTTCTGTTTTCCCGCTCGGCTTTAATAAATCTATTTGATCATAATAACGTAATGTACGTACTGTTACCCCTGTTTCTTTCGTCAATTGTTGTATTGAAATCACTACCATCACCTCTTCTCCTTCATTATAAAAGGTAACGTTACGTCACTTTCAAGCCTTTTGTAAAAAAAATACAAAAAGCTGTTTATACTCTTTGTATAAACAGCTTTTACGGAAATATTCCTTTTTGTACAGCGCGCCCACAAAATAAAATAAGTGCTCCAACGACAACACTCGTTGCTGTTTTATGGTAATGAGCTGAAACTAATAAATAATATGATAAACCTACAGTACCAAGCATAATACAAATACTTGGTACTGGATTACGAGAGAAGTTCTGCATTCCCCAAAACAAAGCAAAAATAGCCGTAGCGACACATAATACCGGTAATCCCATCCCAGTTCCCCTTTTTCTATCTATTCCTTGTTGCTAACACACTCGTCGATGCCATACTTATTAATAAACCAAAAATAGCAATATATAATAACTCATTTACATGTACTGCTTGCCTATCTAAATACTTATTTACACAAAGATACATAATGAACAAGAACACGAAGCTTGTCATACTAATCGTAAAATATGACTTCATCTTGTTCACAACTCGCTCATCAATCGACGGTACTCCCTCTTCTTTCAAACGCTTCTGTTCTCTATATTCCGAAATACTATATAAAATGACTAGTGCTACATTCGATATGAAAATTGTTCCCCACGAAATACTTAAAATCATTAAACTCACATTTAAAACAAGACCTGCTAAAAATAAACTTCCTATGAACCGTACAATATCTTGCTTACTCATACATGATCAGCCTCTTTTTGATTTCTATATTTCCACTTCGGCCAATAGTTCACAAGAAAATACACCCACTGCCCTAGTACAAATAAAACAAACGGCATACCAGCATTTCCATCAACAATTAAATTATATAAACTCCATATCGCTAAACTAATCGTAAAAAATAACCCTACATACTTAAACGCTTGATCCGACTGAAATCTCTCAAACTCATCTTGCATTTTTCATTCCTCCTATCTCTATGCTCGTTTTCCTATCATAACTCCAATGATGAGACTACCCGCAAATAAGGAACTACATACTATAAATATTTCTGGTATAGGTATAACAGCTCTGCCTATTGCTTTACTCGCAACAATATAAACAATAAGCAATGAACACTCCCCCACTTAGCGAAGCTTGAAGTGGGGGTTTCTAACGTTTCGACCTAACGGACGATTAACGTCAGGGGAGTTAACACATTAGCGAGC
>NZ_VLTE01000190.1:0-888 GCF_007558965.1 Bacillus sp. HY001 | reverse complement strand
TCAACTTGCAACAGTATAATTTATTTTTCAACCTAGTAATTTTAAAATTTTTAAGCTATTTTTCTTATATTTTGAGTAAGTTACATACATAAAATGCAACATGTTTGCGGTATCCTTTCCCTAACTTTCCTACCATTTTCACTCTAATCCCTTATATACCAAGGGTTTAGGTACTTTTTCACTTACTTATATACATATCATCCAACTTGCAACACGTTTGCGGTATTCATGCCCTTATTCTTTACACAAGATGCAACACTGTTTGCGGTATCCTTTCCCTATTTTCAATCTATAAGTGCCAAAAAAACCTTTTATATCAAGGGTAATCATTGCAATTCATTATTAATGATCCTGCTAACCAACTTGCAACACGTTTGCGGTATCCTTTCCCTAACCCCCCTATCATTTTTCACTCTAATCCCTTATATATCAAGGGGTTAGATACTTTTTCTGCTTATTCATATACATATAATCAACTTGCAACACGTTTGCGGTATCCTTAACACAAAAAAAAATTAAGAAATTCTCTTAACCCTTGATACGACTAGCTTCATAAGCTGTTGCAAGTTGCTATTTTTCTTCTTAAAGGAGCACATTTTTACAAAATTCGTTTTGCTATAATCAAAATTGGAATATTTTATAGTAATTTGGCATATCTTTCTGAATTTGTAGAACGGAGGTGAAAAAGATGGGAAAATCATTTGTGATACGTAATCAACGTAGCTTAAATGGGGAAACAACCAATGCTGTGTTAGTAACATTAAAAGCTTGGCAAAAATTTGTGGAAACATTTGAGGAGAAGTACTACAGCTATAAAGATACATATTTAGAAGATATTCTGCAGCACATGACATACGAAGAACGTATTGCTGACGTAGAAGGCTTTGT
>NZ_VLTE01000189.1:0-1733 GCF_007558965.1 Bacillus sp. HY001 | reverse complement strand
ATATTTGTGATTGTAAAATGATGTTATTAAAATTAAAGTGGTTCAAGTCAGAGGAAGGCACCTTAGGTGTCTTTTCTTTATTAAAATATGTATTTTAATAAACCTTTAATACTTATGTATTAGATAATAATATTATTTAGTAAAAGGCATTTTTGATGTAGGTTTGCAATAAAGTTTAACCGTTTTGAAAAAAGATTAACTGCTTATAAAAAAGTCGTACCGTTTTCAATCCTTTTTATTTCCAAGTTGATGTGATATATTTATAACAATTAGTGCGAAATACATCACAAAGGAGAATTCACATGAAAAACAAACTGGCTTACTTGGGGTTTATTGGATTTCTAGGATTTCTAGGACTTTTAGGTCCTCATTCATTTTTAGGTGAAACATCATTTACATATTACTTTTTCGCTTTCTTCCCCTTCTTTTTATATGCAAAAGTTATACCAGATGAACTTTTTATCCTACATGTTCGCATTGCTGCCACAAAGTCATTTTTCGTGGCATTAGTAATGGGTGTTTTACTAATCTTAAGTATCGTTATTTTTGCAAATGTACATGTAATCAGATTATGCGTTGTACTTGCAGTTGTAATACCATTAGGAACTTTTGTAATTAATTTAGAAATATTTGAACGTAGAGAAAAGAAAGGGATGCAAGATGCCACTTAAAACTCGAATGAAAGAATTTAGGGTAAAGCTAAGTATGTCTCAAGAAGATCTAGCCAATGAGGTTGGTGTCCGAAGGGAAACAATTGGCAATCTCGAAAATGGAAAATATAATCCTTCATTCAAACTCACTTATGATATTGCGAAGGTTTTGAATGCACCTATTGAAGTTCTGTTTTGGTTTGAAGAATAGGTTAGGTATAAGTAAATTGTTGTAATAGATATGTCTATGAGTTTTGATTAATCTTTTTTATAAAAACTAGATTCGGATTTCTAACAGAAGACTCCATTTTGATTAATCTTTTTTCAAAATGGAGTCTTCTTATTTACCATATAATATGGGTTTGTGGAGTTTTTTTGATTAAACTTTATTTCCCGAAAGAAATATATAACCATAAATATATCCTTCTCTTTTTCCTGATTGAAATTCACTCATTGAAAAATACCTCCTTATGCCTATTTTTATAACTAAAATTCTTATTTTAATGCTGTACTTTATTTTTTGGCCAGTAGAATTAAATATCTTTATTGTTACTAATCACCACTTGTTAAAACTTTATCTTCATAAAAAATATTAAAAAATGTTTCCAAGCGCTACATTAAGCAAAGAAGGAAATTTTAAATTTGCTTTTGTTTCCTCCAAAGAATCAGCAATTCGAACTGTTCTTGTTCCAGCCTTCTTCCCTGCACATATATCGGTTTCTTGGTCACCAATCATATAGCTGCTCGCTAAATCAATATCGTACTTTTGAGCTAACTGCAGCAGCATACCAGCCTCTGGTTTTCTACAAGAACACCCATCTTTTGGCCGATGGATACAGGCAGCAAATTCTTGTATATGAGCACCGGCGTTTTCATTAATTAATTTTTCTTGCATATGTTTATGTATTTCTAAGAGCTCTTCTTGAGTCATATAACCCAATCCGACACCTCCTTGATTCGACGTAACTAGGACCATATAACCCTGTCTATTAAATATAGCAATTGCGTCAGCTGCACCAGGTAGCAGGTAAATATCTTCTGGTTTATTTACAAATCTAACACGATCTGTAAGTACTTCATAAA
>NZ_VLTE01000188.1:0-2435 GCF_007558965.1 Bacillus sp. HY001 | reverse complement strand
GGTAATCGGAAAGAAATGTATAGAAGAACTTCAAGAACAATTACCTGAAGTAACAGTTGTTAAAGAAGTAAAGAAGACTGTAGAATCAGTCGAACAAATAGAGAAGAAGATCCGTGAACAAATACTGAAAGTACACAATGAAAAAAAAGTAAGCATTCGTGAAATAGCAGATGAAATTAGTATTTCTCCGTCTACATTATCTAGATTTTGCAATTATAAAACAAAACGTTTATCTAAAAAAGCATTAGAAAAGCTAACGAAATGGTGCGAAAGACAAGAAATATTAGAAAAGATGTAACATAGACTAAACATTTCTTTTAATAATAGTCCAATTAAAAATACACATACATTATGTATGTGTATTTTACTTATTATCAATTGCAAGAGGCAAAATTTCTTTTATTAAAAGTAATTTTGGAGGGCGAAGGTCCTACTGAAAAATCAAAATAGTTATACTGTTTAATCCACTACAATTAAACTTCTTGTCTTATCGATATGGTTCAGTAACATACGATACTCTTCTTCATACATAGTTAAACGTTGTAGAAGGGATTGATTCTCAGCTTCTAAATCTTCAATTTGATTTTGTAAAATTGTCAATTCATTTATATCTTTATAATTTTGTAGAAAGAGAATAATGTCATCTAATGTAATAGACAAAGAGTTTGTTTCTTTTTCTGGTTGGGAGAGAGGAATGCTGTTTCCCACTTTTCGGTGTTGTTTGGCTTGTTGGATTTCGTCTTGGTATTGTTTTCTCACATATGAATTCCAACGAAATCCACAAGCTGCGGGTGTTCTAGCTAGTAGTTTTGCTACTTCTTTGAATGCAGCTAACTGTGTTCCACCGTTACGAATATACTGAAGTACTGTTGATGCGAGAAGTAAATCGTTATCATTAGTCCAAGAATCTTGTCTTGAAATTACCACGTTTTAACCCCCCATATATGTTTTATATTACATATATGCAGTTACTTAAAATGATAGAAGCTCAATCTCTCTTACAATAATTAAGGGTAAGTTTATAGAAGTATCTATGATTTTCAATGCAAAATTACATATAGGGTTGACTATTCACCAAACCTGTAACTATAATAGTTACAGGTTTGTAGCTGAATTAATAGGATTGACATGAGTTAGTTCTATGAATGATGTATAAACAAATATTTAAGAATGAATGGAGTTGAAAATATAGACCTACATATAAAATATATTTCTAGAAAGAAATTAGGTAATATACATTTTTTTATAATTATATATTAATAAAAAGAGGTGCGCGTTTTGAAAATTTTTAAGGGAATTCTAGTTTCTTCAATTGCATTAACAGCATTTAATGGAGTAGGTGGTATACTTCCAAGTGAAAAATCAGAAGTTGCCTACGCAGCTACTTACAATTATTCAAATAAGCAATTGAATTCTACTGTACATAAACAAGCTACTAAACAATTAATTTTAAAATTTAAAAATGAAGCGAATTTACCATATCAGGATGGAATAGAAAAATTCATTAAAGAAGAAAAACAAGATCCTGAATTCATTGGAATTTTAGCTGAATATCCAAATGTAACTATAAATCGACTTTTTAATTCTTTAAATCCTAAAGAAATTAAAAATCTAGGTAAAGAAATAAAAGATTCTGATCATATTTCTTCTAATTTGCTAAACTACTATATTGTAGAAACTCAAGATGGTATTGATGTACAAGCGTTACTTACAAAAATTGAGAAATCATCTCTTGTTGAAACGGCGTATTTACAGGAAGAAGAGGCTTCACCAGCAGAGCGTTTACCAAATTTATCTGTTAACCCATATGATGAGCCTAGACTTAAAAGACAAGGTTATCTTGAACCAGCACCATTAGGAATTAATGCACCTTATGCCTGGAGCATAAAAGGTGGGGATGGAAAAGGGACTACATTCGTAGATATGGAGTATGGATGGTTATTTAGTCATGAGGATTTAGTGAATCAAAAGATTGAATTGATATCTGGACAGAATAAAAGCGAGCACCATGATCATGGTACTTCAGTCTTAGGAATTGTTTCGGCAGAGGATAATAACATAGGCGGAATTGGAATCGCACCCAAAGCTAAGGTAAAGGTTGTATCTCAAATTAGGGATAACGGAAATTATAATACAGCTGATGCTATTTTAAGTGCGGTTAACAATATGCAAGCTGGAGATATTCTTTTACTAGAGGCACAAGCAACTTACGATGGATATGGAGATAAGAACTATCTTCCTGTAGAAGTAAAACCGGATATATTTGATGCAATTCGTCTGGGAGCAAATAAAGGAATTATTATTATTGAAGCAGGTGCAAACGGCGGAAACGATTTAGATCAATTCAGAGACCGTAATGGTAAACAAGTTTTAAATCGTAATAGTCCTGATTTTAAAGATTCAGGGGCAATTATGGTTGGAGCAGCTTCTGCAAG
>NZ_VLTE01000187.1:0-235 GCF_007558965.1 Bacillus sp. HY001 | reverse complement strand
CTTTGATCCGTACGTTCGAAAGTGCAAAACGATATAGTTTTAATCGTTTGATTGAGGGCGAAAACGAGAAAGAATTGATAAAAAAACTACAACCTAAATATTTGTTAAATAAACGTTTTTGTGAAGATGCGATTTTACAAGCGCAAACGATCCTTTTCTCTCAAAAAGAACTTCTTCCTGTTTACCTAGAAAACAATCAAAAAAAGTTAGAAAAGACGTTACAAAAAATAGATGA
>NZ_VLTE01000186.1:0-240 GCF_007558965.1 Bacillus sp. HY001 | reverse complement strand
AAATTGATTCCAATAAAAATGAAGTCAAAGCAGTCCTATTGAAGTTTCAGTCCGTACCAGCGAATCTTCTAGTGGAATTATCCTTTCTACGACTATTAAAGCCCATTGTTGGCGTTTTGATAAATTTTGGATCGTTGTAAATATGTCAACATACTTGTCTGTGAACGGCGCTAAGTAATTTTTTTAATAAAAGCTGGTGGCCTTAGCTTCACTTTTCGCAAATCCCTCTTTTATATCCTC
>NZ_VLTE01000185.1:0-290 GCF_007558965.1 Bacillus sp. HY001 | reverse complement strand
TTGAATGAAATCCGTCATTTTTTCATCATAATCAGGGTAATTAAAATCTAATAAAGATGCAACTTTTTTAGAATAGGCTCTAAACATATCACAACATAACTTAAAGGATCCCCAGGATTCTTTATAACCAGATTGACTAAAAGTTTTTATTAGTTTTTCTAACTCTTCTTCAGGAAGATAATTACCAATAAATTTATGGTTCTTGCCAACACTAAAATTAAATCCTTCTCTTATACCAACTTCCCATGACATCATTCGTAAGAGTTCAGGACGAAGAATTTGATTAAAAT
>NZ_VLTE01000184.1:0-1772 GCF_007558965.1 Bacillus sp. HY001 | reverse complement strand
CGTTCTCTTGTTAATCTGCCAGTTGTTTTCTGACCTATAATTACAATGGGGTTAAGCTGTTTTGGTTTTTTTGTTGAAAAAAATTGTTATATTGAAATTTTTTAGTACCTTGAGAAAGAACTTTTTATTAATTTGTAACAAAAAGTTCTTTTTTTCATTTTGGGGTAATTCTGAATTCTTAAGTTGATGGGTATGGGGTAGCGTCACATCGCTATCAAGTTTAAATTCTCTACACCTAGATTTTAGAAAAAAGAAACAAACGCTACTCAACTTGACGCTGTATGGGCTTAGCTTGATAGCGATGGGGTAACACCAAACAAAACGTGAATTTCGTACGCTAAGAAATTTTTAAGTTAAAAAACTGGATTTTACATACATTAACAAAGTTCCAAGAACGACATTTAATATATGTTTCCGTTAAAAGGACCCTGTAAGATTACAAAATCGTAAACTTTTTGTAATGTAATTAAATTTTTTATTCTTTAAACGGTTATATACTTTCCGAGGGACATAAAAAAAGAAAACGCAGGCGTACACCTCGTTAGCAAATACGTATACATACTCTTTGAAATAAAATGCGAGACAGATACCAACGATGCATTTTGTATAGCAAGTAATTCTAATTTAACCCATAGAAAAATCCCCTCTATAATAAATAGGTTAATGTGTTTTCTTTTTCCTATCTACTATGAGGAGAGAATAGCATACTAAAAATAGCTTCTTTTTTGTAGAAGTTCTAAGATTCTAGTGCAGTAATTAATTGCTGACGTTCTTTATCTCTAAAAATTTTAATTTCATGTTTAAATTCATAATTTCCTTCTTCAAATCTAACCCATTCCTTACTTGTCCAATATATAACGTCTACATTTGCATCTAAAATTACCGAACATATGTCTACTAATTCTTCTTCGTAAAATGGCGCTTCTTTTGCTAGTTCAAAAGCTAGTACTTTTGGATCCTTACTTTTAATTTGAAGTTCCCTTGAAGTTTGCCCTAAATACTGCCATGGGGAGTGTAGGGATTGCACATGAACATTTTGAATTTCTTTAAACTGTGATGGAGAATGTATTGTAGCAGCAAATGTAGGTCTGCTCACTCCTATTGTTGTGCCTAAAGCAATAGAACCAATAATAAGTTTTTTAATCATTTTTTCAGCCCCTTTAATTATTTTAGATATGCTTCATTTTTATACCACGTTCATGTTCGTGTAAATGAAGATGATTTGACATGATTCATCATTTTTTTCAAAAACTGCATATTAATTTACCACTATAAATTTACCGAAAACAAAAAAGTTTCCACAAGGAAACTTTTTTGTTTTTAATATACATTATATGTATAAAAATTAGTTTTGAAAATATTTACTTATTTGTTGATAAAATTGTATGTGGATATTGTTCCTACTATTAACTACACACATCTCATGCAAAACCTCGCTACAACATAAACAAATACATCTTATGACCACGTTCCTTCTTACGAAATTAAGTAATTGTTTCAATAGCTGGTTTGGGAATCATAGAATTACTTTTTTTCTCAGTCCTATTAATCTGTTCTTTTGCCTAAAATTCCAATATCCCCATTACTTCTTTCGTAAATAGTTTAAAATCAGTTAAATGTTTTTCAATAATTTGACGAACAATATCTAAATTTACACTTTGATAATCATGAACAGCAATATTACGAAATCCAACCATTGCTTTTAACTTATTTGCTAGATCAGCGCTAAGTAATCCTGCTGTAACCAATAAATCAAAAGCCTCTCGGCTAGA
>NZ_VLTE01000183.1:0-1155 GCF_007558965.1 Bacillus sp. HY001 | reverse complement strand
TTAAATAAAGCCTGAATTAACTCATCGCCAAATTCAAAGTTAAAATGAACACCACAAAGCATTTGTTTACGACGGCCATAAGAATTCGATAAAGTTTGACGATATTGAACATTCTCAGCATTTTTCAATTTTGCAATCACAATATCTTCGTCTTTTTCTGGTAACTGTGGTGGCATGCTTAATGGCCAAAGCATTTCATTCTTACCCATAGAACGATAAGCAACATCATGTATTGCTGCTAGGTAATCAAACAGTTCCTCTAATGTCTCAGTAACAGGTGTAATTATTTCCATCTGTAATTCTGAAAAATCACGCTGAATATATGGATGATCATCTCGCAACGAAATACTTTTAGGATGATCTGTTTTAGCTAAATTTCCCGATAAATCTACTCGTTTACTTTCTTTTTCAATCCCATAACGGGCTTTTAATAAGTATGGTTTAACACGGTCATTGACTAACATTTTTTTGAAATTCAATTTAACGATACCCCCAATTAGCTTACCCATGCTTCAAATAATTTCTTATTTTATAGATAATAAACTTAAAAATATAACAACATGCAGTTATCAAAAAATACCCACATTCAATTACAATGTGGATATTTTTCGTAAAAAAGAATTATCTTAAGTACTTCATATGAAAAGCAAAATGTTCCTCTAAGAAAGTAGCAATAAAGAAATAGCTATGATCATAACCCTCTATTTTCTTGTAATTTACTACTTGATTATTTTTCTGAGCATTCTTTAGGAAAATTGTTTCATCTAATTGTTTTGGATAAAACTCATCTTGAATTCCTTGCGTAATGAGAACAGGTGGCATACCAGCTTCTTTAACCAGTTCTGACGCATCCCATTCTTTCCAAGAATCTTTGTCTTCACCTAAATAAGAGGAAAAGGCTTTTATGCCCCATGGGACTTGACTAGGGCTTACAATAGGAGAAAAGGCAGAAATCGCTTTGAATCTCGCAGCATTTTTCATGCCAATTACTAAAGCACCATGACCTCCCATTGAATGACCCATTATACTTTCTTCTCCTGAAAAATTAGGAATCAATGTTGACGCAATAGCTGTTAATTCATCTACGATATACGTATACATATGATAATGCTTTGCCCATGGATCTTGTGTTGCATTTAAATAAAAACCTGCCCC
>NZ_VLTE01000182.1:0-6659 GCF_007558965.1 Bacillus sp. HY001 | reverse complement strand
TTAATACATGTATTTTTTAATACATGTATTTTTTTATCTTTCAATTATGTAAAATAATGTAAAAAATGTAAAAAATCCGGTGTTCTTAAATTCAAGAACTATGGTTCTTAAATTCAAGAACTACGAAAAGTGCAACAAACCATTGATATTATTGACTTTTTAATACATTAACAATGTTGTTCTATCTCACTCTCTATTAACGCTAATTTTGAGTAAAGAAACGAGTAGTATTTTTTGCAAAAACCGCAAAAAATCTCCACTCTTTATCTTGACTCAAAATTCTCCGCAATTGGCATGGCTTGTGCCAAGCGATAAACCAAAAAAGTTATCACTTTTTCGGATTATCACTTGAACAATCCATTTTAATTGCTCCGTCGCTTAGTGCGTACATTTCCGTTCTATCAATATTTTGTGTAATAAAAACCCTTGGGGCTAGCCCCAAACCCCAGCCAGCTCAACCCAAAAAAGCATATGAAAACCGTATCAAATTTAATACGGTAAAAGAATAAAAGACTTAAAAACATTTTTGCTTAGGAAAGGGGTAGCGTCAGGGAAATGCGGATTTACAACGGTAAGCATTTGATACAAGTCTTATGAGACAGTCAGAAGTCATTTAAAACGCTAATTTCATTATGTCTCAATAAACTCTACTCTATTGGAATTGTGAAGTGATACACTTAAACTAACGTACGCAGGTTTGTTGAATAAGGACTTCAAAAAATACCCTTAATTAAGCTAAAAAGTCCTTCTCTTTATTAAGAAGGACTTTTTTATGTGTTATTCCATTGTCTCATTCATTGTAATAGTTTCGCTTGCTTCATGACCAGATTCTCCATGTCCTGGTCCAAACAAATTCAATATTACAACTCCTACAAGAATCAGTGTTATTCCTGCAATGCTAGCCATGTTAAGTTTTTCCTTCCAAACTAAAACTGAAATTACTGTAGTCAAAACAAGTCCTAAACCTGCCCATAATGCATATGCAGTGTTTAAGGGGATTGTTTTTAGCGACAAGGATAAAAAGAAAAAACAACCAACGAAAGCTATTATTACCCCTATTGTAGGATAGAGTTTTGAAAAGCCTTCAGATGCTTTTAATAGGGAAGAGCCAATAATCTCCCCCACTATTGCAAGTGCTAAATATAGATATGACATTATTCGTCCTCCTGAATCATGTTTATTAGTTCATCAAAAACTTGTGTTTTTAGTTCTTCATTTAATGGTGCCATTCCAAATATTTCTGAAAACCAAAGACCATCTATGGATAATCTTGTAATTGTTATTTTGACAGGATCAATTCCATCAGTTATTAACTTTGTATGCAAAATATCGTATCTCTGCCGGAATTCATCTAATAAATCTGGATTAATAAACATAGTAGCCATTAGTGCGGAATTTAGATTATTGTTTTCTAAATCGGAAAATGTAGATTTAAGATAAGCCCTATTCCATTTTCCTATTGCGTTATCATCGTCGTTATTAACTAACGTATTAATGCATTCGAAATAATTATTTGTCCAATCTTCCACCATTCCTTTAATTAATGCTTCCTTGCTAGGAAAATGGTATAATAATCCACCTTTACTCACGCCAGCTCTTTGGGCGACTGCCTCTAATGTGAGTTTGACAACTCCTTCTTCTTTTACAATTTCAGATGCAGCAATCAATATATTTTTTTTCTTATTAGCATGCTTTGAAATAGACATAATAACCTCCATAACTTAGATACATATAATATACCGTCTGGACGGTTTTTTTGTCAATCGAATTAAAGCTCTTATTTAATATCACTCTTTCACATAAAAATAATCCAATAAATTAATCTAAAGATTGTGAAGAAATGTACTTAAAGTAAAGGGAGCTTTAGTTCAACAGTCGATTTCTTAAAATCGGCTTTATTTATGGGTGAAAATTACATTACCGTTGTAAATCCGCATTTTCAGGACTCTACCCCGGAAAGAAAAACATTTAAGGTCGTAAGACCTTTTCAAAAGCATAAAAAAATAAGGTTTTTTCATCAAAATCAGTTGATTAATGGTAAAATTTGTATATATTCATAGTAATTTTAAAACCAATTACTTATTTGTTTAAACGCTTGCGGTTAAGCAAATATGAAATACGAAATTTTATACTATGAATCTTGGGACGTGATTCAAGTAATCGTGTATTTTACAAAACTAAAAAATTCACGTCATAAAAATGAAAGGGGATCATTACAATAGCAAAGCAAAATGTTTTTAAGACGTGGGAAAAAATAATCTAAGAAAGGAGCAATATAAAGCTTTCCCAAGTAGTTTTATAAATAGCTTTAAAAGAAAATAGAATTCTTGCTTGCAAGAATGGAAAAAAATATTATAAAAAATAAAAATTTAAGGAGATGACAAATCAAAAAATACGAAGGGAACAAGTTTTACAATTAAATATTTTTACAACTGAATAAATGTAAATCTGTAACAAAGGTTTTTAACCACAAAACAAATCGCAAGAACAGTAATTTCTGGGTTACTCAAAAATTCCAGACCGCAATACCGTTGTACGCTCATTTGACTATACATTTTGGTGCAAAATGTATGGGAGAGCCTTGGAGTCTATTTATAGACGCCAATCGCAACAAGATGGCGTAGCTATCTTGAGCCTTTGTCTTTTAATCTTTTGACCTTGATTTTTGCTTTTGGTCTTTTGATTTTGACTTTGACTCTAGTGAGCTTAAATCGCCCGAAGGGAGATTTCGCGATTGCTTTTGTGTGTTTAATTTGGGTGGTTCGGTCTATTTTTTTTGGTCTTTAAAAAAAATAGATCGAACCCACCCAAATGAGACCTCGTTTTTGTTGTGCCTTGATATTGTAAGGTTCACGGGGGTTGGGTTCTTGCTCTTGATTTTGTATATAGGGGGTGACGAAATGAGCAAAATTACAAATGATATTGATTTAAAAATTGATGAAGTCTATGAAAAAGTTAAAGATATGAAAATAACTTTTGATGAAAATAATACAACCAAAAAACAATTAACTGATTCAACAATAAACACATATTGCGGAATCGTGAAATCATATAACAATTGGTTAATACAAACGCATGGAATTAGCGTGGATAGGGCGAAACCTCGCCACGCAATGGAATATCTCGAAACAAAAATTCAAGCCTTTGAAAAAGGAAATGCTTCCGCATTTTCTATGCGCCAAATGGCGCATGCGTTTCATTCTTTTCGTGTTGCGAGTGCTGAAACAGGAACGTTTAAACATACATGTAAGGTCGCTGATAAACGAGATATGTTAAATACACTCACAGAGCGTGGAATCTTCCGTAAATCGGCTGATTCGACGGTATTAAAGGCAAATCATTCAGACTATGAAAAAGTTCAAAAAGAACTAAATGTAGCAACGACAAGTAAACATTTGAGAGAAGATATAAAAACAGTACACGAATTACAGCGGTACGCTGGAATGCGTGTTCACGAAGCCGTAAAACTAAAAGTGAGTGATATAGACTTTAAGAGTGGCACTGTCTATATAAAAGGCAAAGGCGGGCACGAGAGAACGGTTAAAATTGAAAGTAAAGAATTACTAGAGAAGTTGAAAAATTTATGCACTGGAAAAAGTGAAAGAAGCCAGGTAATTATTGCTCGAAAACGTGATAAAAATCAATTAACAAATGAGGAATTTGGAAAACGTGCAAAAGAAGAAATACGAGGTGCAGCCGTCAATGCTGGGGTGGATCGTAACGGAAAAAGATACACAACACATTCAGGTCGCAAAGCATATGCACAAGCGCAAATGGATAAATACAAAAGTTACAGTAAGAATCAATTAAAAAAAGAAGTTGCAAAACGTTGTCAGGACAAGAAAACAAAGCAAAAATATGATGCAGTTATAAAAAATATCCGTAAAAAAATAACCGAAGGTTCGAAGAACGAAGGGCGTAAACTTACAAATAAAGAGATGTGCCAGTTTCTAGTTAGCTTGGATTTGGGTCACTATCGTTTAGATGTTGTACGATATTATGCTGATTATTGATAGGTTTTGACGGAAAATCGGGAAGACGAGTGCGGAGCACAGTTGGTACTGGCGCACTGGCTTAGAAACACAAGGGCTAGAGCCTCGTTGTCAAGCCATCTTTCCCGGCTTTACAATGAGAAAGCCTTGTGTTAGCCTCTCATGGCAATGCCAGTACCTTGTGCGGATTCGAGGAAATCGCCAAAAAACGGGTCGATGAACTAAGAAGATACACGAGAGTTTTCCAAATCCTCGCCATTTCTCGCTTTTTTTCGAAAATCAAAAAAAAATGAAACGCCTATTAAATTTACTATACAGTAAAAGTATTTTAAAATACATTTATTGTATAGTAAATTTATTTTTGAGTAAAAGTATTTTAAAGTAATTTTAATAGTTTTACACAATAGTAAATTTATATACCTAAATTAGATTTACACAAAAGTAAAAATATAGATAAAAATACATGTATTGTCTCCGCAATTTATTTTTAGTAATCGCAAAAAATCGTTGATTTAACAACGTTTAAGAGATATAAAATACATGTACAAAATAGTAAAGTCATGGCAATAAATAGATTTACACAAAAGTAAAAGTAATGACCTAAAATGGATTTACATAAAAATAAATTTAATGTATAATAAATTTAAAGAAGGATATATATAATTTTGAGTAAATATAATTAATAGTAAATGTAAAATAGATTAAATATATTTTTTAATAAATTTATTTAAAATTATATTTACTTTTCAATACATTTACTGTATATTAAAAATATAGATGGATACATTTAATTAAAAATACATGTACTTAATTGTAATTAGGAGGAAAAAACAATGTCAAAAAAAATCTCAATTGAAGAAATGACGCAAGAAATGAAGGAAAAATTCACGATTTCACTGGAAGATGCACATAAAATCCTTTTGGATCATGGCGTAACGAAAAGTACGAATACACAAGTTACAATGCGTTGGATTCGTGATGGGAAAATTGATGCATTATTGATTGGAAAAGGTCGTGTGGAGACTCGAAAATGGCTTATTAACAAGGAAAGTCTAATGGAATTCGTTGCATTCGAGCGTTTAACGTTAGGTGATTTCAAAGCAATGAAAGAAGAATTAGAAATGTTACGTGCTTTTAAATTCGAAGTAGAGAAAAAGCCAAAGCGTGCTACTGGTACACGTCAAAAGAAAGATGCAGCAACAAATACTTCAAAAGAAAAGAAAGAAGTGCCAACAAAATAAAGAGGTGAATTGCATGTCATCTTTTAGATGGTATGAAGAAAATGAAGTGATTGGAAAAACTATAATAGAAGAAGATGATTTGACTTTGCTAGAAGCTGGGAAAATATATATTGATGCAATATTTTGTGAGAGAATAAGGTTTCCAGTTCAAAAAAACGAACAGCCAATTGGATTTAATTTTGTTTATGAATATAATGTAAAAAAATATTTCGGATTATATGACAGAAGTTTCATGAAGATAATTAAACAAGAAGATTTAGAAGAATATCACATGAGAATGATAGATTTTCATGTGCACAGATTATCTTTAGGGGAAGAATTAGATGATTGTCCAATCATTGGTATTTGTTATGGAAGTGGACCTTTGATAACACCGAGGTTGGAACAAGTTTATGATGTTTCGAAAACAAAAGCATACAGAAAGTATCGATTAGAAAAATTATTCGATTAGGTAAAGCATCTTACAAAATTTGAGTTTTTAAGCTAGAATTGAATAGACAAGCATAAAAAAAAGCCGAGTGTTGGAGCACTCGACTTTGGGTGATTCATCGTAATTTATCACCAAAACGTTGATTTCTAGTTTTAATTTTAATGAATTTTCATTTAAAAATCAAGGGTAAAACCCTTTACGGATAATAAAAAAATAACGGTGAATCTCCTAGAATGCTTGTTGCATTTTCTTCAGGAGAGGAGCAAAATCAATGGCAATTGATTTTAGTCAAGCGGATCGAAACGCTAGAAAAAGAGACTTAGAAAAAGAAAAGTTTTTTTCAGATGAAGAATGGGAATTAGCAAATGATTTGCAATCAAGAGCTAACGCGCGAGGAATGAAACTTGTTCCAGAGCGTAAAATCAAGAATCGAGCAAAATTTGCTCAAATGCTTCAGGATAACGTTGATTATCTCGAAGAGATTGATTATTTAGATGATAAAGAGATTATATTTTTATGGAAAATCAGTCGTAAAGTTGGTTTTTTATCAAATTGTCTTGTGGATGATATTCATAAAAAAAGTCCAGTTCCTTTAACACAAACAGATATCGCAACTTTGTTGAAAAGAACTAAAAATAATGTCAATCCTATTGTTAAATCTTTAGTAGCAAAAGGCATACTGGCTGTTTCAAAAACAGGTGTTCAAGGTAATAATTCGAGAGCAAATGTGTATTTTATGAATCCGAACATTTTGTACGCCGGTAGCAAAGATGATGTCAATTTAACATTACAAGCGATGTTTTCAAAAGTTCCTAAAGCATTAAAGGATATGCCTGTAAAATTATTCGAACTATCATGTCATTCAGAAGAAGAAGAAGAGAAAACAAATTAATAATAATTAATACATGTATTTTTTAATACATGTATTTTTTTATCTTTCAATTATGTAAAATAATGTAAAAAATGTAAAAAATCCGGTGTTCTTAAATTCAAGAA
>NZ_VLTE01000181.1:0-6551 GCF_007558965.1 Bacillus sp. HY001 | reverse complement strand
TGTGGAAATGGAATAATTTTAGATAGAGGGAAATTTTTCGGGTGTAGCAATCATCCAAACTGTAACATTGGATTACCCAAAAGAATAAAAGAAAAAACGATTCCTGCAGCACAAATTAAAAAACTGTTTGAAGAAAATAAAACGGACATTATAAAAGGATTTAAATCTAATGGCAAAGAATTTTCTGCTTATTTAGCATTCGTTAACGGTGAAGTCAGCTTTAATTTGCCTTCAGTTGAAGAATTATCGCTAGGTCAGTGTCCAAAGTGTCAAAAAGGACAAATCCTAAACCGTAAAACGTTTTTTGGGTGCTCAGAATATCAAAACGGATGCGATTTTATGTTGCCGGCTAAAATTAAAGGAAAGAAATTATCCGATAGCCAGATTAAAAAACTAGTGAATAACAATGTAACAGACTTCATTAGTGGTTTTAGTGGAGAAAAAGGAGAATTCACAGCTGCGATTCGATTAAACCCGGACCTTAGTATTTGTTTTGAATTTCCAACTGCAGAGGATCGTACAGTAGGTAAATGCCCATTATGCCAGAGTAGAGTCATAATAGGGAAAACAAACTATCTATGCGAACAGTACAAGAAGGGCTGTGATTTCATTGTTTCAGGAATGATACTTGAAAAAAGAATTACAGCTAGTCAAATCAAGAAATTATTAGAAAAGAATATGACGGATACAATAAAAGGATTCATATCGAAAAAAACAGGAAAATCATTCGATGCGAAATTAACATATGACTCTACACAGAAGAGAGTCACGTTTATATATGAGAAGAAGAAATAATATCGCAAAATCTTAAATTTCATATATAAAATTAATAAGAAATATGATATGATGAAAGTAACAAAATACTTCTAAAACTATCTTGCAAAAGGACACACCTACGCATATATATGCCATAGGTGTGTCCTTTTTTATTTGTTTTTGAGATGCAGCTATTTACGAATTTTGATTAGGAGGAAGAAATTTCGATATGAAAATATGGATTAAGGCTATTTGTTTAACATCATTCGTACTTCAAATGGCAGCATGTAGCAATTCGACACAAATAAATAATGAATCAAGACCTGCCCAAGCAGTACAAAACGGGATACAACAGCACATGGAAGGGAAAGGTATTGTTGATGTTCCAGAAGCTTATAAGGGAAAAATAAAAGACTTAGAGACTGTTAAAGGGAAGGTATTACATATAAAGGACGGAGATACGATAGACGTGAACGTAAAGAGGCAGAAACAGACGGTACGGTTACTGTTATTGGATACTCCTGAGTCTGTATCTCAAAAAATCCCACCACAAAAGATGGGAAAAGAAGCCTCTTCCTTTTTAAAGAAACAACTAGAAGGGAAAAGTGTAACTTTGGTTTATGATCGGGGACAAAAAGAAGACAAATACGGTAGGAAATTGGCTTATGTATTTTGTAACGGAATACATATTAATGAATTAATGGTCAAGTCTGGTTATGGGATTATAGCCTATATCTCTAGACTTAATACTACATTTCTACCTGAAATGCTAGAAGCAGAAAAAGAAGCAAAAGAATTAAAGGCTGGTGTGTGGGGCATTAAAGGATTTGTAGATGAAAAGAATCGGCATTATAACCGTAATGATGCAGCTTAATATCAATACTTATTCCAAAAGGAGGTTTCTTGAATGAATGGGAACAAAAGAAACATGCTCTTATCTTTTTTTATTTCTACTTTTTTTATTTTTTTGAGTCTATTTCCATTTAGCGGTAATGAATTTGTATATGTTATTGCAAAAATTGGAGCTGCAGCCGGTGTAATAAATATTGTGATGATGAGTGTGGTCTTGTATTTTCAAAGCAAAAAAATGAGACACCTCTTAAATTAATACGGCAAAAACGCTTGTTTTCCTTACTCGTATACAAAAGAAAGGGGTAAGGAAAACCGAAAGGGGCATTTTTTAGATGAGTCAAATTCCAGGGTTTTTGAAGTTCGTTTTAGCAAAGGAAAGACGATATGTATATTTGGCTGTAGCAGAAAAGAAAAACAAACGAGTGAAAACACATATTGTATATAGATTCGGTCCACTAGAAACAGCATTAGAAACTATGTACGGAATGCGTGATGATTTTGAGAATTGCTTTCCACCAGAGTTGAAAGATAAGGGGTATGACTGGGAAGATCTAAATGATTGGATACTATCCATTGAAACCGGTTATTCCAAATACGGAAATAAATTAGTGACATTCTAAATAGATAATTGAGATAATATTGCATCCTTATTATAAAACCTTCAATACAATTAAAATCGTGTGAGGAGAACATAAAATGGAATGGATTCGTAAGTACCACATTGCAATTGCTTGGATGATAGCTACTAGTGCAATGCTAATTAGTTTATTTTTTAGTGAATGGATGAAGCTGCCGCCATGTGATTTATGCTGGTACCAAAGAATGGCCATGTATCCATTAGTATTAATATTGGGGATAGGAATGTATAGAAAAGATCCGCGCGTCAGCATGTATGCATTTCCATTTACGTGTATCGGTTTAATATTATCTGTATATCAAATTACAATACAAGCATTTCCTATTAATGAGATGAAGATTTGTTCAGTAGGAGTTTCATGTACAGAAGATTACTTAAATTTATTCGGTTTCATTTCGATACCTATGCTATCTTTTATTGGATTTTTAGTCATCATAATACTTATATATATTGAATCTGATAGAGAGACAAAAGAATAAACATTATAGTGGTTATGAACAATGTACTCAAGTAAACACAACATACTTAAAAATAGATAATTAAAATAAAACAAAATTATAAAAGGAGAAATTAAAATGACAACTATTCAAGCAAGTAATGAAATGTACAAAATCCCAGAGGCGGATGTAGAATTATTAAAGATTATGGCCCATCCAGTTAGGTTACAAATTGTGAAGGAGCTAGAACACCGCAAAATTTGTAATGTAACACAATTAACAGAGCTATTAGATGTCCCTCAATCAACTGTATCTCAGCACTTATCTAAGATGCGTGGCAAGATTCTCCGCTCGGAAAGAAGAGGGTTAGAGATGTACTATCATATTGCAAATTCCAAAGCATGTCAGATTGTTAGTGTACTAGGTTTATAAATACCTCAAATTAAATAGCGGATTATGAAATTAAAAATAAAATAAGGGCAGCCTAGCATAGCTGCCCTTATTTTATTTGTGATTTTGCATATATTTGTGCGCATTTAGTATAGCAAACATTATTCTTTGCTTTCAACCTTCAATATTTTTTGTTTCTCAATATGTTTAGTATGCTTTTATTTTATAATAAACTTAATTCTTTTTATTTATCTATATTTCCTGGGGTGAATCCTTTTATTAAGGATTCCTTTTTTGTTTTTACCACTTTTTAAATTAAAAAAATTCAATTTTAAGCAGATTTATATTTATAAAGAAACCGTTGAAATAGCTTGTTTATAAAGGAATTGTTGCTTTCCGTTACTGGAGACTAGCACTGAAAATTTATCAACAGCAATAATAATGCCAGGTACTCTTACTCCGTTTATTAAAAATATTGTTACTAGTCTTTGTTCCTCTATTAATTTTTTATAGAAATCTTCTTGTGTATGCATTAATAGTTAATTCCTCTCTTAAAATTTTAAGCTCCCTTTTATGGATGCAAAAGGAACCAGTTACTTTTAATTTCTATATTAAGATTCTGAAATGATTGTATTTTGTAATTTTATAATAGGGATCCCCATATAAAAATAAAAGTCCTCACAATGAAGTGAAGACCCTTGTTTTTTATCATCCGCCAGTATGGCCGTGAGCATATTGTACAATTTTTTCCTCACTAAGCGCTTTCTGTGTATCAGTTGCATGGCTAGAATTCAAAATAAATGTGAATGCAGCTGTAATCCCGATTAAGCTAAAAATTACTTTTCTCATTTTAAAGCCTCCTTCTCAAAGTTTTTTTCTTCGGCTTGATGGCTAAGGTAAAAATAATCACTTGCTTTTGAACGGTTATTCTCTTGATGGAATAAAACTGCTAATTTTTTAGCGTATTCTTGTACGTACTCATGTAGGTTTTCTCTCTCAAAATAAGAGATTCCTGTTTTAATTGTCTTTTCTAATTCGTCAGCGGTTACTTTTTGATTTAACTTTTCTAAAATCCAAAAGTGATGTTCGTACTCTTCATTTTTAAGCTCTTTACAAACTTCTAATCCTTTATCTATAAGGTTAGAAGTTTCCTCTGAATCTCCCATTTCCATATGCTCTCTAGCCTTAATAAAGATTGCTTTATAGTCTTTAGGGAGTTCTTGTATTACTTCAGATAAGTATCGTATTGCTAGTTCAGATAAATTTTGGCCAGCATACATTAATCCTAAGTTGTGACGAACAAACGTAATAAATTTTTCTTCACCTGATTTTTTAAATGTATTAATAGCTGTAATAAAGTGTTCTTCAGCTTCTTCAAATTGTTTTAAGTGTGTACAAGCTAAACCAATTAAATTATCACATAACGCAATAGTAGCCTCATATCCTGCATGCTTTTTAAAAATCTCTTTTGCCTTAGTTGCTTCTTTGATAGCCGCCAATGGCTTATAGATATGATAATGGAAAGTGGATAGTTTGAAATAAAATTCTCCATGTTCAACTTCATCCGGGATATGGTTTAATAGTTCTTCAGCTTTGTTGTAATGTTCTTTCGCACTTGTAAAGTTACCTGTAATATTTGAATGAATAGCTTTAAAGAAATGGTAGTAGTACGATAAAAACTGATCTGCAGGCACCTCTAATGATTCAACCTTATCAAAACTGTCTTTTCCAATGCTTAAACTATCAACCATATATTGATGACGAAAATCTAAAAGAGAATAGTATAAAAGCAGGTTTTGGTCCTCTTCAATATTGTGTATTTTTTGATCAATTTCAACTTTTAATTTATGCGCCTTTCCAATATGTCTGGCACGAATCTCTATATACCAGTCATTTAACATTTTTGTGATTTGCTCATTACCCTTTATCGAAGCAATCATTATATATTCCCCCATCCTATAGAGTATCCTATTTATTACCATCATAGCAGAAAAGCAGGATATATTATGTAATTTTAATTTATTTATCAATAAAATTCTGAAAAAAAAGTTAATTCACTCATCGCTCAAAAAACAACAATAAACTTCATTAAGTTTATTGTTGTTTTTCGTATATATAAAATATATAATTTATATATATATTATTCTAAAATTAATACTCTGAAAGGGGGAGTGCCGAGATGAATATTAATAAGCTATAAGTGAAGAAGAAGGAATTCAACTCAGTAAAGAAAGAATTGTAGAAGTAAGAGAGAAGTGATTTTCATAACTGGGAAGGGATAAATATAATGCATAAATCTAATGAAAAAACCAATGCAAATGTTATAGTGTGTTTTTTTATAACTATTATTACGATTATAATTGTGTGGTTTATTTTTCCGGCAATACAGTCAGCTATGACAGAATATGAAATTGAAGAAGAGACAGTAAAAAAAGGAAGGTTAGTACAGGCGAAGGTTATCGATAAAAAATTTATTGAAGGCGATCCTGGAAATCCTCTTATGGGTGATACAGGTTCTCCAGACAAACATCTTATTACATTATATACGAATGAAAAGATGCGAATTATAGACGTGAAAAGTGATGTTTTTAACCAAATTGATGTAGGTAATGAAATAAAGGCTTATGAATATAAAGAACGCATAACAATAGAACAAGAAAAGAGAAAAAGTGGTTGGGATTAAGGGCAACTGCTCCAAGTGAATATGAAAATTTCACCTTTATTTAGTTAAGGGGGGATAGAAAAATTGAACGGTGATTTTTCGTGATTACATATATAATACATAATATAATGATATAATGTATTATATAAAAACCTAATACGTTTAGTTTACATAAATTGAAATGGGGTTGAACAAGAATGAAAAAGAGTTTACTTGAAAAGATTTTAAGTGCATTATCAAATAATATACCCGCTAAGGGGCTTTCAAATTACTTATACCAACAAATTCAACAGTTAACATCACAAAAGGATATTGAAGCCTTTTCAGCTAATTTACAAGAACGAGTCAAGAATATTGAGTCAGCATCTCAATTCGAATTAGTGAATTTAGGCACAGCACTATATGCAGCGTTCTCAGCTGATAGAGAGTATAAAAAAGGTTGGATCGTAGATGCTTATTGGGAAGTGTATAATAAATGTAATTCAGCCAATCAAGCTGTATTAACTGGTGTTTCAGGCTGGTAAGTTTTTTTATCACTGAGTAATAAATTCAACAGTATAAAAACAGGATACTTCTTTAAGGAAGTATCCTGTTTTTATTCAAATTGTCTTTTTTCTAATCGATCAATGGCTTCGCGTTTCTTCTCGTTATTAATATTAGTATAAATACTAGTAACTTCAACAGAGGTATGGCCAAGTTGATCGCGTAATAATACTAGATCCTTATTTTCTTTATAATGATTTGTAGCATAGGTATGTCGTAGTTTATGAGGACTGCGTTTTTCATCAAATGCACTTGTATATTTATCTACTAAATT